>OMOG01000054.1 GCA_900290305.1 Candidatus Sulfopaludibacter sp. SbA4
CATGGTGTCGCGGTAGAGCGGCTGGTCAAGGAATTCGGGATGCTCGGCCAGGCGGCTGTAGTTGTCGCCGATGGTCAGGGTCGAAGCTTCGGGAATCATCTTGGCGCGCATCAGGCGAATGAAATCGTCGCTGGCGGGCCCCTGGATCACCGGATGCGCCAGCGTGTCGGCGCCGGCGAAGATCGCCTCGCGCGCCCGGATCTCGTTCGAAATGTGAACCGTGGTTCGGATTCCGCGGCTGTTGTAATACTGGATCACGTGCGCCATCAGGTCCACCGGAAGCAGCGGGATCATGGGCCGCGTGCCCCAACCGTGCTCGTCGTAGGTGAGCTTGAGCATGTCGGGATGGCGGGCGATGGCCGCATCGAGTTTCGCGATCGCGGAGGGCCAACTGTCGACCAGCGTCGCGNNGGGTCCGCCGCCGTGGCCGCCGGGGCAAGTGACGATTCCACCCACAGCCAGCAGGCGGGGCGCCGCGATCCGGCCGGCGCGCTCCATGTCCCGCAGCTTGAAAATGTAGTCGGGATTGTTGCCGCAATCGAGAATGGTGGTAACGCCGCTGTAGATGTAGCTGTGCAGCGCGCGAATGCCCGCGCGCTCGTCGGCCGGGCCGCCCCGCAAGTGAACGTGGATATCCATCAGGCCGGGGATCAGAAATTTTCCCCTGCCATCGATGTGCCGCGCATCCGCGGGAGCCGCTACGGGGCAGGCGGCCACTTTGGAAATCTTGCCGCTCTCTACCAGAACGCAGAAATCGCGTTTCGCGGGACGGCCGGTGCCATCGATGAGCGTCACGTGCTCGATGGAGATCGGCGGTTCCGCGGCAAGCATCGGGATGCACGCCGCAGTGAGTAACGCCAGACAAAATCTCAGAGTCATTCGGGAGCCCTAAGCAATCTATCACAATCACCGGGTAAGATACAGATATGATCCGGAACCGCTCCGTACCCACCGATACCGTGTTGCCGCACGTCACTTATCAGAACGTGGAAGAGGCGCTGGCCTGGCTCGCCAAGACCTTCGGATTCACCGAGCACTACCACTACGGCGAGCCGGACGGGCCGATCTCCGGCGCGCAGGTGCATCTTGGCGGCGCCTGGATCATGCTCAACCGCGCTCGTGACGGCGCCCAAAGCCCGGCGCAACTGGGCTACGGAACGCAATCGTTGACGGTGTTCGTTGACGATGTGGATGCGCACTACGAGAGAGCGAAATCCGCGGGCGCCACGATCGTGGAGGATCTGCACGAGACGTGCTATGGCGAGCGGCAATACGGCGTCGAGGACCTCGACGGTCACCACTGGCTCTTCTCGCGGCATGCGCTGGACCTGAGCCCCGACGAATGGGGAGCCACCATCGCCCGTTGACAGCGCCCTACGGAAACCAGCGCCCTACGGAAACCAGCGCCTCCAGAGGGATCTGCCGCCGGGCCGGCCGCACCCCATGGCGCGCAGCTTGATACAGAGGCGTTCCAGGCAATCGGGAGAGGTGAGCGCCAGCTTTTCGAGGAAGCCCGGCTGCAACGAGGGCTGCCGTTTCCATTCCAGGTACTTCGCATATTCCGCCGGATTCCCGGTCAGCCAATGCAGATACTCCGCCAACTCACGCGGGCCATCGAATGCCGCGGCATCGATGAAGCAATTCTCGCCCGGCGCGAATTCGGCGATGTTGGGCGCGCCGCGGTAGACCGGGACGCAACCCGCGAGCAACGGGTCGAAGAACTTTTCGGTTACGTAGTCCTGGGTCAGGGAATTCTCGAAGGCGATATTGAAGCGGTAGCGCCCGATCGTGGCTAACTTCGTTTCCCGGCCGCGGTCGTCAGGCAACTCCCGGTTCTTCAGGCTTTTGCCGAAGGAGTCTATGGGGAGAAAACGCATCAATTCCTCGACGTATTGCAGCCTTCCGCTTCGGTCGTAGGCGTTCGAGGCGAAGTAGACGGCAGGAGCTTCCGCGGTCTTCTCCCGCGGCGGATCCCGGAGGCTGTCACGGGTTTCCGGCCCGAAGTGCACCAGGGGCACATCGGAATCCAAACGATACGTCATGGTAAGGTCGAACTGAGCCATGTAAGGTGCGAATCGCAGCATGGGATAGTTGATATCGCTCTCGAACGACCACGCCACCCACTTCTGCCCGGGATACTTCCGGACCCGTCTCAAATCCGGCGCCGTCGGTATGTGGAAGATCACCGCATGCGCCTCACGCAGCCGGCTGGGATCTTCGAGGATCTCATAGTCCGCAGTGCCTTCGGCCGGCATCGAGGATCGGCCCCAGCCAGGCTCATACAGCAGCAGCTTCAGTCGAGAGTCGGATCGCGGCGCCATTTCAGAAATGGTAGCAAGGCGGCGCTTTCCCGGATCAGGCGCCTTTTCCACGGCGCAATTCCTGGATGTGAGCCACGGCCTTTTCGGCCGCCAAGTCCCAGGTCCAATATTTCACGGCGTCTTCCCGCGCGCGCCGCGCCTTTCGCCGGGCGTCCTCGGGGTTCTCGTAGACGAATCGCATGAGACTGCGGAGGTGCGCCAGGTCCGGCTGGGCCCACATCCCCCAGTCATAGCCGGAATAAAAGAACTCAGTGTCTTCTACCTTTCGCATCTCCTGCACGCGAATCAGGTAACAGTTGTCCTCGTTCGCATATTCCGTGGGGCCGCTGTAATCCGTGACGATGCAGGGCAGCTCACAGGCCATGGCCTCCAGGATCGGCAATCCCCATGCCTCGCCCCTGGTCGGCAGCACGAACGCGTGGCAGCTCTGCATGAGGTCCACCAGGCTTCGAAGCTCCACCGGATCGCTGGGCACGATGCGCGCCCCGTTCCGGCCGGTGCTCGCGAGCACTTGCGCAATCTCCTGCCGGAAATCCAGCTTCCGGGCCCAGGATGTGCCGCAGTGCATGACCAGTTCCACGGGCTCGGCCGGGTCGAATTCCTCGGAGAACGCCCGAACCAGGTCCGCGGTACCCTTGCGCTCCTCCCATTTGCCCACGCACAGAAAACGAAACAGCTTGCCCCTCTGACGTTCGGAGAGCGGCGGCGTGAAGACGGTGGTATCGACTCCAGCCGGCACCACGCGGATTTTTTCCGCCGACAGGCCGTGGCGTTCGAGCAGTTCCCGGCCCCACGACGACATGCTCCAGACCATGTCCGCCCGATACAAGTAGAAGAGATGTGGGATGGGAATCGCGGTGGTCTCCGAGGTGCAAAATGCAATCCGGTATCTCGTCCCCAGCGTGGGAGTATGTTCGAGCGCTCCCAGGGATATGCCGGCCGAATCCATGGAAAACCGCAAGCGCGATCTCTCGATCCATGCCTTCGGGCCCTTCGCGGGCGGCGTATCCAAGTCCACCAGCTCAGTCGGCTCGTGCCGATCGAGGGCGCTTGCGAAACAGCGGGCGTGCCGCCCCCACCCGCCTTCCCAGCCGCAGGACGCCGCCAGCCGGATCATGCTGTTGCTGTGGCTTCCGCGGGGCGCACGGCATCGACCAGATGGAGGCGATCTTCCCCTCCCGCGCGGCTGCTGACACGAAACCCCGCACCTTCGAGGAGGGCAACCAGATCCGCGAGCGCGTATGCGGTATATCCATGCACCCGGGCGCGAGGCTCCAGGAGAGCCATCGCCGGCTCGCCGATTTCATGCACCTCTGCCACAATCCTCTCGACCCTGTGAAGCTCGCGGGAGGTCAACAGAATCGGGAACTCGCTGCCCTCGCAATCCAGTTTGAGGAGCTTGACGCGCGGGAAATCCGCCAGTATCTCATCCAGTGCCACGGCGGGTACTGAACTGCCGGGGCCGGCCTCGGAAACGGACTGATTGGAAAAGTGGACCAACCGTCCGGCTGCTAATGCCGAAACAGCGCCTGTATTCTGGCCGTCCGGTCCGGAGACCAACAACTCCCCGCCCCCCTCGCCGTCGCTGCGCCACACGGCCTTATGGAAGAGACGAATCCCCGGCAGGCCGCCAAGATTCCGCTGCAGGAACTCGAAATTGCGCGCCGAGGCCTCGTAAGAGTAAACCGACCGGCTGCCGCGGATGTAACAGAGATAGGAAAACGTGCCGATGTGAGCGCCTACGTCGACGACAATGTCCTCAGGCTCGAAGTGCTGGTTCCGAATCCCGTACTCGTCCTGCATGAAGATCGAACCCCACACATTGTCGGCCTCCCACTGGTTGCCCGTGGAAAAGCGCCAGAGCGGATGCCCCTCGGGAGCGGTCATTCCCGCATTGGAATTGTAATGGGATTTCTCAAGAGCCTCGATGCGCAGGACCATGCGGCCGTGCTGGACCATCAACTGATAGCAGACAACCACAAGCCCGGCCAACACCACGCCAAGCAGAACCATCGCCCATCCCGGGATACTCATGCGATTCGGCCTTGCGGCGCACTCCGCGCCCGCGTCGAAAAATTATACCAGAAGATGCGCCAGGCCCGGCCGCAAAGAAAGCCTCAGCAGACCTTGACACGGGGCGCCGCGTATGGAGCCTGGCAAAATACAGGGTAGCGGGCGCCGGCATACGGTATCGATAGTATTGACTCGCGCAGTTCGTTCGCCATAAAATATAAAAACTGCATGCGTGGCTCGGAGGGGACCGCTTGACTATTTTCACGGCCGTTATTGCCGCGGCTTGCGCGGCAATAGCGGGCTTGGGCTGGTGCGTTTATCAGCTTCTGCTGCAGATCGGAAAACTGCAGTTGCGGTTCGACGCGCTCGAAAAACGGCTGTACTCCCAAGGTATCCTGACCGGCGATTTGAACGGCGTCTCCGATGGCCTGCCGCTCGGTTCCGTCTTGCACGATTTTGAGCTGCCGGCGCTAACCGGCGGCACCATGACGCTCTCGCGATTTCGAGGCCGCAGGATTCTGCTGATCTTCTTCAGCCCCTCCTGCAGTTTCTCCCGCAGCCTGCTCCCCGACCTGGCCGCCCTACCGGCCGGCGACAGCAGGCATCCCTCGCCCGTGATCGTCTCGACCGGCGACGAAGAGGAGAACCGCTCCCTCTTTACGCAGCATGGCGTGCCGCATCCGGTGCTGCTCCAACAAGGCGCCGAAGTCGCCTCGCTCTATTGGGTAAACACGACTCCCGCGGCCTACCTGGTGGATGAGAACGGCATGACCGCCAGCATTCTTTACACCGGAGCGGAGGCGCTGCTGCGCGCGGCGCGCGGGAGTGGCCATGCCACCGCGCCCACGCAGGCCGAAGCCGGACGCCGCGGATTTTCCCGCTCGTTGGACCAGAGCAAGATTACGCGCGACGGCCTGAAGTCCGGCACGCCCGCTCCCGATTTCACACTGCCGCTCGTCGGCGGAGGCGATATTTCGCTACACCGTTACCGCGGCCAGGAAGTCCTGCTGGTCTTTTCCGATCCTAACTGCGAACCGTGCCGCGCATTGACGCCGCGCTTGGAAGAACTGCACGGTTCGTCGCGGGATGTGCAGATCGTGATGATCAGCCGCGGCGATGAGGAGGCCAACCGGCGCAAGATCGCGGAGCACGGCCTCACCTTCCCGGTCGCGCTGCAGCGGCATTGGGAGATTTCGCGGACGTATGGCATCTTCGCAACACCGGTCGGATTTTGGATCGATGCGGATGGTGTACTCGCGGCGGATGTCGCCGTGGGTTCGGAGGCGATCCTGAAACTGGCGGCACGAGCCGGTATCCGGGTCAGACAACAACCAATGCTGGCGGCGCGGTAATGCCGCTGTCATTACACATGGAGGAAGGATGAGCAAACAATTCGAAGAGCTATCAAAGAACCTGGCTAGCGGCATGTCGCGGCGAAGGGCGTTCGGACGGTTCGCCACGGGAATCGGAGCGGTATTGGGCGGCTTGGCTGTGCGGAAGCCGGCGCGCGCCGGCGACGGGATCGGCGAGTTCTGCGTGGATTTGTGCAGAGACATATTCCATCTCAGGGGCGAGGAGTTCGGCGACTGTGTTTCCGAGTGTGTCAAGCTAATCTCCACGAACGTGAATAGACATTGATGGTTTCGCCGGGTCGGGCCGGACGTGAAGGTGCGCGACCGGTCCAGTCCGGTTCCTTTACATGGTCGTTCCAAATTCGAATCTCCCCCTGGTCAGCGTGATTCTCACCACTCGCGACCGCCCCCGGTTGCTCTCGGTGGCGCTGGCCTGCTACCGTCACCAGACTTACCCCAATCGGGAACTGATCGTCGTGGATGACGGCGACCGGCATCCCGTGGACCCGCGTGCAGTGGAAGGCCTCGGCGGCCGCGTGATTCGCGCCGCTCCGGGAACCCTCCTTGGCGCCAAGTTGAACCGCGGCGTGGAACAGGCGAGAGGCGCGTGGTGCCAGAAGATGGACGATGACGATTGGTATGCGCCCGATTTTCTGGAAGCGATGATTTCGGCTGTCGAGCAGGAGCGAAAAAAGGTCTGCCGCCCGTCCATCGCCATCCTCACTCCTTTTCTCTTCTTCGAGGTGGCCCGCTGGGAGGTGCGCCGCTCGGCCGGTCATAACGCTCCCGGCGCCACGCTGCTGTTCGCCCGCGAAGACTGGGAGCAGCATCCCTTCCGGGCCGTGCCACGGGATGAAGACGTATGGTTCGTTCGCGATCAACAGAGGGCGGGCCTGGAGGTGGTGTTGGTACGCGCGCTCGAATCGTTCCTGGCCGTGAGGCACCGGGGGTCCCTGCAGGACCGCGGGCATACGTGGACGCATCAGGGTAACGGCAGCATTCTGGAGGATGGACTCCAGGAGCGGCCCCTGCATCGCCGGCGGCCGGAGGATCTTCTGCCGGAGTGGGCGCTGGCCGTCTATCGGCCGCTTCACCAGGAGCTTTCCACGGCTGCAGCGACATGACGGCCAGCAAGCAAAAGGTTGGGGCTTGGCAGGCGGAATCCGGAACGGACCCGCAAACCGGGGCGCCTGCCCCACAAGCCCTCGCGGAAGCCGAAGCCTCGCTCCGCGATCCCAGGGTGCGCGCCGAAGCCTGCGACCGGGCACTCCTTGCAATCGCCACCGTGGTCTACAGCAGCCCCAGCCTGCCCGGCGTCGAAACCGTGCGCGCGCTGGCATCGGCAATGCGCTCCGACGGGCTACCCGATCGTAGTTACCGGCTGGCCGCCGACGTATTGCGATCGCTGCTGACCACCTCCTGCGGCCGCGAGGCGTGCCGGGAGATCATCGACCTCCTCGCAGAGAAGAATCGTCCCGCAGCGGTTTATGAGGCGCTCCTGGAGACTCTTCAGTATGCCGCCGCCTGGGTGCCCGAGCGGTTGGATGCCGATTCTCTGGTGGCCTTGCTGGCGCTCGATCATCTCCGCGGCAGCCGCCGCTGGCTGGCCGAGAATGTGATTGAGCCGTGCCTCTATCGTTGCGGCGACGCTCTCACCATCGGCACGTTCGACCGATTTGCGCAAGGCTGCGCCGCGGAACCCTTCTTCCAGTATTTCTGCAACAACCTGGCGGCGCGCCGGGATTTCCCGCCGGCCGTTCGCGAACGCGCGAGCGCGCACCTGGCGGGCCGCTTCGGACTGCATGACAAGATGCAAGCCGCACTCGGCGGCGGCCCCCGGCGCGTGCTGATGCTCCAGAATATCCGGGACGGGCAGGGCGATGAGATTGTGCGCTGCGTTCCGCTACTGCAGGCCCTGCTGGACTCGAACCCGCAGCTCGAAATCACCCTGATCACCGGCCGCGGCTATCTCTACAGCCACTCCCGCGTGGCGGTTGTGCCGATCCGCGATCGCGCCCGCATCGAGGTGTTGCTGCGAGAGCCCCATGATGCCGCGGTCGATTTTTTCGAGCCCAACGTAATCGAGGTGAATTACGACCCCGAGTTGGAACCGATTCTGCAATCGCACATCGAGAAGATGCGTCCGCGCCTTGTGTTGAGCTCGACGAAGGGATACAACCACTTCCTGTACGAGCGATTCGAACTCGATGGCTGCCCGCTGGCCGGCGATCTGCGACTCGACCGCCAGCGCGTGGAGAACACCTATGAGACCACCTTTCGCCTGATCGCCGAGTTGGGGCTCCCTCTGCGCTGCGGAGAAGACCGCCCCATCTCCGAGCCGGTGCTTACGGGATTAGCATCGCCGGATGCCGAAGCCGCCTGGACGGCCTTGACCAGCGGCAATACCGGCCGGCGTCCCGTCGCTCTCCTGAATCCCTTCGGTGGGCTGGAGAGAGTGAAGGGCTACATCGGCCGCACCATGGGTTCGCTCGCGCTCGAGATGCGCCGGCTCATCGCGGAAGGTTACTACGTGGTTCTCCTGGCCAACGGCGCGCCGTGGAGCTCGCCGGCTCTGTTGGAAGAGGCCATGTCGCGGCTCGCGCCCGCGGAGCAGGCGCAGGCGATCGTAGCTCCCGATCGTTCGCGAGAGGCGGACTTGTTCCTGCGGTTCATCCGGTTGGCCGACCTGATCGTCGCGGTGGAGGGATGGGCCGTACACGTGGCGTACTGCCTGGGGAAACCCTATCGCATTCTGATGCTGCCCCTCTCGCACCCGGCTAGCTGGCAGCCCTATCTGACGACCCGCAATCAGCGCGTCGATCCGGAGGCCCCGGAACAGGGAGATAACGACGAACAGCCACCTCTGCCACAACAGCCGCGCAAGTTCACCTTGCTGCTGGTGCTGCGCGAACTGGCCCGCCAGGGCGACGCGCAGGCCGTTCCCTTCCTGCGCCGGGCTCTAGGGAGCGAGGACCGCGAGATCCGGCTGGCCGCGGCACGGTCGCTCGATGGCTTCACAGGAAGCGAGACAGACGACAAAAAACGGTCGTCTGTCCCACCGGTCGAGACGGCGGAGTGGATGCGCCTGCTCGACGATCCCTGGTTTCGGATCCGCGCGGCGGCGGCGGCGGCCCTGCTACGTAATGGTCTGGACGGCCTGCCCCTTACGCGCGATCGTCTGGAGGCCTATGGCAGAATCGCGGCCCGGCCGAGAGATTGGCGGCGGGTGCTCGAGTTGGGCGATGCCGCGCGCCCCGCGCTCGAAGCCGCGCTGGACGACGACGACCCCGTAATGCAGCGGGAATCCCGCAAAATGCTGCAGATCCTGGATATGAAAGCGCGCTTTCAGCCGCGGCGCACCGGCATCCGGGATCGGCTGGCTCGCCTTCTCCGGAAGGAACACCATCCGGAGATCGCGGGTTCCGCGGGTCAGCCGGGCAAGAACGTCCTCATCCTAACCCCCGTGAAGGACGCTGCCGGATGCATCGATCGCTACTACCGGCGGCTCGCCGGCCTGACCTATCCTCATGCCTGGATCTCGCTCGGCTTTCTCGAGAGCGACAGCCAGGACACCAGCTACCAGGACCTCGAACGCCACCTTCCCTACCTGCGTCGACAGTTCCGGCGCGCGGGGCTTTGGAGGAAGGACTTTGGATACCGCGTGCCCGCGGGAGTTCATCGCGGAGCGGAGGAAATTCAGGCGGAGCGGCGCAGCATCCTGGCACGCAGCCGCAATCACCTGCTCCTCCACGCGCTGGATGACGAGGACTGGGTGATGTGGCTGGATGCCGACGTGATCGACTACCCTAACGACATCATCGAGCGCCTTCTGGCCACCGGCAAGGACATCGTGCAGCCGCATTGCGTGCTGGACTACGGTGGGCCGACCTTCGACCGCAACGCGTGGCGGGACAAAGGCAGCCTGCATCTCGACGATCTGCGCGCGGAGGGCGAATTGGTGGAGCTGCATGCGGTGGGCGGAACCATGCTGTTGGTGCGTGCGGACCTGCATCGCGATGGCCTGGTCTTTCCGGCGGCTCCGTACGGCAAAGGCAATCCGCGGGTGCGCAACGATCGCGGGGAATTGGAAACCGAGGGCCTGGGGATTATGGCGCAGGATATGGGCCACCAATGCTGGGGAATGCCGCGGCTGGAGATCCGGCATCGAAGATGGTGACGGCGCGCGATTCCAAACCTGACCTTCTGTATCTCAGCCCCGTGGTGCCTTCACTCACTGGAAACGGACTCGCCATGCGCGCCGGAGCGGTGCTGGAAGGCCTGGCCGAATGCTATTCCGTTTCGCTGCTCGTGGTGACCCTGTATCCGCCCTTTGTGCCCTGCGTTCCGGAAGTTTTTGAAACCCTCTGCCGGCGCACGGCGGTGGTGGCACGGCCGCGGCAGTCCTGGCTTTCGTTCCTGGCGCCCTCGCGATGGATGGGCCCACTGGCGGCCTGGCGGCGGTTGCCGGTGGACGTCATTCACGTCTTTCGACTGGCCATGGCGCCGTACGCGCGCCCCTTCCGGGAGCGCCATTCGGGGGTGCTGAGCCATCTGGACCTCGACGATATCGAATCGACCACGCACCGGCGCATTTCCTCTCTCTGCGAGGCCAACCGGGACCATATCCTGGCACGGTTCGAGGAGGCGCAGGCCAAGGCAAACCAGGAGGCGGAGCGCGAAGCGTTTGCCGGCTTCGGCCGGATTTATGTTTGCTCGGAGGCGGATCGGGCGGAGCTCCAGGCCAACACCCGCGCCGAGTTGTGCGTGCTGCCCAATGCGGTCCGGAGCCCGGCCGCCGCGCCAGGCGCCGGCAGCGGCAGCGGCTCCAGGCTCCTGTTCGTCGGCACCCTGGGATACTATCCCAATGACGATGGCGCGCGCTATCTCTGCGACGAGATTGTCCCGCGCGTTCGCACTCAGTGGCCGGGAGATTTCCAGGTCGAGATTGCGGGGCCGGGCGCGAGCAGCCGCCTGCTCGACGCGGCCGATCGAGCAGGTGTCCACGTGGCCGGCTGGGTTCCCGATCTGGAACCGTGCTATCGAGCCGCGGACGTGGTGGTGGTCCCGGTTCGTGCAGGCGGCGGCACCCGCATCAAGGTTCTCGAAGCATTCAGCTACCGGCGCCCCGTGGTGACTACCGCGGCCGGTATCGAAGGCATTGACGCGCGCCACGAAGAACACGTTCTGATCGCCGGCGGGCCCGAGGAGTTCGCGGGTCATTGCGTCCGGCTGATGGGCGACCGCGCGCTTCGCGAGCGGCTTGCCCGAAATGCGTGGGACCTGCTGGCGCGCCGCTACTCTATCGAGGTCTTAAAAAGAACCATCGCTTCGTCTTTGCCGCCTGCACTTCGGCGAGAATCCCGATCAGGCGCGCGGCCGCCTTTTGCCAGGTAAAATCCACCAGAATCCGCTCGCGGGCCGATTGTCTTGGCTCGCCGCGGCCGTCGATCGCGGCGCGAATCGCCGCCGCCGCTTCATCCTCGCCGGGCTCCCACCACTCCGCGCCTTCAAACAGCCTGGCCGTTTCGGGGTCGCCCCAATATTTCGCCGGCACGGCACGGCAAGGGATCATCGTCGNNCGCGCTGTGCGCCGGCGCGATCAGCTCGAGTCCCGACGCGCCGGCCTCCAGCATCGGCTGGTCCCAACCTTCGCCGAACGACATGCTGACATAATGGGTTGCCGCGGCATACAGGCGCGGCATTTCGGCGTCGGGGAAGATGCTCTCGATCAGGTGCACGGGAGCGGCATCCTCCATGGCTTTTCCGGCGTCCTGCTCCACCAACCGGACCATTTGGGGAAACAGGTTCCGGTACAGCGCAAACCGGGAGAGCTTCAGAATCAGCACGGCATCGTCGGCGGCAGTGGTGGCTTTCATCCAGGCCCGCAGGAGGCCCGCGATGTTCTTCCGCGGTCCCAGCTCGGAAACATTCAGGAATCGCGTGCGGAACCGGGCCACGCTCCGGCCGTCGTTCATGGTGAGCGCCAGGGGTGCGGGTTTGCCGCCGAACAGCCGCGGATCGATGCCCAGCGGGCACAGCCGCAGCTTCTGGGCGGGCATCCCGCTGGCTATCCATGCGCGGCGCGACGATTCCGACGGCACGATGACCAGGCCGTCGCCGCGATTCTGCCGGATCCACGAGCGCGGCACGCGGTCGGCTTCGAACATCGTGTAATTGACGCTGATCTTGCCGCGATCCCGCGCTACCTGGTGCGGCATGCAAAAGTGGAGCACCAGCCGCGCGCCGGCATCCTGCTGGAGCGTATCGAACCACGGATCGCGCAGATCATCGGGAAGCTTGCCGGGATGCCACTCCGGCAGGTCCAACAGTTGCACGGCGATCCCCTGATTGTGCAGCTCGCGCACGAACTCGCGAACGTGGTGGTCGTGTCCGCTGTGGCCGTGAAACGGACCGCGGACGGTGATGGCTTCGAGAGGCATCAGCTTCCCAAAGTAGCAAAGTCGAGGCTCACCGGGCCGGTAGAACCGTTGCGGCGCGCCTTGCGTCTAACGGTCATATGACGGTTGGCCCATTTCCCGTGTATCTGTTTCTCGCCATGCCGGTGTTGGCGGCCACTGCCGGCAAGACGGCGGTGGATGCCCAGGGTAATACCTGGCGGACCGGGCAGGATCTGCCGGTAGCTTTTACCGCCAATGCCTTTCAGAAGACCGAGTCAGTGAGCTTCTGCGCCGAACAGCAACTGTCGCCGTTCGTCTCGCCAACCTCTGTGAACTGCTCGCACGCGTTCGTGATGAAGCAGGACGCCAAGGGTAATGTTCTGTACGCCACTTACTTGGGCGGGAGCAGCGAAGACGGCGGCATCGCCATCACCACGGATGCGCAGGGCAATGCGTATGTCACCGGCTTCACATACTCCACCGACTTTCCGGTAACCGCAGGCGTGGTGCAACCGCGAAACGCAGGGCCCTTCGCGCCGACGGTGGTGCGGGTTTCGATCACTCCGTTCGGACCGGTGGCCATCCTTCCCGGCGGCGACACATTCGTTGCCAAGTTCGCGCCGGATGGAACGCTGCTGTATTCGACGCTGCTGGGAGGCTCGGGCGAGGATGTTCCGGCGCTGATCGCCGTGGACTCATCCGGCTCCGCCTATGTTGCGGGCACTACTACTTCCACTGACTTCCCGGTCACATCGGGAGGACATCAGCCGCCGGGCGGGACCTTCTTTGTACGGCTGAATTCCCAGGCTACTGTGCTGACTTATTCGACTGACTCCGCGCCATCCATTCAGTCGTTCGATATCGATGCCGCGGGGGACGCATTTCTTACCGGCTCTTCCAGTGCCGGACCCTACGTAACAAAAGTAAATACTTCCAGCGGGAGCGTGCTGTACTCGACGTTCCTATCGACGCTGAATGCGAAGCTGGCGGGCGCCGGCGCGGCCATCGCGGTGAACGGCTCGGGCGAAGCCTGGGTGGGAGTGAGCCCGGCGCCCACGCCTTCGCCACTATTGGTACCCGCGCCGCCCGTGTATCCCCTCGGGCCATCGTTTCTGCTGGAGCTTTCGTCCAGTGGCGGCAGCATCCTGGCGGAGACTGACATCGGCAACTCGCAGTTCGACTCGATCGTGCAGGATGGCGCGGGCAACGTGTATGCCTTCGGCCACGGCACGGGCGCGCTGCCGGCGGCGCCCTCAACGCCCCTGCTGGCGGCGCCGTGCTCGTCGGCGGGCGGGGCGTTCGCGCTCGAGGCTGATACCACGGGCGCGTTGATTGCGGCCACTTACTTGCGGCAGAGCGCCGGCAGCACGGCGGTCCCTCTGGAACTTACCAGTGCTCCCGCGATGAACTTCGGCTGCCTGCACAATCTCGCATCGGGCGTGGTTGGTCCGGGAATCGCCTCGGGTGAGATTTTCGCGATTTTCGGCTTCAACCTGGGGCCTTCGCAAGCGGTCGCCGGCGCCCCCAGCGCAACCGGCCTCTACCCAACCTCACTTGCCGGCGTGCAGGTGACAATCAACGGAACGGCGGCGCCACTGCTGATGGTCCAGGCCGGAGAGATTCACGGGGTCGTCCCGTTTGGCTATTCGCCGGAGACTGCGACCGTCGCGGTGCAATACCAGAATCAGGCCGCGCCACCCCTCGACGC
>OMOG01000048.1 GCA_900290305.1 Candidatus Sulfopaludibacter sp. SbA4
CCCTCGGCCCCGACGGCGCATTCGTCTACAACTCCCCGACCCCCGACCCCCAACCCCTAACCCCAAACCCCCGCTTTTAAGGAGAATTCCATGCCATACGAACAGACCGATCGCCCCATCAAACTAACCACACCCCTGGGTGAAAACGTAATGTTCCTGACCGAGCTTCAAGGACGCGAAGCCATCTCCGAGCTGTTTCGCTTCCAGTTGGAGACAGTCGTCGAGGTTGGGACATCCGTTTCATTCGATCAGTTGCTGGGCAAGCCGGTCACGGTGGAAATCGATACCAAGGCCGGTCACACACGTTACATCAATGGCATCGTGCGCAAGATGGCGCAGGGGAATCGCGATATGGAATTCCGTCAGTACCGTCTGGAGATTGCTCCCCAGTTCTGGTTGCTGACCCGCACCGTGCGCAGCCGCATCTTCCAACAGATGAGCAGTCTCGACATCATCAAGAAGGTGCTGGCCGGCCTGGATGTCTCCTACGAGGTTCAAGGGGACTTTAAGCCGCGCGAATACTGCGTCCAATACCAGGAGAGTGACTTCCGCTTCGCCAGCCGCATGATGGAGGAGGAGGGCATCTACTACTTCTTCAAGCACTCCGCCGGCAGTCACACCTTGGTGCTGGGTAACACGCCCGGCTCCCACCCGGAAGTCCCCTTCACTCCCCAAGTCAGGTACCAGGAGTTCTTCGGCTACACCCCGGAAGACGACGTGGTCTACGGCTGGTACAAGGCTCAGGAGATCCGGACTTCCAAGTGCACTCTGTGGGACGAGCATTTCCAATTGACCAATTCCGGCAAAGGCCTCCCCGCCGACAAGTCCATCATGGACTCTGTGCAGGTCGGCACTGACTCCCATAAGTTGACCGCGGGCAGCGGCGGAACGGAGATCTACGAGTTCCCAGGCGAGTACTCGCGCCACTTCGACGGCATCAATAAAGGAGCCGGCGAGCAGCCCGACCATCTGCAGTGGATCTTCACCGAGAACGTCAGGACCGTGGGCGTCCGCATGCAGCAGGAGGCGGCCGAAGCCCTCCTGATCGAGTCGAAGGGCGCACACGCCGGGTTCACCGCCGGCCATACCTTCGACCTCTCCGAGCACTTCTCCGATAACGGCAAATTCGTTTTGACCAGCGTGGAACATCAGGCGCGCCTGCCCATCGGGATCGTCACCCCCGAGTCGTTCAGTTACACCAACCAGTTCTCCTGCATTCCCTTCGCCCTGCCCTACCGGCCGCAGCGCGTCACCCCCATCCCTTCGGTGCGCGGCGTCCAGCTCGCCACCGTCGTGGGGCCCCCCGGCGAGGAGATCTTCCCCGACAAGTACTGCCGCGTGAAGGTGCAGTTCCACTGGGACCGCGAGGGACATTACGATCTGGACAGTTCCTGCTGGCTGCGTGTTGCCACACACTGGGCGGGCAAACAGTGGGGAGCCATCCACATTCCTCGCATCGGGCAGGAAGTAATTGTCAGCTTCGAGGAAGGCGACCCCGACCATCCCATCATCGTGGGCAGCGTCTATAACGTCGACATGATGCCGCCCTACAAACTGCCGGACTACAAAACGCAGAGCGGCATCAAGAGCCGCAGCACCAAGAACGGCACCCCCGAAAACTACAACGAGATCCGCTTCGAAGACAAGAAGGGCCAAGAGGAAATCCTGGTCCACGCGGAAAGGGACCTCACTGTGGAAGTGGAACGCAACCGCACCACCCACATCGGCAAGACCGCCATGACCCCCGGCGACGATACTCTGACCGTCGAAAACAATCTCACCGAACAGATCAACAACCAGCAGACCACAACGGCCGTGACCAAGATTACGATCCAGTGCGGCCAGAGCAGCATCGTGATGGACCCCACCAGCATCACCCTTTCCGCCATGATGATCAATATCAATGCGCAGGTCCAGTTGGCAGAGAGTGCCATAATGACCTCGATCAAAGGCAGCGCGATGTTGACCGTGAACGGCGGCGTGGTGATGATTAACTAGTATGCGCATTCGTGAGACACCGTTGCGACGACGTGGCGCAGGCACTCCTGCCTGCCGCGTCCCGACTCATCGGGACGCTTGTGTTTTTCCAACCGAGCCGCGCGCGTCAGCCAACGGTCCTTCTGAAATGGTCTACTAAAATGGATACGGTGGAACAGGCGAATTCCCAAACCGCAGCCATCTGCGCGGTAGCGGAGCTGGGGCCCGACGCCATGGCCCTCCTGCTTCCGGACCAGAAACCGCCTGACTTCGTGGCTGCGCTGGTGGACCAGCAGCTCTACCCGGATGCCGTCCGTTTCCTGGCCCACGCATTGCCCAAGCGCGAAGCCGTCTGGTGGGGCTGGATCAGCGCGCGGCGCGCGGCCGGAGAGCACCCTCCGCCCAAGATCAAGGCCGCGCTCGAAGCCACCGAAAGATGGATCGCGCAGCCCACCGAAGAGAACCGCCGTGCAGCTCATGCGGCCGCGGAGCATGCGCAGTTCGGCACCGCCGCGGGTTGCGCCGGCCTGGGAGCTTTCTTCAGCAGCGGCAGCCTGGCGCCTCCCGAGGCCCCGGTTGTACCGCCCGGCGATTACCTCACCGCCAAAGCCATTTCGGGCGCGGTGAACTTCGCCGCCATGGGTGGCGAGCCCCGGGAAGCCCCCGAGAAGTTCCGGAGTTTCATCGCGCAGGGCGTGGACGTCGCCCGGCGCATCAAGTTGTGGGAAGGAAAATAACATGGGAATGCCGGCAGCTCGAATGACCGATATGCACGTTTGCCCCGCGGTAACAGTACTGGTTCCACACGTGGGCGGACCCATCATCGCGCCCTGCGCCCCCACCGTGTTGATCGGCGGACTGCCTGCCGCGCGCATCACCGACATGTTGGTCTGTGTCGGTCCGCCGGACGTGATCGCCATAGCGTCGACCACTGTTTTGACCTGTGGACTGCCCCAGGCGCGCATCGGTGACACGACCGCCCACGGCGGTAAGATCGTCATGGGCCTGCCCACCGTGCTCGTAGGAGGATAAGGCTAGATGCAACGCCGCCATTTTCTCACCACCGCCACCACCGGACTGGCCGCCGCCGCGCCCGCCGATCCGCCCAAGAACCAGATCTTCCACCTCCTATGGTTCTACATGCGCACCGGCTCGCAGGTCGAGCGCACCACGCAATACCTGAACGCCGTCTTCCTCCCGGCGGCCCGGCGTAACGGAGTGGGCCCGGTCGGCTTCTTCAGCCCCGTAATCGGCGAGCGCAGCCCCTACATCCTCTCGCTGGCCACATATCCCTCCTTCGCCGCCATCGAGACCATCCACGCCAGCTTCGCCGCCGATCAGGAATTCTCGAAAGGCTGGGACGCCTACAACAACATCTCCGACCCCGCCTATGTCCGCATGGAAAGCACGCTCCTGCGCGCCTTTGACGGCATGCCGGCGCTCGAAGTGCCTCCCACGACCCCGCAACGCGCGGCCCGCATCTTCGAGCTGCGCACTTACGAATCCGTGAACGAGAAGGCCTCGCGCCGCAAGATCAAGATGTTCGAGGATGGCGAGATCGCCGTCTTCCGCCGATTGGCCATGACCCCGGTCTTCTTCGGCCAGTCCATCATCGGCCGCAACCTGCCCAGCCTCACCTACATGCTTTCCTTCGACGACCTCGCCGCCCGCGATCGCCTCTGGCGCGCTTTCGGCGCCGACCCGGAGTGGCAGAAACTCCGCGCCCAGCCCGGCCTGAGCGACGCCGAGATCGTCAGCAACATCACCAACGCCATCCTCCGCCCACTCCCCTTCTCCCCCATCCGGTAACACCGGCGGTCTCGATCCCGATGGTCATTGCGCCGCGGAAAGGAGGGCGACACAGTCACCCGGTCCGTTCTTGTTGATGGCTTTTGAGGGCAGTACTCCGTGAGGTTTCGGTAAGCCTGCATGACTCCACCTGCCCGTAATTGGTAACGTCGGTCTTACGCCCCAACAGGGGCAAGGAGGACCGGCTATGGCTGCCAAAGGGCCGTTAGAAATTCCAGTCGGCATGCGGAGAATCAGCCGGCGTTTCGAGCGTTGGCGAAAAAGACACCAGGCCCGCTTGCCGATCCCAGAGGCGCTATGGGCGGCAGCCGCTAAGGCGGCTCGGGAGCACGGGGTTTTCCGCGCGGCCAGGGCCCTTCACCTGGAGTACGGCAAACTCAAGCGGATGGCGGAAGCCGGCCCTGGACCGGCACAGCCCACGATGGCGCCGGCAGCGTTTTTGGAACTGGTGCCGCCTCAGGCCATTGGTCTTTCCGAGTGCCCGATTGAGTTGGAAGGGCCACGCGGCAAGATGCGGATCCAGTGGAAAGGGAACACAACACCTGA
>OMOG01000685.1 GCA_900290305.1 Candidatus Sulfopaludibacter sp. SbA4
CTCTTACTTCTTTGCCGTTTTCTTCGACTCCACCGCCGCTCCCGGCCCTGCCGCTCCGTCCATCACGGTCAACGAAAGCTTCGCCCCAACCGAGTCCGCGTTTCCGTCGGGCGATCCCACCCAGGCTCAATCGTCCGCCTTCGCCATCCCCCGCTTCCACGACCCGTCTACGCCAGGCACCCTGATCTCCCTGGTCCCCTGCCAGACTCTTCTGTTGTTTCCCTACGTAGTGAATCAAGGCCCGTTTGACACCGGCATGGCCATTTCCAATACTTCGAGCGATCCGGTGGCGACGCCGCTTCAATCCGGGACTTGTACTCTCACCCCTTACGGGACGAATGCCCCGGACCCCGTGGTCACTTCCACCGTCGCGGCAGGAACCGTTTACTCACTGCTCGCTTCGGCGTCCTTTCCGGGTTTCGCGGGATACGTCCTTGCCCTGTGCGATTTCCAGTATGCCCACGGCTTTGCCTTCATCAGCGATCTCGGCGCCCGGAACCTGGCGATGGGCTACCTGCCCCTGGTCATAACCGGGGGTGCCGACATCAACCGCTCCGGAGCGCCCCCCGCCGAGTCGGCGTCCCACTGACCCCTGGCCCCTAACCCCCAGGAAAAAGATGCGAGCGC
The DNA here is from genome assembly GCA_900290305.1 of Candidatus Sulfopaludibacter sp. SbA4. Classification (GTDB taxonomy): domain Bacteria; phylum Acidobacteriota; class Terriglobia; order Bryobacterales; family Bryobacteraceae; genus OMOG01. The sequence goes on from OMOG01000685.1 coordinate 628, forward strand.
AGCGAGCCACCTCCCCTAATCCCTAACCCCCAACCCCCAACCTGGGACAGGCGGGGGAGGCGACCCAGTGGAACGGCTGGTTGTTCCGCATTGTGAAATCCCGCCGGCGGCGCCGTGGGGCGAAATCGGCTTTCCGGAAAAAAAAAAGAAAAAAGTAACTTGCAGGATCGTAACGTGGGCGTGTATCATAACGGAAAACCGGCATCCGAAACACGGAAAACCGGGATCCGGAACACGGAAAACCGGGATTCGGAAGGGAAATTCCAGTTTCAGCAGTCAAGCCGTGTGGCTTTGAGGGAGGTCTGCCATGTCTCGTCGCACTCTGTCTGTGATGCTTCTCCTGTCGCTCAGCTTTTTTTGCGCGCCCGCCGGCGCCCAGGTCACCGCCGTGGCGCAAGTCAGCGGCACTATTTCCGACCCCAGTGGCGCCGCCATCGCCAGCGCGGCCGTCACCATGACGGAAGTCAACAAACAAACCGTCCACTCCACCCTGTCCGATGCTACCGGCAGTTACACCCTGCCCAACCTTCCCGTGGGACCTTACCGCCTCGAAGTGAAGGTGCCGGGGTTTAAAGACTACGTTCGAACCGGCATCGAGCTGGTGGTCAATAACAATATCGATCTCCCTGTGGCCATGCAGGTCGGCTCGGCCACCGAGACAGTCGAGGTCAACGCCACCGCAGGCATGGTCGAGACCAAGGAAAACTCGATCGCCAACCTGGTCGACCAGACGCGCATCAACGCGCTGCCGCTCAACGGGCGCCAGGTCACCGATCTGATCTACACCGTGGGCGCCGCCGTACCCGCCGACAGCGGGGACACCGGAAGCAAGACCTTCTGGAACGCCACCCGCATTTCCATAGCCGGCGGGCAAGGCAACGGCACGGCCTATCTTCTGGACGGCGCCGATGCCACCGACGCCATGTCCAACGTCAACCTGCCCTTCCCCTTCCCCGACGCTCTCCAGGAATTCAGCATCGAGACCAGCGCCGTATCGTCCCAATTCGGCACGCATCCCGGCGCCACCGTCAACGTGGTTACCAAGTCCGGCTCCAACGGATTCCATGGCGACCTGTTCGAATACATCCGCAACGGCGATCTGGATGCCCGCAACTTCTTTTCGACCACCGGGGCCGATACGCTGAAGCGCAACACCTACGGCGGAACCATCGGCGGCCGCATCGTCAAGGACAAGCTGTTTTTCTTCGGCGGGTTTCAGGGTGTGGAGAACCGCCAGAATCCTCCCCAGTCCACCACTCACATTCCCACCGCCGCCATGCTCGGCGGCGACTTCAGCACCATCGCCTCCGCCGCCTGCGGAAAAGCCGTGGCGCTCACCAACCCCAGCGGCGGCGCGCCCTTCCCCGGTAACCAGATTCCGCTGACTCAGATGGATCCGGTAGCCTTGAAGCTGGCGTCCAGCTACCTGCCGACAGCCGCCGCCAACCAGTGCGGCCTGGTCACGTACGGCATCCCCCAGACGGGAGATGAACAGCAGTGGATCGAGCGGACTGACTGGGTGATCAGCTCCAAGCAGACCGTGTGGGGAAGATATTTCTTCGATCATTGGACCAATCCGCCGGTCTTGGTCGGCCAGAATCTGCTGACCTCTACCTCGCCCGGAAACCTGGAGCTGGCGCAGGAGGCCACCGTCGGTGACTCCTATACCTTCGGCCCAACCCTGGTCAACACCTTTCACGTCGGTTTCAACCGTCGGCGCGACAATCGCGGGCCGACGGCTTTTCCCATCAATTGGACTGATCTGGGATCCAATATGTACAGCGCTGTGCCCAACTTCCTGCTGATTTCCGGCATGACCGGCGGCTTCACCACCTACTGCGGCACCTGTGCGCCGGGACACTTCAACGTAAACTCCTTCCAGGTGGCCGACGACCTCAACTGGGTCAAAGGCAGACATCAGATAGGCTTCGGGTTCAACGTCATCCGCGTCCAGAACAACACCATCTCGGGCTTCGACGAAAATGGCGCGCCTACCTGGAATGGGTCGGTCACCGGCTTGGGGATGGCCGATTTCATGCTCGGGAAGATGAGCGACTTCCAGCAGACCAATTCGACCCCCGACGACCTGCGGAGCTGGATCATGAGCTACTACGCGCAGGACAGCTTCCGCATCAACAGTCACTTCACTTTGAACTTCGGCCTGCGCTGGGAGCCGACCTTCTCCGACCCCGATAAGTACAAGCGCGGCGATTCCTTCATTCAGTCGGCTTTCCTGGCTGGTCAAGTCAGTACGCTGCATCCCTCCGCGCCCCCCGGGCTGTTCTTCCCCGGCGATCCCGGAATTCCCGCCGCCAACTGGGCCGGCCAAAAGGCCAATTTCGCCCCACGTGTCGGCCTCGTCTGGAATCCCAGCGGCGAAGGCAAGGATACGCTGCGCATCGGCGCCGCGCTCCTCTACGACTCTGCCGAAACCTGGTTCAACGAACGCGAAACCACCAACCCGCCGTACGGCAACGATATCGACGTCGGCGCGGCCACGCTCTCCAATCCCTGGGCCGGATTCGCCGGTGGAAATCCATTCCCCCAACACGGGAATCTCTTCTTTCCCACATCCGGCATTTACATCGACATGCCTATACATCCCAAGTCCACCTACGTGGGCACCTGGAATGTCACTTATCAGCGGCAGCTCGGGCATGACTGGTTGGTTTCCGCCAGCTACCTGGGCAACAAGACATCCCACCTTTGGATCGCTTTGGAACGGAACCCCGATATCTATGTTCCCGGGAACTGCAGCGCGGGTCAGTACGGACTCACTGCGGCGGGTCCTTGTTCCACCACCGCCGCCGCCAATTACCAGGCCCGGCGCCTGCTGAGCATGGCCAACCCAGTCACCGGCAACTACTATGCCAGCATCGACGAGATGGATGACGGCGCCGTAGCCCGTTACCAGGGCCTGCTGCTCTCCGTGCAGCATCATTTCGCCCAGCACTTCACCTTCCTCGCCAATTACACCGACTCTTACTGCCTGTCGGACTACGATTTCGGCGCCGCCCTGGCCGGTTCCACCAACTCGCAGATCTTCAATCGCCATGCCGACTGGGGCCCGTGCATCTCCGACGCGCGCAGCCTCTTCAACGCTTCCCTGGTCGCCACCAGTTACTGGAACGGCAGCAAGGTGATGAAGGCACTGCTGAGCGATTGGGAGCTCGCGCCCCTGTTCCGGGCCCGCACCGGCCAGCCCTTGACCGCTACCACGGGCACGGACAACTCGCGCACCGACCTCGGCACCGACCGGCCGGTCCAGGTGCTGCCGAACTATCGTGCGACTAACTCCATCTGTTCCTCGAGTGCCATATGCGTCCAGTGGATCAATCCGGCTGCCTTCACCCCAAATGCGATTGGCGCCTACGGCGACGAAGGACGAAATGCCTTGCGCGGACCCGGCTACTTCGGGTTCGACCTTCAGTTGAGCCGGACCTTCCGGATCAAGGAGCGCTACCGCCTGCAAGTCATCGCCAACGCGTTCAATATCATGAATCACACGAATTATGTGGGCGGCTTTGCCCCGGCCGGACAGCCTGCCGGCGCAACCTACGGCACCGTCAGCACCGGGCTGAATTCTTCGACCTTCGGACAAATCACCGGTGCCTACGATCCGCGCATCCTGCAATTCGCGATGAAGTTCTATTTCTGAGGTGGGGCAGGCGCTTTCGCCTGCCATCCTTTTTGCCCAGTCAGAGCTGGGCATGCTTCAGCCTGCTCCGTGGCGCACGCTCTCAGCGTGTCGGGGTGCCCTCTGGGCCGGACACTTTCCAGAAAAGAAGCCGGCCTCCGCCAACCCCAGCAGCAGACGCGCGCCGTAAAACTGGGCGCGGAGCCGGAGCGATCTGAAGAGCGGCGTCCCCAGCAGTCCCGAAAGCGCCGCAACCATCCCCCATGACACCATGATCCGCGCAAACCATTTGCGCGCGCTCCAGCGTTCCACCAGGAGGGTTCCGGGCAATTCCAGCAGAAGGTACCCAGCGAAGAAAATGCCCGCTCCGAAGCCGAGCCCCATGCTTTATCGCAACCTGCTGGCCATGAAACCGAGGAGGCGCTGCGCGGCCTTCCGGTAGACGGAGCGGTGCTGATGGGCGGCTGCGACAAGACCACGCCCGGGCTCCTGATGGGGGCCATCAGCGCCAACCTGCCGGCCATTTTTCTCCCCGCCGGCCCGATGATGCGCGGCGACTGGGACGGCCAGGCGCTGGGCAGCGGAACCGATCTCTGGAAATACTGGACCGAGCGCTGCGCATCACGGCAGGCCAGTGGACGGCCATCGAAGACGGCATCGCGCGATCGCCCGGCGTGTGCATGACCATGGGGACGGCGTCCACCATGACAGCGCTGGCCGAAGCGATGGGCCTGAGCCTGCCCGGCGCGTCATCGATTCCCGCTCCCGATTCCCACCACACGCGCATGTCGGCGGAGTGCGGCAAGCGGGTCGTCGAAATGGTGTGGGAGGACCTCACGCCTCGCGCGATCCTCACCCCCGCGGCTTTCGAGAACGCCGTTGTGGTCGACATGGCAATCGGCGGCTCCACCAACGCCATCATCCATCTGGCCGCGCTTGCGCGCCGTTGCGGAATCGAGTTCGATTTGCGGCTGGTCGACCAGGTCTCGCGGCGCGTCCCGGTTCTCGCGAACATCCGCCCTTCGGGTGCTTGTCTCATGGAAGACTTCTACTATGCTGGCGGATTGCCCGCCCTGTTGCGGTTGCTGGGCGGCGCGCTCCACACGGACGCCATCACGGTGACCGGGAAGACCCTCGGGGAGAACATAGCCGGCGCCCGCGTGATCAACCCGGACGTGATCCGCCTGCCGGAAAATCCGCTGTCGCCCGAGGGCGGCACGGCCATCCTCTTCGGCTCGTTAGCTCCGGATGGCGCGGTCATCAAGACCTCTG
>OMOG01000623.1 GCA_900290305.1 Candidatus Sulfopaludibacter sp. SbA4
CGCTCTTCACATACACGTGATAAGCGTACGGCCGCGGCGTTCAGGTCCTTCCTGCTAAGCTAGCTGGCCTTACGGAGCGCGTCTTCTACAGCATCGGGATGGTGGGCGATGACGGCAAGAAGCACGCGCGCGGGGCCATCAGGCTGCGTTCGGCCTTGCTCCCAGTTTCTTACCGTGGCAGGTGTGAATCCGAAGCGCGCGGCGAACTTGGTTTGGCTCAGGCCGAGCTTCTGGCGAATCGCGCGCACGTCGATCTGAGCCGGGCGATCCACCTGGACGTAGGTGACCCGAACCCCGGGAACGTCTTCTCCGCTCGCCCAGGCGATCGCCTCCTTAGCGCTGGCGATGAGCCGCCGGCCGGCCGCGGTGTGTTTGGTGGCCGGTCGCTTTTTCGTCTGACTGTTCATAGGGTCTAACTCCTTTTGGCGTATTGCGATGGGATCTGCGAAAGTACCCGTTTCAGGCCACGCTTGTCGCTCTCCGAAAGATCAGCCTTCTCGCTCTTGGCATAGATGTCGAAGACGAACAGAGGGATGGATTCGTTATGGTAGTAGTAGATCGTCCGCGCGCCGCCGGTTCCCGGTATCAGTAGGCCGGCTTCCGGGTTGCTGGCGACGTAAGCCACCAGGTCGGCGCGTTCGGATTCGGTAAGGATGCCTTTGGCGTGTTCCAGAAAGCGCTCCGTTTCTACGACGGCCACCGGCGGCATCATTGCCATATGCCAACGATACTACGCTATTCACGTATACGTGTCAAGCGTAGGTAGGAGCCGGGCAAACCGCCGCCTGAAACAGAAAAAGCCGCCGCCCTCGCGGGCGGCGGCTCGATTGACCTGACTGACAATTCTCAGAAGAACAACCGGATTCCCAACTGCATCATGCGCGCGAAGTTCACCTGCGAGGTGATGCGGCCGAAGCTGCTGCTGCCCAGCGAGGTATTGGGCGCGGCGAACATCGGGGTGTTGAAGAAATTGAGAGCTTCCGCGCGGAACTGCGCCTTGAAGCGCTCCGCGATGGCGAAGTTCTTGAACAACGAGGCATCCCAGTTGGCCTCTCCCGGACCCCGCATATCCAGGGTGCGGGCCACGTTGCCGAAGGCTCCGCGCGCGGACGTGGTGAAGGCCGCGGGGTTGATGTAATTGCTCAGCCGGTCTTCCAGGCTGCCGCTGGTGACGGGCGACACTCCGGTGGCATTCGGCCGCTGGCTGGCATAGCCGAATACCGAGTTGTTGTTGGTGCTCTGCGAGATCTGCAGCGGGAAGCCGGACTGATAAACGCCGATCATGTTGATCGACCAGCCGCCCACCACATAGTTGAGAGCCTTACCGGACGACAGCCATTGCTTGCCCTTGCCGAAAGGCAGCTCATAGGTGAAGGCGCTGGTCCAGCGGAGCGGCGCATCCACATAGGAGAGTCCGTACTCGGCCGCCAGGTTGTAGGGATTCTGCGGTCCCACGTTGCCGCCATTCAGGAAATTGCCGGCGCCGCCGGAGCTGTTGTCATAGTTGCGCGACCAAGTCAGGGTGGAGAGCAAAGTCAGTCCCATGCTCATGCGCTTCTGTACCTTGGCTACCAGCGAATCGTAACGCGCCTGGCCGCTGTCGTGGTACAGCAGGCTGACGGTGCTGAAAGTGGGATAGGGCAGCAGGAGTTGCACCTGGCTCACCGTGGCGGTTCCAACTACGCCCAAGCCGCCATGGTTGTAGTACGGATTGGCGACCGTCTGGGTGAGGGCCGACCCTTGCGAGAGCAGAGACGGATCGAGCGCGTTGATATTGATGCTGGGGGTGGACTGCGTGAGGTGCGAAGACCGCGACCCGACGTAGCCGATTTCCGCAGCGACGCCGAAAGGCAGTTGGCGCTGGATATCGATCGAGAACTGCTGGACGCGAGGCGACCGCGCGTTGGGATCGATGATCGAAAGAGCCTGTCCGATGCCGGTCAGAGCGCCGAGCGAGTTGCCGGTGGGGACGGCGAGGCCGGCCGGGAAGGGATTCGTCAGGTTGTTGGCGGGCGTAGAGTTGCCGTCGAGAGAAGCGACATAGGTCGTGGTGGCGGTGTAGCCCGGCGGATTGTAGGGCGTGCCGATGGCGAACTGGGGAGCCCAGAAGAGTCCGTAACCACCGCGGACAATGGTCTTCGGAGTCACTTGCCAGGCGAGACCGGCGCGCGGGCCGAACTTATTCAGGTTCGGGTTGCTGACATGAATGCCGTTGCCGCCCACGCCGGCGAATTCGATGATGCCCTTGCCGCCCAGGGGATTGCTGTCCTGGGTATCGAAGCCGACCACCATGTCGTTGTTCTTCTCCTGCAGGCCGTACTCGCGCTCCCAGCGGATGCCGGCGTTCAGCGTGAGAGTTTTGGTCAGTCGGATATCGTCCTGGAAATAAGCGCCGTAGTAGTTGGCGTATTCGTACAGCTTGGTGGGGATGTAGCCGGTGCCGCTCGAAGCGGCGCCCAGCAGCATGTCGGCCAGGTCGGCGCCGGTGCCCGACACCGCGGTGAGCGGTGTGGAGCGGGAGAAGACGCCGTTGAAGCTGAACGCTCCGGCGCTGTTGGAGAAATCGTTGCCATCGTCATGAATGCGGCGATAGTCGAACCCCGCCTTGAGGTTGTGAATGCCTTTGTACTTCGCGATGCTGGCCGAGAAATTCTTGGAGTAGTGAGTGTAATAGAAGTTATTGTTGGTGCCCAGGCTGTACTGCGAGGTCATCGAGACATTGGGGAACGTAGGCGAGGGCACCTGGGCGACAAAGGCGGGATTGAAGCCGAGGCTCGCCAGGTTGAAGCCCTGGCTCACCTGGTAACCGTAGTTGGGAAAGCGGTTGAAACCGTACCGCACCGAGAGCACCGCGGTGGGCGAGAGCGTGATCACGTTGTTGAACGCGGTGGCATCCACGCGCCGCTGCAGGCGCCACTGGTCGAGCGACGAGATAGTCTTGAACCAGGTGTTGCCAGGCTCGAGCGAGAAGTAACGCGCGTAGCTCAGGCTGGCGCGCCACCAGGAAGTCACCGTATGATCGAGTTTCGCGGTATCCTGCGACGCGCGGCAGGGCAGAATCGCCGCGGCCGTCAGGTTGGGCGCCCCGTAATAGGCGGACGTGGTTTGCGGCAGCACGTAAGTGGCGGCGATGTTGACGCCCACGTTGTTCAGCCGCGCGGTGGGAATGACGTTGCCCGGAAATGCCTGGCGGGTGCAGGTGCCGCCCGTGCACACGGTGGTAGACGGATCGTAGATGACGTTCAATCCGCCGCCCGCGGCCTTGCTCTGCGAGAAATCCCCGACACGCTCCAGCGTAGTGGGTGTGCTGAACTGCGACGTGTTCGACTGTGTATCGTCGTATCCTTCCCAGGCGAGCCAGAAGAACGTGCGGTTGCGGCCGTCGTAGAGTTTGGGGATCTTGACGCGGCCGCCGAAGCTGGCGCCGAAGGTGCGGTTGGGCTGCGGCGGCAGCGGAATGCCGGCGGCGTTGTTGAAGAAGTTGTTGGCCGCCCAGCCGGTGTCGCGCATGATTCCGAAGAGGCTGCCGTGGTAATCGTTGGTGCCCGACTTCAGGTACGTATTGAACATGCCGCCGCCGGTGCGCGCCATCTCGGCGTCGTAGGTGTTGGCCTGAACCTTCACTTCCTGCACGGCCTCCAGCGTGGGGATGATGATGGCGCGGTTGTCCGCGTCGGTGATCGGAATGCCGTCCAGCAGGTAGTTGTTGCCGCGCACGGGACCGCCGGCGATGGCGATCTGCGACGAGCCGCTCTGGTCTTCCATACGGTTGTAGTGCGGGTCGCCCACCGGCACGACGTTCTGCGCGAGCTTCGACATCATGAACGGATTGCGGCCCAGGTTGGGCAGATCCTCGAGCTTCTGGCGGTCGAGCACCTGGCCCTGGGAAGCATTGGCGGTCTCGATGAGCGAGACGTCCGCAGTCACCTGGATGCTCTCGCTCACCGCGCCGACTTCCATCTTGGCGTCGAGCGTGACAAACTCCTGCGTGCCGATGACGATGTCCATGTGCTCGAATCGCTTGAATCCGGGCGATTCGACGACCAACTTATAAGTGGCGGGATCGACGGACGCGAAAGCGTACTCACCCTGCCCATTGCTGAGAGTGGCGCGCGAGACATTGGTCGCCTGGTTGACCAGGGACACTTTGGCGTCGCCAATGACAGCGCCTCCCGGATCTTGCACCACACCTCGGATGCCGCCCTGATAGGACTGGCCCCACATAGACAAGCTTGCGAGCGCGGCCAATACCGCGGCGCGTGAAATCGAACGTATCTTCATATCCCCTGACTCCTTTGCGGGGCAGGTTCCCGGCCTGCCCCTGATTTCTCCCCGTTAGACAACCAACCAACACAGGCAAGAATGCCTGTGCCACGTATGCGCACCCAGGCAGTGTGAACTCCGTAGAACGCACAACCGATTGCGACAGCGAGCACCGCATTGACGGCCAGGACGCCGACGGCGGTCCCCAAAAAAGCGGCCGCGTCGACGCGGCTCATTTTGGGCAGGCGGCGCCAGGCGCTCCAATCGAGCAGGCACAGGCCCATCCATGCCGTGACTCCCGCCAGCGCCGCCAGCGGGATGTGCGGGACGAGTCCCGCACCGAGATACAGAATCCCTACCAGAAAGACCGCGTGCAGCAGGTTGGCCACGCGCGTGGAACCGCCGCATCGCACCACCGCCAGGCTGCGCGCCGGGATGCCGACGCTGGGCGGCGCGCCGAACACCCCGGCGCAGATGTTGGCGATTCCGTAGGCGCCCAACTCGGCATCCGCGTCGGAGATCTTCATGCGCTTGTGACGCCCGCGGAAATGCTCGACGACGCGGGAAGTGATCAGAATGTTCACCGACGAGACGAAGGCCAGCGCCAGGGCCGATGGCAGGACGGTGAAGACGTCCTGCGGGCTCCAGGCGAACCCGGTGAAGGAGGGCAGCATCGACGCCATCTCGCCCACTTCCTTCTCGCGGAGGCCCAACGCGCGCGCCAGCAGAATCGCCAAGGCCACCCCAGCCAGGGGCGCCGGCATGCGCGGGGACCACCGTGCGGCCAGCGTGGCGGCGACGATCACGGTGAGGCCGAGCACGAGGGGCACGATTCGCACTTCACCCAGCCGGTACATCACCGCCACGAGCTGCCCCAACGTGGAGCCGGCCTGCCGCGTGAACGGCGTGGCCACTCCCAGAATGATGTCCAATTGCGAAATCAGCATCATGCCGCCAATGCCGCAGGAAAATCCCGATACAACGGCATGCGGCACACGCGCGATGTGCCGGCCCAGGCGCATGACACAGAAACCCATCATGATCACCGAGGCCACGATGGAAACTTTGGCGGCGCCGCCGACCCCCTGGTTCCTTACCGCGAGTGCGATGAAAGGGACGGTAGCACTGGCCGTTCCGCCTATGAGCACCGGATTGCGGCCCAGCAGCGCGATTATCGGCGCCGTAAGAATCGACGTGAAGACCCCCGACACGGGAGGCAGGCCCATGAGCGACGCCATGGCCAGACCGTAGGGAAGCGCGATCAACGCGGCAATCGCGCCGCCCGAAGAGTCGCCGAGGAATTGGGTCCAGCCGTAGCGCGCCCCGCGCGGGGATCTTCGTAAGGCTCCCAGGTTCAACTCATCACCTTGAGGAACGCCGTCTTGAACTTGTTCATTTCGTCCTGCGTTCCGACCGAAACCCGCACGTAGGTGGGCCAGCTCGGCCAGACGCGCCCGATGTAGATCTTCTCCTTTCTCATGGCCTCGATGATTTCGTTCCCGGGGCGTTTGACATCGACCATGAATTTGTTGGAAACCGACGGAACGTACTTGAAGTTGTGCTTATCGAGGAACGAAAGCACGTCGGTGCGCACGCCAGCGATGATCTTGCGGCGCTCGGGCACCAGCGACTTGGATTTCAGGCTGGCCGCGGCGCCCGCCATGCCGGTGACGGGAAGCGCGCCGCTGCTGAACGGCGTGATCTTCTGCAAAAGGTCGGGCCGCGCGATGGCCGCGCCGGCGCGTAGTCCGGCCATGCCGTAGATCTTGGAGAAGGTGCGCAGCACGATGATGTCCTTGTCCTTGGCCACCAGGTCTGAACACATGGGGGCGCCGGCGATGTGGATGTAAGCTTCGTCCAGGAGCAGGATGCTGCCCTTCGGCTTGTTCTCGAGCAGCCACTCGATATCGGCGCGCGGCGTCAGCGTGCCCGTGGGATTGTTGGGATTGCAAACGTAGATCAGGCCGGCATTGGGGTCGGTGGCGGCCATGGCCCTGACGTCGTGAGCATAGGTCTTGGTCAGTGGCACGGCGATGACCTTGGCGCCGATGTACTTGGCCGCGCGCTCGCCGGCTTCGTATCCGGGGTCGGCGGTCACGAAGGATTTGGTGGGCGACGTGAAGGCCAGCACCGCCTGGTGCAGGGGTGCGCTCGATCCGGCGAACGGCTGCACGTAATTGGGCTTGACGCCTTCGAGACCGGCCATGGTTTCCTGGAAGCCGAAGGTCTCTTCGTACAAGTAGCGGCCGCCCTTCTGCACGATGTTGTGGATGGCTTCGGCGGCCTCGGGGCAAGGCCCGAGCGGGTTTTCGTTGGCGTTGATCTTGACGGCGTCGGGAGGCATCGGCCCGCGGATGGCGGAAAGTTGCGCCATGGCGGATTCGTTGTAAAAGGGAAGCGAAGCTCCGGCGGTTAATACGGCGGCCAGACGGCCAAAGCTGCGGCGCGAAAAGCCGCGATTGACGAAGTCGCGTTTCTGTTCCGGACTGAAACAGGTGTACATTGTTTCCCCCTTTGCGAAGTGCTGGATATGGATGGCTCTCAGACCAGGAGCCCGATGCTACGCCGCCATGGGCGTAAAAGGGAATGTTTTGGAAAGCTTAACAGGTTGTTGAAAGGGTGTCGAATCAAAATAATTTATGCGCACGATCAATGGGGCCGGCTCAGACAGGCCAGGAGGACTGTCCCACTATGGCTGGGTGTAAATCCGCTCCAGGTCGGTCGAGCTGAGGCGCAAATCGGGAGAGATGAGATTGCTGCCCGAAAGGGCCGAGCGCGCGACGCCCTCGCGGCCGTGATCTGCGGACTTGGAGAGAATGTGGACCAGTTCGTGGGCCATCACGCGCGCCAGGGCGCGGCCGAACAGCAGGTCGGCGTGCGCGAAGTCGCGTCCCGACATGGCGGAGCGGGCCGCGTTGGCCACCTGGTCGCAGGCCACTTCGCTGAAGGGTTGGACGGCGCCGGCGGTGGCATAGGTGAAGGCCAATGGGCCGCGCTCGTCGTAGAGCCAGGGTACGGGATCCAGCACGCACTTGCCCTTGAAGCGGACCACCACCAGATTGTCGAACGACTGGCCGGAGGTTTCCTCGCGGAATCGCCAGTCGAAGGTCAGGCCCGAGCCCTCGAACAGGGTTTCGAATTCGCGCTTCATTTCGGGGAGAGAGCGGGTGGGTGGTGCGCCCTGGAACTCGAGCACAATGGTGAGATTGCCCGCCGCGGCGAGCGAGGCGAGGGCCGCCAGACAAAATGCGCGAATGAGGACGTGGCGCATCGGAGTGCCATTGGGAGCTGCAGGGCTCCGCATGGATATTATATACACGAAGGGGGCCGGCCCGCGAACTGCTACAGGGGGAAGCTCATGCCAGCACCGGCTTGACCACTTCGCCGTCTACGTCGGTCAGGCGGAAGTCGCGGCCTTGAAAGCGATAAGTCAGTCGCTTGTGGTCGATCCCCAGGCAGTGCAGGATGGTCGCCTGCAGGTCGTGGACATGCACCGGATCTTTGACAATGTTGTACGAGTAGTCGTCGGTTTCGCCGAAGGTGATGCCCGGCTTCATGCCCCCGCCCGCCATCCAGACCGTGAAGCACCGGCCGTGGTGATCGCGGCCATAATCGGTCGCGGTGAGGCGGCCCTGGCAATACACGCTGCGTCCGAACTCTCCGCCCCAGATGACCAGCGTGCCGTCGAGCATGCCGCGCTGGGCGAGATCCGTGACGAGGCCCGCGGACGCCTGGTCGACATCCTTGCAGCGCTTGGGCAGGCTCGCCGGCAGGTCGCCGTGGTGGTCCCAATCGCGGTGGTAGAGCTGGATGAATCGCACCCCGCGTTCGGCCAGCCGGCGCGCCAGCAGGCAGTTCGCCGCGAAAGTGCCGGGCTTTTTCGCGTCCTCGCCGTAAAGCTCGAACGTGGTGGCCGGCTCCTTCGAGATGTCAGTAAGCTCGGGCACCGAAGCTTGCATGCGAAACGCCATCTCATACTGCGCTACTCGGGCGGCGATTTCCGGGTCGCCGAATTCGTCGAAGGTGGCCCGGTTCAGCTCCCCTAAAGCGTCCAGGAAAGAGCGGCGTTTCGCGGTCGAGAAGCCCTCAGGGTTGGACAGGAAGAGCACAGGGTCACCTGCGGAGCGGAACTTCACGCCCTGGTGGCGGCTCGGTAGAAACGCGCTGCCCCACAGGCGGTCGTAGAGCGGCTGGCCGCCTCCGGAATTCGAGATCATCACGCAGAACGCGGGCAGTTCGTCGGTCTCGCAGCCTATGCCGTACGACACCCAGGCGCCCAGGCTGGGCCTCCCGCCCAAGCGGAAGCCGGTCTGCATCATGGTGGCCGCCGGATCGTGGTTGATCTCTTCGGTGTGCACTGACTTCAAGAAGGTGAGGCGGTCGGCGATCTGAGCGGTGTGAGGCAGTAAGTCACTGACCCACGCGCCCGACTGGCCGCACCGCGCGAACGCGAACTTCGACGGCACCACGGGAAACGTCGACTGCGACGCCGACATGCCGGTGAGCCGCTGGCCATTGCGCACTGACTCGGGAAGCTCCGTTCCCTGGAACTCGACCAGCCGCGGCTTGTAATCGAACAGCTCGATCTGCGAAGGCCCGCCCGATTGGAACAGGAAGATGACGCGCTTGGCTTTGGGCGGGAAGTGCGGCAGTCCGGGAAGGCCGCGCTGCTCCCGCTCGGCGGCCTTCAGCACCGATGCCAACGCCAGACCCGTGAAAAAGCGCCTCGTCATATTCACTCCTTGGTGATGGCCTCGTCCATGTTCAGAATCAGGCTCGCTACGCTGGCGTAGGCGGCCAACTCGGCGCGGTCGAGGCCCGCACGCACCGCCGATTCACCAACGGCGACGAACGCCGCGGCGGCTTTCGGATCGGCGCGAAACTCCGCCGCGAACTTGTCGAAGGTCCGCATCAGCACATCCGCCTGGCGCGCGCCGGGCGTCCGCGCCAGCACCAGGGCGTAGCCGTATCCGATGCGCTCCTGCGGGGCCGCGCCGCCTTCGGTCATCATGCGCTCGGCAAGCTTGCGCGCCGCTTCTACGAATGTCACCTCGTTCATCAGGTCGAGGCCCTGCAGCGGCGAGTTGGTGCGGTTCTCGAAGACCGCGCACTGCTCGCGATTGGGCGAATCGAAGTTCATCATGTAGGGCGGCGGCACGGTGCGCTTCCAATAGGTGTACAGGCTGCGGCGGTACAGGTCCGCGCCCTTCGATTGCACGTAGCCCTTGTCGCCCGAAAGTTCCTGCCACAGGCCCGCCGGCTGGTAGGGCTTCACCGAAGGCCCGCCGATCCGCTCGGCCAGCAGTCCGGAGACCGCCAGCGCCTGGTCGCGGATCATCTCCGGTCCGAGGCGCAGGCGCGGACCGCGCGCGAGCAGGCGGTTGTCAGGGTCCCGCTCGAGCATGGCGGGAGCGATGGCCGAGGATTGCCGGTAGGTGGCCGACATGACGATCAGCTTCTGCAGCGCCTTAACGTTCCAGCCGCTCTCCATGAATTCCGCCGCCAGCCAATTCAGCAGCTCCGGATGCACGGGCCACTCGCCCTGCGAGCCGAAATCGTCGACCGTCTTGACGATGCCGAAGCCGAAGTAGGATTGCCAGAAGCGATTCACCGTGACCCGCGCGGTCAACGGGTTCGACCGCGAGACCAGCCACTGCGCCAGGCACAGGCGATCCGCGCAATCCGGTCCGCCGAGCGCCGCGGGAATGGCAGGTGTGACCTTCTCGCCGTGCGCATCGTACGCCCCGCGCTTCAGCACGAACGTGTCGCGATGCGCGCCATCGGCCATCACCATCACGGTGGGAATCTGCTCGTAGAAGGCGTCGCGGGCGGCCTGCGCTTCTTCGACTGCGGTGCCCGCCTGGCGAATCTGGAGCGGAGCTTTGGTGTCGAGGAAGGCCAGGTCGAGCTTGGCCTGCTGGGCCCTGGTGCGCTGAGCAGCCAGGCCGCGCGCGATCTCCGCGATGGGCTCCGCCACCGAGACGGCCGCCGCTTCCTCGGGCGCAAGGGCGCGCTTGTAAATACGGGCGTCGCGGATCGAGCCGTCGAATTTCATGCCGCCACCCGCGCCCACCCGGATGGGCGTATCCTTCTTGTGGAACGGTTCGTTGTTCTGGTCGAAAAGAATTCTGGTCTCGCGCGGTTCGCCATCCACGTAGATCCGCACGCCCGAGGCCATCCGCTTGCCGTCGTACGTGACCAGCACGTGCTGCCACTGGTTCAGCTTCACCGGCTCCGCGGTTTCGACGCGCCATCCGAGATCGGTGAAACGATGGGTCAGGTGCATGCGCACGCGACCCTTCATGAGGTAGAGCCCGTGGCCCTGGCTCTCCATGTAATCGTCGAGGCGCGTGAGGATCGCGCCATCCGCGGCGGCCGGCTTGATCCAGGCGGAGTACGTGAAGGGCTGCAGGTAACTGAAATCGGCGGCGTCGCCGTTGAACTCGCCGGTGGATTCGGAGCGAAACACCAGGTCCCGTGTGGGAGTCCAATCCGCGGCGTGCGGAGCGGCGGCCTTTTCCCACCGCGCCTGCGCCTTGCGCAGTTGCGGCTGAAGAGCCTCGTAGGCGCGGCGCCGGTTCTCCACCGCCCGGTCGAGTTCCGCGAGCCTCGTCTGCTGATCGGCCAGCGGGGCCTTCACAAAGGGCTCCTCGGGACCGTAGTTCCAGACGAAGCCGCGCTCGTTGGGCACCTGGTTGAAGTAGGCGAAAAGTCGGTAGAAATCCCGCTGTGCGATGGGGTCGTACTTGTGGTCATGACAGCGCGCGCAGCCCGCGGTGAGGCCCATCCAGACCGTAGCGGTGGTCTGCGCGCGGTCGGCCACGTACTCCACGCGATACTCCTCGGGGATGATCCCGCCTTCGCCGGTGGTCCGATGATTGCGATTGAAGCCCGAGGCGATGCGCTGCTCAAGCGTGGCGCCGGGCAGCAGGTCGCCGGCGAGTTGCTCGATGGTGAAGCGGTCGTACGGCAAGTTGCGGTTGAAGGCGTCGATCACCCAATCGCGCCAGCGCCACATATCGCGCGCGCCGTCGGTCTGGTAGCCGTTGCTGTCGCCGTAGCGCGCCACTTCCATCCAGCGGAAGGCCATGCGCTCGCCGTAGCGCGGCGACGCGAGCAGCCGGTCCACCACCTTCTCGTACGCGCCCGGAGACGAATCGGCCACGAATGCCTGGACCTCGGCGGGAGAGGGCGGCAGGCCCGTGAGATCGAACGAGACGCGCCGGATCAGCAGGCGTTTGTCGGCCTCGGGAGACGGGTGCAGTCCTTCGCGTTCGAGCTTCGCGAGGATGAAACGGTCGATCGGATTCTTCGCCCACGCCGTGTCCTTAACGGCAGGCAGGTCCGGACGCCGTGGAGGAACGAACGACCAGAATGGCTGCCACGGCGCGCCCTGCCGGATCCACGCGCGCAGCAACTCGATCTCGTGCGCGGTGAGCTTCGCCTTGCCCGACGCGGGCGGCGGCATGCGCTCCGCGGGGTCGCCGGACGCCACGCGGCGCAAAATTTCGTCCCCGACTTCTTTGGCGCCGCCCTCCAGATCGAGGCGGAGTCCGGCCTGGCGTTGCGCGCCGTCGGGGCCGTGGCAGGCGTAGCAGTGATCGGAAAGGATCGGCCGGATGTCGCGATTGTATTCGACAGTTTGGGCGAAGATCGACGGCACGAACAGCAACGCGGCAAGGATGTGTCCCCTCCGGTCCATTAAGGCCACGTTATCACGTTCCGGCTGATACAATGAGTCCGAACATGCATCGGACCGCGGCGTTCGTTTTCCTGGTGTGCGCTGGTTTACGGGCGGATGCGCCGCAGGCTGCGGCTGTGGCCCGCGGCGTCGAGCTGGCCCTCCAAGGGCACTGTGCCGAGGCCATGCCGCTACTCGACCAGGCCATGCGCGACGCCGGAAATTCAGTGGACGCGAAACGTAAGGCGGCCTTCGCCGGCGTGCGCTGCTCCATGACGCTCAACAAGCAGAGCGATGCCATGAGCTTCATCGCCTGGCTGCAGGAGGCCTATCCCAAGGATCCCGAGGTCCTCTTCCTGGCGGTGCACGTGTTCTCCGATTTGAGCCTTCGGAATTCGCAGGAGTTGCTGGATACGGCGCCCGATTCGCCGCTGGTCATCCAACTGAATGCCGAGAATTTCGAGAAGCAGGGCGATCTGGCCAAGGCTATCGCGGAGTACCGCATCCTGCTCCAGCGGCAGCCGGACAAGCCGGGAATTCACTTTCGGATCGGCGGCCTCATCATGGATCAACCGGCCACCGCCACCAGCTCGGAGGAGGCCCGCAAGGAGTTCGAACAGGAACTGAAGCTCAATCCGCAGAACGCCGCGGCGGAATATTACCTGGGCGAGCTGGCGCGCCACGGCGACAAGTTGCCCGAGGCCATCAAGCATTTTTCCAGCGCCATCGCACTCTATCCCGAATTCGCCGAAGCCCATGCCGGCCTGGGCCGGTCGCTTCTGGACTCAGGCAAAACCGCGGACTCCGTGACGCCGCTCGAGACCGCCGCTAAACTAGCACCGGAGAATCCGGCGGTGCACTTCGCCCTGGCCACCGCCTATCAGCGCCTGGGGCGCAAGCAGGATGCCGCCCGTGAATTCGCCCTCCAGAAACGCACCGCGGAGAAAATCAATCGGAATACCAAGACCCTTCACAAGAATGTATCCGGAGCCGAAACTGTCAAGCAGTAGACTGCTGGTTGCCGCGGCCGGCGTGGCGGGCGTGCTGTGGTTCGGCGCGCTCGCATCTCCCCAGGCCAAGCGGCCTCACTTCACCGACATTGCCCCGCGGTCGAAACTCTCCTACATTTCCAACAACGATCTCTCGCCGCGCAAATATTTCATCCAGCCCATGTGCGGCGGAATTGCCATCCTGGATTTCGACAATGACGGTAAGATGGATATCTTTTTCACCAATGGAGCCAAGCTGCCGGAGTTGAAGAAGACCGGCCCATCCTTCTATAACTGCCTGCTCCACAACCGCGGCGATGGCACCTTCGAGGATGTGACTAAGAAGGCCGGCCTGCTGGGCGAGGAACTCGACTACAACCTGGGCGTAGCGGCCGGTGACTACGATAACGACGGGTACACCGACCTGTTCATTTGCTCCGCCGGGCGGAACGCGCTCTATCACAACAACGGAAACGGCACCTTCACCGATGTCACCCGGCAATCCGGCATCGGCGGTAAGCCAGCGGGCACCATGAGCGTCGGTGCGGCCTGGTTCGATTACGACAACGACGGCCTGCTCGACCTGGTGGTCTCCAATTACACGCTTTGGACGCCCGGAACCGACAAGCGCTGCGCCGCCGCGGGAGTAGAGTACTACTGCGACCCGCGCCTGTTCTATGAGCCCGTCCCGCATCGCCTCTATCACAACCTGGGCCACGGCAAATTCGAGGACGTCACCGAAAAATCCGGGTTCTCCCGCGCGCCCGGCAAAGGCATGGGCATTTCCATCGCGGATTTCAAAGACGACGGATGGCAGGATGTCTTCATCGCCAACGACACCGAGGCGAATTCCCTGCTCATCAACAAAGGCGACGGGACGTTCGAGGACCAGGGACTGTCTCTCGGAGTGGCTTACGATGACAGCGCCAAGGCGGTCTCGTCGATGGGCAGCGACGCCAAGGACTACGATAACGATGGCCGCGTCGATATCTTCTATAACAACCTCATGGGGCAGATTTGGGGGCTGTTCCAGAATCTCGGCGATTCGTTCCGGTATGTCTCTCCGCAAGCCAAATTCAATCAACTCAGCGGGGCATATTCGGGCTGGAGCAACGGCTTCATCGACTACGACAACGACGGCTGGAAGGATCTCTACTCGGCCAACGGCGACGTGGACAACATCAAGCCCAACGCACGCCAGCACGACACGATGTTCGAAAACCTCGGCGGCAAGACGTTCCAGGACGTATCCGCGGAGATGGGGAGAGACTTCCTGCACGTGGGTTATCAGCGCGGCTCGGCGATCGGCGATCTGAACAACGATGGATTCGAGGACCTGGTAGTCACATCCCTGATGGAGCCGCCCCGGATTCTGATCAACTCGGCGGACAACGGCAATCATTGGCTGGTGCTGGAGCTAGTCGGGCGATACAGCAACCGCGACGCTATCGGGGCCAAGGTCAAGCTAACCACGGGCACGGGACGGGTCCTCTACAATCACGTGTCTGTGAGCGTGGGATTCATGTCGTCCAGTGATAAGCGCGTTCACTTCGGACTGGGGAGTGAGAGGCAGATCCGGTCGATCGAAATCCGCTGGCCTCGGGGAGCAGTGCAGCAACTGACTTCACTGACTGCCGACCGGTTCCTGAAGGTAGAAGAGCCGCTTCCACAATAAGAAAGGGCTGCCTCCGTGGAAGCAGCCCGGTCCTGCCTGTGTTGCTTCTTACTCACCTAAAACGTATACTTCAACCCAAACTGCAAGTTCCTTGCCCCGGTCGACGTATTCACGACGCCTTCATTGCTGCCGCCGTGCACGTCGATCCCATATCCGGTCACTGTCAGAACGGGCGTATTGAAGGCATTGATCGCTTCAAACCGGAATTCCATCTTCTGCCTCTCGTTGATCCGGAACATCCGCGACAACCCCAGGTCGATCTGCTTCAACCCCGGTCCCAACTCGGTGCCCACACCGCAGGTGCCGAGGTGGCCCGGAGCCGGGTCCGCCATGGTGCTCGGATCGAACCAGATATACCCGCCTCCGGCAAAGTTCTTGTAGGGGGTCTGACGCGAGGGAGCGATACAATCCGGACGCCCCTGCGCGGAGCCCGTGCCGCCATCGCCCGCCCAATCCAGCATCGAGATCGGGAAGCCGCCGTGCACGGAGAAGATGGCGTTCACCTGCCAATCGCCCAGCACGGCGTCGGCAACTTTGTTCGCGATAGGCAGAGCGCGATTGTGTCCGAACGGAAGCTCCCAGTTGGTATAACCGCTGAACACCTGAGCCACGTCGCGGTCGCACAGGCCATATTCCAGGTTCATGTTGTAGGCATACAACTGGAACGCCACGTCGGCGGTGGCCTGGCTGCCGGCGATGTCGCCGTAGCGGCCGTAGTAGCCTTGCGCATTGGTCAGGCACTTCTGAAAGCTGTAGTTGAGCCCGAATGCCAGGCCCTTGGTCAGCCGCTGCTGCGCGTTCAACTGCAGCGCCTGGTAGTTCTGCAGGCCGGTCGTGGCGTTGAGCCTCACTTGGCCCAGGCCGTCGCTGGTCAGTGCCTTATTGCCTGACAGGTAAGGTGACGGTGAAGTGGTGCCGTTCGGGTTCAGCATCAACTGGCCCGCGAAGAAGATGTCAGCTAGGTGGTCGCTGTGCTGCCCGACGTACCCGGCCTGCACGGTCGTCGCCTTGCCAAAGAGATGCTGCACCGTGAAATTCCATTGGTTGGAAATGCCCGGGCGGTAGTTCGGGTCGGTCATGTGGATGCGGACTCCGGCGAAGCAGGAGGCGGGCGCCGAGAGGACCGTAGTGGTGTTGCATGGCGTGCCGCCGATGGCGGCGCCCAGCGCGCTGAAGCCCTGGTCGAGAGTCACCTGGTTGGAGGGAATTCCACCGTTCGTCCCGGCAACGAACTGACTCGAAAGGTCGATGTTCCACGGTGAGTTGGTGGCCAGGCGGTTATACTCGCCGGTGCCTTCCTGGAAGCTGGAGCGCGAGAACGCGGCGCGGATCACGGTGCTGTTGCCCCATGGCGTCCAGGCCAGCCCGACGCGCGGCAGGAAGTTGGCGATGCCGTTGTACTGGTTATAGAGTGCGCGGCTGTTGCCGTTCTGACCCGCCAGCTCGATCTGACCGGTGTACATATTGAAATTCGTCATCCGGTCATGCACCTCGTAGATCGGTGTGAACACTTGCCACCGCAGTCCGAAGTTCAGAGTCAGATGGCTGTTCACCCGCCAGTTATCCTGCGCGAACAAGCCGTAAGTACTGTTGCGCTGTCCTACGGTGCCGGCGAAGCCTTGCCCGTAGGCCATATATTGAGGAAGGCCCAGCAGGAAGTCGGTTTCCGCGTTGCCCGTGTACTGACCGCTAAAACCAATCTGTCCCGCCGCGCCGTCGCTGCTGGTGCCGGGATTATAGTCGTTGCGATAGCGCAAGAACTGGAAGCCGAACTGTAGGGTGTGCGACCCGTGGGTGAGAATCGCGGTGTCGGAAATCTGGCCCGTGGTCTGATGGAAGATCTCCGGGGAATCCGTAGTGCCGAAGGGGAATGGGCCGTTCTGGCCGCCGCCCACCGGAGCGCCGGTGAAATACAGACCGGGCAGGAACGAGGTCGGCTGGCCGGGAATCAGCCCCGAGCCCGGGTTGGTAGTGCCCGCACCCTGGATGTTCCCTTCCGCGGGAAAGTAGTTGATGCCGAAGCGGAAGTCATTGACCAGCGTCGAGCTGAACGTATGGGTGTAGCCGATCACGTCGTTCCACAGCGGGAACAGGTTGTTGCCGCTGCTGTTGTACAACAGCGCCTGGCTGTTCACCGTGGGATTCTCGACGTGTTGTTGGGTGTACCGCACCATGAAGCGGTCATTCTGGGTGGGAGCCCAGTCCACCTTGAAGTCACCCTGGTCGCCGTGCGTGTAGGTCTGCTGGGTATTCGTCGCATTGTTGAGCAGGGCCGAACCGGTAGCCTGGGGAAGCGCGGCGAGAATCTTGAGCGCCGTCGGGCTGATGCCGGCGATGCACGGCGCGGAACCCATCTTCTGGCCGGCACCGCAAAGGGCGGCCTTGGTCAGGTCCGACGGCATCGTCACCGTCGTGCCCGGATAGTGGAGCGTAACGCCCAAGTCAGTGAAATTCCCGGTCCGCTCAGGCGTGGTGAAAGTCGTGATCGGGTTGGCGGTAGCGGGAGTATCGAAACGCGAACCCTGGTAGTCCGCGAAGAAGAACAGCTTGTCCTTCTTGATAGGACCGCCGATGGTCCCTCCGAACAGGTCCCACTTCTGCTTGACCGGCGAACCGTTCACGGTGGGATCGGGACTGAAATTCCGCGACCAGTCGTTGGCATTCAGGGCATCGCGCCGGAAGGTCCAGAACGCGCTGCCGTGAAGCTGGTTGGTGCCCGATTTCAGGCTGGCGCTGATCACTCCGCCCATGAACTGGCCATACTCCGCCGACGGGCTGTTGGTCACGATGTTCAGCTCCGCAATGGCCTCGACGCTGGGTGAGTAGGCGACATTGTTATCGACAAACTCGTTGTTATCCACGCCGTCCAACACGTAGTAGTTGGCCTGCTCGCGATTGCCGTTGATCTCGGGACGGCCGGAGTTGAAGGTGGCCTGGGGGGCATTAAAGGATGCCGGGCTGGTGGTCACCGCGCCCGGAACCAGCAATGCCAATTGGTTGTAGTTCCCGGTTTCGAGCGGAAGCTCCGCGATGGACCCGGACGTCATCACGCTTCCTACCTGTGTGGTCTCGGTCTGGAGCAGCGGAGCGGCGCTGGTAACCTCGACGGTGGACGAGACCTGCCCGATCGTCAAGGTCAGATCGATGCGCGCCGTCTGGTTCAACTCCAGGTTGAACGCAGGTCTCAGCGCCGTCTGAAAACCGGCGGCTTCCACCCGCACTTCGTACCGGCCAATGGGCAGGCGAGGCAGGTTGTAAACGCCTTCAGTATTGGTCTTGGTGGACCACGTTGTCCCCCTATCCACGTCATTGACGGTGACGGTCGCATTGGCGACGGCCGCACCGGAAGGATCTGTAATCTTGCCGGTGATCGCGCTGGATTCCTGGGCCATCCCAGTTTGCGCGAAGGCAATTAGCAGCGTGATCGCTAGAATCAGGTAGCTTCTTCTCATAAACTCCTCTCGGACCCCTTGTTGTCTCGGCTTGTGGCCTGGCTTCTCGGACATACTGACCCTCCCCGTGCCCCGTGTCCAGTTCACAACGGTTGCAGGGTGGTTCAGACAGGTTCGTTACGTCATCGAACGTGCTTATTCTTTAGTCAGTTGCGGAGGAACGAGGCGCCGGCCTTCGGGAACGGCGCTGCCTGGCGAGTGACGGCACGAGAGGGGATGAACAACGGTTGTGAACTGGACAGCGGCTCCCGGCCGGGCTAGCCTTGGCATAGCCCTTCGAAGAAGCTCTATGGATAAACCAGGCGCACGCGCCCACCCCGCCCGCTGGGTGCCCACCCTCTACTTCGCCGAGGGCTTGCCGTTCTACGCCGTGTCGCTGATGGCGCTGATCTTCTACCAGCGGATGGGACTGCGCAACGATGTAATCGCATTCACTACCAGCCTACTGGGGTTGCCCTGGTCGCTCAAGCCGCTGTGGAGCCCGTTCCTGGAAATGTACCGGACGAAGAAGTTCTTCGTGGTGCTGACGGAAACTGCCGGAGGGTTGAGCCTGGGGATGGTGGCGCTGTGCCTGCCGCTTCCCTCCTATTTCCGATTCAGCCTGGCCCTGTTCGCGCTGGCCGCGTTCTGCTCGTCCACCCACGACATTGCCGCGGACGGCATTTATATCGGCAGCCTCTCCGCCAAAGAGCAGGCGGCTTACGCCGGGTGGCAAGGCGGCTTTTATAATGTTGCGCGGTTCTTCGCGCAGGGCGGGCTGATCATCCTGGCCGGCTACCTGGAAGACCGCATGCCGGTGATCCGTGCCTGGATGGCCATCTTCGGTGTGCTCGGATTGCTGCTGGTCGGCCTGGCGCTGTATCACGCGCGCGTGCTGCCTAAGGGAGGCAAGGAGCGCCACGCCCAAGCGGTAGGCCGCACGTTTTGGGACGTGGTCAGCAGCTTTTTCCGCAAACCCAACATCCTGTTTTTCCTGGTGTTCATCTTTCTCTACCGCGCCGGAGAGGGCCAGGTGGTGAAGATCGGACCGCTGTTCTTGAAAGCCGCCCGTTCTACCGGAGGACTGGGACTCACCACGGCGCAGTTCGGCGCCATTTACGGCACGTTCGGAACGGGGGCCTTCATCCTGGGGAGCATCCTGGGCGGGTATTTCACCTCCTGGCTGGGACTGCGCCGGGCGCTGTTGCCGTTGGTGGCGGTGATGAATCTTCCGATGCTGGCATACTTCTACTTGAGTACGGCGCTTCCGACGAATACCGTGTTGATCACTTTGGCGATGAGCATGGAAATGTTCGGCTATGGTTTTGGATTCGTGGGTGTGATTCTGCTGATGATGCAGGAAATCGCGCCGGGGAAATACCAGACCGCGCACTATGCTTTTGCGAACTCGCTGATGAACCTGGGACTGATCGTGCCCGGCGCGATCAGCGGTAAAATCCAGATGGCCATCGGCTATCGCAATTTTTTTATTTGGGTGTTGATATCGGCGGTCCCGGCGTTGCTGCTGGCGCGGATCGTGCCGATTCATAAGGGCGCGGCGCCGGAGGTGGAGATGGAACCGGAACATGTCTAGTGTGCCAGGAACCGTGGCGCAGGCACGAGTGCCTGCGCCACACCTTAATGCCATGCCTTCAGACGCTCTCAAAGCCATCGTTCTCGCCGCCGGCAAAGACGCCGGGTCGCTCCTCACCAAGCACCTCGGCGACCGCACCATCGTCGAATGCGTGCTCGCGAATCTGTCCCAGATCGTGCCCCCCGGCGAGATCTACCTGGTTACCGCCGGCGGCCAGGCGCCGCTCGCCAACGGCTATCACCACGTGGTCCAGGAGTCGCCGCTCGGCACCGGCCACGCCGTACTGCAGGCCGCCCATGCGCTGCGCGACTATCGCGGCAATCTCTTGATCCTCTACGGCGACACGCCGCTGGTCCGCTCCGGATCGCTTCTCGGACTGCTCAATCGGCACCGCCTGCGCCAGGCGCACCTCACGCTGCTCACCGCCGTGGCGGACCGTCCGCTGCCTTATGGGCGGATCATCCGCGACGCCGCCGGCCACATCATGGACATCATCGAAGAGAAGGAGGCCTCGGCCGATGTGCGCGGTATTCGCGAGCTGAATGTGGGCGCGTACGTGGTCGAGGCCGGCGTCCTGTTTCACGCTTTAGAGCGCCAAAACCGTCTCACCGATTGCGTGCATGCGCTGATTCGTTCCGGCCTGCGCGTCGAAAGCTACCGCATCTACGACCAGGACGAGGTGCAGGGCATAAACTCCGCGGAGGATCTCGCGCGCGCCGAGTTTATCGTGGAGAAGCGCCTGTTCCGCCCGCGCCGCCAGGAGGAACAGAACCTCGTCACTTTCGGCACCGGGGGATGGCGCGCCGTCATCGGCGAGGGCTTCACCATGCACAACGTGCGGCGCCTCAGCCAGGCGCTGGCCAATGAGATCACTCGCCAGGGTCAGGAGAGCCGCGGAGTTGTGATCGGCTACGACCGGCGTTTCCTTTCCAGGCAGGCCGCCGAGGCTTCGGCGGAAGTCTTTGCCGGTAACAACGTTTCCGCGGTGCTCTTGACGGAGGATGCGCCCACTCCGCTCATCACCTACGCCACGTCGATTCGGGGCTCGGCTTACGGACTGGCCTTCACCGCCAGTCACAACCCCCCGGAGTGGAACGGACTCAAAGTCTTTCGCGGCGATGGGTCCTTGCTGCTGGATCACGAGACGCGTGCGATTGAAATCGAGACGAACTCACTCACTCCGCACCAGGTGATCAAGCTGGAACTGGACATCGGCCTCGAAGCCGGCATCATCCAGCCCGGCGATTTCACCAACCAGTACGTGGACGCGGTGGAAGCCTTGATCGATCTGGAGGCCATCCGCAAGGCCGGGCTGAAGGTAATGGTGGACCCCATGTACGGGGTCGGTCAGTTGACCTTGGGAACCGTCCTCACTGAAGCCCGCTGCCGAGTCAGTTTCATCCACGAGCGCCACAACCCGCTGTTCGGCGGGCGCTCGCCCGCACCCAACCAAGAAGCGCTGCGGCTGCTGGCGTCCCACATGCGCGAAGGAGTCTACGATATCGGGCTCGCCATGGATGGCGACGCCGACCGCATCGCCATCGTGGACGAGCGCGGCGAGTATATCCCGGTGAACGATATCCTGCTGCTGCTGTATTGGTACCTGCACGAGATGCGCGGCGAGCGCGGCGGCGTGGCGCGCAACCTTTCCACCACGCACCTGCTGGACCGCCTGGCGCACAACCTGGGCGAGGAATGTTACGAGGTCCCGGTCGGTTTCAAGCACATCGTATCGACCATGCAGGAGCACCAGGCGCTGCTGGGCGGCGAGTCTTCGGGCGGGTTGACGATTCGCGGCCACATCCTGGGCAAGGATGGCATCTTCGCGGCCGCGCTGATCGTGGAGATGCTTGCCTGCACAGGCCAGAAGGTTTCCGGGTTGCGCAAGACGGTCTATGGCATCACGGGCCGCCTCTACGCGCTGGAGGAAAGCCTGCCCGCCACCCCGGAGATGCGCGTCGCGGTTCCGCGCCGATTGAAGGAGATGCCGGCGGGGCGCATCGGGCAGTACCCCGTGCTGCGGGTTTCGCAGATGGATGGGACGAAGCTGTATCTCGAAAACGACAACTGGGCTTTGGTGCGCTTCTCCGGGACCGAGCCCGTTCTCCGCCTGGCGGTGGAAGCCGATTCGGAACAGAAGGCCACTGAGTTAGTGGATTGGCTGCGACAGTTTGTAAGGGCTTGACAAGACCGCTCCCTTACCGTCGCGGCTCCGAAAGCGCATCGGAGCCGCGACCGTAAGGGAGCGGTTGGAATGGAGCTTATGCGCTACGGCTGGTTTGACAACGAAAACCGCGAATACGTAATCGACCGCCCCGATGTCCCAGTCTCCTGGACTAACTACCTGGGAGTCGAGAGTCTCTGTACGGTCATCTCCCACAATGCCGGCGGGTATTCGTTCTATAAGTCCGCCGAGCATGGCCGAGTCACTCGCTTCCGCCCCAACGGCGTGCCGCTCGACCGGCCGGGTCACTACTGCTACGTCCGCGACGATGACACCGGCGAATATTGGTCCATCTCCTGGCAGCCCGTGGGGAAAGACTTCGGGCAGGCCCGCTACGAGTGCCGCCACGGCCTCTCTTACTCGCGATTCACCTGCGACTACCGCGACCTGCACGCCGAGCAGACCATCTTCATCCCGCTGGGCGACGACGTCGAGGTATGGGACGTGCGGATTCGCAACGATAGCCCCACGCCGCGCCGTCTCAGCGTGTTCGGGTACGTCGAGTTTTCTTTTCACCACATCGACATCGATAACCAGAATCTGCAGATGAGCCTGTATGCCAGCGGATCGAGTTATCGCGATGGCGTGATCGAGTACGATTTCTTTTACGAGCCATGGACCTTTCACTACTTCACAGCCGGCTTCGAAGCCCAAAGCTTCGACAGCCTGCGCGACAGCTTCATC
Organism: Candidatus Sulfopaludibacter sp. SbA4; assembly: GCA_900290305.1. Classification (GTDB taxonomy): domain Bacteria; phylum Acidobacteriota; class Terriglobia; order Bryobacterales; family Bryobacteraceae; genus OMOG01. The sequence goes on from OMOG01000623.1 coordinate 22,542, forward strand.
GGCAGCTACCGCAACGAGACTAACCCCATCGCGGTGGAGCGCGGCCATTGCGGCAACCGCTCGGAGCTGGGCGGCAATCACTGCGGCGCCCTGCATACTCGAGTGACTCTGCCGGCGGGGAAATCGGTGCGGCTGCCATTCCTGCTGGGCGTGGGCCCGCGCGAAAAGGGCCGGCAGATCCGCGCCAAGTATTCGAGCGCGGCCGCGGTGGATGCCGCCTTCGCCGGACTGCGGTCGTACTGGCAGGAGAAGCTTGGCGCGTTCCAGTCGCAGACTCCGCACCCGGGTCTCGACACCATGATCAACACGTGGACGCTGTACCAGGCGGAGACCTGCGTGGTCTGGTCGCGGTTCGCGTCCTTCATCGAAGTCGGCGGGCGCATGGGACTGGGATACCGCGATACCTCGCAGGATGTGATGTCGGTGGCCCATACCAATCCGGCCAAATGCCGCCAGCGGATCATCGAGCTTTTGAAGGGCCAGGTGAACCAGGGCTACGGGCTGCATCTCTTCGACCCCGATTGGTTCGACCTCGAAAAGCAGGCCGCGCCCAAGTTCAAGTCACCCACCGTCACGCCCTCGCCCGACCGCAAGAGCATCATACACGGGCTGGCCGACGTCTGCTCCGACGACGCGTTGTGGCTGGTGGTCTCCATCTGCGAGTACGTGAAGGAGACTGGCGAAACCGCCCTGTTCGACGAAGTCGTGCCGTTCGCCGACGAAGGCGAGGCCACGGTCTACGAGCACCTCAAGCGCGCTCTCGATTTTTCGGCGGAGCAGGTCGGCCCCACCGGCATCTGCAAGGGCCTCCGCGCCGACTGGAACGATTGCCTCAACCTGGGCGGCGGCGAAAGCGCCCTGGTGTCGTTCCTGCACCACTGGGCGCTGCGGGCCTTTGTCGAAGCCGCCGAGTACTTAGGCCGCACCACTGACTCGACTCAGTATTGTCGCCTGGCCGAGAAGGTTCGCCAGACGTGCGAGAGCGAGCTTTGGGACGGCGAGTGGTACATCCGCGGCATCACTTCGAGCGGCGTCCGGATCGGCACTCACAAAAGCGAAGAAGGCAAAATCTTCCTCGAAAGCAACACCTGGGCGGTGGCATCGGATCTCGCTCCGCCGGACCGCGCGCGAAGCACCATGGATGCGATCGACCGTCACTTATTCTCCGAGTACGGCATCCACTTACTCTGGCCGGCGTTCTCCAAGCCCGATGACCAGATCGGCTTTGTGACTCGGGTGTACAAGGGCATCAAGGAGAATGCCGCGATCTTCAGCCATCCCAACCCGTGGGCGGTGATCGCGGAGTGCAAGCTTGGCCGCGGCGACCGCGCCATGAAGTTCTACGACGCGCTGCTGCCTTATCGCCAAAATGACTGCATTGAGACTCGCGAGGCGGAGCCGTACTCCTATTGCCAGTTCGTCATGGGCCGCGACCATACGGCCTTCGGCCGCGCGCGCCACCCGTGGCTGACCGGCAGCGGCGGCTGGAGCTACACGGCCGCGACGCGATGGATCCTCGGGGTGCGGCCGGGCTTCGACGGGCTCATCGTAGACCCCTGCATTCCGGCCGATTGGAAGGAATTTCAAGTGACCAGGCGATGGAGGGGTGCGACGTACCACATCACCGTCCGCAATCCTGATGGCGTGCAGAAGGGCGTGAGGGCGGTGAGCCTGAATGGCGGCCCATTGGTGGCCACGATACCGCCGCAGCCCGCTGGATCGGTGAACGAAGTTTCGGTAGAGATGGGCTAGTGGGACAGGCCTCCTGGCCTGTCGTTCTCCCCAGTCAGTGCGGCAAACAACCACGTCTTGGCCATTCTCCAATCGCGCTTGGCCGTCTTCAGCGAGATTCCCAGGACCTCGGCGGTTTCCTCGACACTCAGTCCGCCGAAATAACGCAACTCCACCACGCGGCCTTTGCGGGCATCGATCTTGGACAACGACTCGAGTGCCTCATCCAGGGCCAGGATTTCGATTCCGCGGGCCCGCTCCGCCAACACCACGTCATCCAGCGGCACCCGCACTGCATCGCCGCCGCGCTTGGCATACCCACGGCTGCGCGCATGGTCCACCAGAATGCGCCGGATGATTTGCGAACAGAGCGCCAGAAAGTGCGCGCGATTTTCACAGCGAAGGCCGCCCGCTCGAACCAGCTTGAGATAAGCCTCATTGGCCAGCGCGGCCGACTCCAGCGTTTCACCAGCGGGGCGGAGTCGCAGGTGCTGTCTCGCGATTCGCCGCAGTTCCGGGTAGACGAAAGACATCAGGTGGCTCAGCGCTTCTTCGTCGCCGTTGTTCCACGCAGCGAGCAAAGCGCTGATCTCGTGTCCACCCTCGACGGCCATGCCGGTGCCGATCCTACCACAAAATAATTCATCGCCGGTGACCCTTTTTCCCGCCCGTTCCCGGAATACAGGCAGGAGGTAGTTCAATCATGCCGAAACTTCTAAGTTCCTTGGGCCTGCTGGCGCTGGCAGCCATGCCCCTCGCGCTGATGCCCGCAGCGGCCCAAGCCCAGGGGATGCCAATCCAGGGAACTTTTACGGTCCAGTTCGAGGCGATTGCAGCGATTGCAGCCTGCGGTCCCAACGATACGAATTGCAGCGTGTGTCTCAACAATTCCGGCCTTTATATTGAGGCACAGGGTATTGGTAACACCTCGCTGGGTACGCTGTTCCTTGAGATCCAAAAGTGTTACTACAACCCGGGGTTTGGGACTTACAAAGGGACTTTCAAAATGACCGCTCCCAATGGAAAAGACTCCGTGAAGGGGACGTATACAGGAAAGGACGACGCTCCGGGGGACGCCTACGGCTTCGGTCCGTTTAGCGGCACGTTAACGATCGCGGGGGGAACGGGCAGCCTCAGCCGCGCAGATGGGAGTATCAGCTTCACGGCCGTGGGGGGCCCCGCGACGGCCGGACCGAGTGCCAACACCTACGTGGGGATGGCGTTCTATTCAGTCCAGGGAAGGCTCTGATGTGGGGCAGGCGATCGTTTTCTGTCGCCTGCTCACCCGCCTATGGAAGCGGCAGGCCACAAAAGCTTGCTGCCCGCGGGGCGGGCCAAGACGTAAAGGAACAGGCCGGTCTTCGCCAAACATTCGCCAAATTTTGGGATTCGCTAACAAATCTATTTTCAGTGGCTTAGCGACATGTTCCTTAGAAAACGATGGCCTGCCCCACGGGCATTCATGTCCCCCTGAGATTCATGGAATAGGGATTCGGTACAGGTTCCGCAAGGACGTCCCGCGGTAGAACGCGTACTGGCCGGGGGACGGACCCGGCACCACATAATACTCATCGATTCTCCGCGCTCCCGGCAGGCGGGCCACTTCCTCCTCGGAGTGAAATCCGCCTGGCGGAATGCGCGGGAGTATCTGACCGGGTGGCAGGGGGACGAGATAACTCCTGCCCTCGGGAATGGGCGCTATATTTTCAGAGAAAAACGCGACCGAACGGCCGTCAGGCGACCATCTCGCATACGTCCCGCCGGCCAGTGTGACTGGAGAACCGCCATCCAGCGGAAAGGCCTGAACCGCCGGAGGCCCGTTATCTCCTACCGGCGCCCATGCGACGACCCATTGGCGATCCGGCGAAATCGAGTCGACGTACAGGACCGGATGCGGGCTCGCTTTCCGTAATCCCGTGCCGTCGCGGTGCACGCGGTAAATAAAGCCGGTGGTGCCCTCCATTCTGGACCCTTCCACGTGGCGGAACACAATGTCGCCGTCCCGTCCGAACCTCGGAGACCCGCCCTCGACGTTCGGGATCTGGCGCGGCGACACGCTGCGGTCCATCGCCGCAATCCACAGCCGCTGCTTCCCTTCTGGGTCCGGCGCCGCCATCACCACCTCACGGCCGTCCGCGGACAGATCATAGCTGAGCGCCAGAAAGCCGGGCACCAGGGGATCGGAGCGGCCGGACTCCAGGTCTGCCATGCGCACTTCCCCCGCATCCCGGTAGTACGTCCACTCGCTCGGCGGAGCCTTCACCATCCGGTAGCACAGCTTCTTGCTGTCGGGCGTAAACATCGGATCGGCGGCGTTGCCTTCCAGCGAAATCCGCCGCTCGCCCTTGCCATCGTGAACCCAAAGCGAGGAGTTCTGCAACGCCACCGACGTGACGAAGGAACGGCCATCCGCCGCCATGGCAATGCCTTCCTCTTCCGTCGGTCCAGGAGTGACCAGTTCCGGCCGCCGCCGGGAAATCGCTGCCGCCAGATGTGATTGGCTCCCACCGCGTTCGAAGTCAGATAAATCCATTTGCCATCCGGCGTCCAGGCGCCGGCCGTGCAGCCTCCCCCGGGCGGACCCACTTTCCGGCCCTGCGAACTGCCGTCCGCCGGCACCACGCGGCAAGGCTCCCACAGATGGTCCTCGTCCATCTCCACCAGGAGCACCCATTTCCGATCGGGCGACAAATAGGAACGATGCGCCATGTTCGGTTCGGGGCCTGGCAGGTAGATGTCGCGTGCTCCCATGCGGTTGTCCGCCGCCGTCACAAGCCCCATGTGGACGCCCCTCTTGATCTCCGAAAACATCAGTTGATGCGGGCCCGTCCATACCAGCCCCGAAACGTTCTTGAGCCACAGTTGCGGCTCACCGCCCAGCACCGGAACCATCCACGTATCCCAAGCAAATACCTCGTCCGTGTAGACGGTATAGGCGATGCGCGTGCCATCCGCTGAAAACACCGGGCTCATTTTTGACAGATTGTCATGCGTCAGTTGTACCGGCTCTCCATCGGGAAGCATCTTGACGAAGATCTGCCCAGGCCCGAAGAACGTGGAGTCGCCGTGGATAAACGCCAGCATCTTGCCGTCCGGCGAAAGCGCGGGTTGGGTCACCGAGTCGGGGAAGTTCGTGAGCTGGACCCACTCGGAGCGGTCCGCCGGACGGGCCGGGCCGCGCATCCACAGAGCCACACCAATCGCGAGGATCCCAACGGCGGCCGCGGCGGCAACGATTTGCCAGCGCTTCGAGCCACGCTGTACTTCCTCAATCGTTTTGCGCGCGTCTTCGATGTTGGGCAGCCGGCGGTCAGCGTCCTTCTGCAGACACTGCCGCAACAGCTCGCGGATTTTTGACGGGGTCTTCGCCGGCAGTGCCTGCCAGTCCGGCTCGCGCTCCAGCACGGCCGCAATCGTGTCGGAGATAGTCTCACCGGAAAACGCGCGCTTGCCGGTGAGCAGCTCGTACAACAGGCATCCGAATGCCCAGATGTCGGTCCGCTTGTCGACCTCTTTTCCGCGCGCCTGCTCCGGGCTCATGTAGCCAGGCGTCCCGACAATGTGTCCGGCGAGAGTCTCCAGGCCGGTCACGGTCGGTGCTTGCGAGAGATCCTGGTTCTGCTCCGGCCCCCAGACTGCTTTCGCCAGACCGAAGTCCAGCACCTTCACCCTGCCTTGGGGCGTGACCTTGACGTTGGCGGGCTTCAGGTCGCGGTGAATGATCCCCTTGGCGTGCGCCGCTTCCAGCGCCTCGGCGACCTGGCGCGCGTAATCCAGTGCCCGCTCGATGGGCAGCGGACCGCGCAGGTTCTCGCCCTCCACCAGTTCCAGCACCAGGCAATCTACATCGCCGGATTCTTCCAGGCCATAAATTGCCGCGATATTAGGATGATTCAGCGAGGCCAGCGTGCGGGCCTCGCGGCGAAAGCGCGCCAGGCGCTCCGGATCGCGCGCGAACGCATGCGGCAACATCTTGATGGCGACATCGCGGCCGAGCTTGCTATCGTGCGCCCGATAGACCTCGCCCATGCCACCGGCGCCGAGCGGAGACACAATCCGATACGGTCCGAATTCGCGGCCCACAGCGGTCTCGGCGGCCGTCTGGGTGACCGTCACGTCCCGCATGGCGGGTGATTCGAGGAAACTCCCGGCCTCTTCTTCCTTGGCCAGAAGCAGTTCGACCTGCTGCCGCAGGCCGGTGTCTCCGCCGCATGCATCGTCGAGGAATACCCGCCGCCGTTCCGGCGTGCGCTCCAGCGCGGCGTGGAAGAGATCCTCTACTCTCTGCCAACGTTCCTGATCCATGGCAGTCGCCTCTTGGCTGTGTCTACAATCTTACCCCATGTGTTTTCGGTGCTAGAATCGATACCAGCAGAAATCGAAAACCGGTGGACTCATGTCTCAGGGACAAACCCCGAAGCCATCTTCGGCCCCGGCTTCGGAGAGCGCCGGTGCGGAACCCCCGAATGAAGATTCGATCCGGGAAGAGCTGACCCGTGTGCTGGCCAGCCACGAGTTTCGCTCCAGCAAACGAAGCCAGGACTTTCTCAGGTACGTCGTGGAGAACACACTCAGTGGCCATGGCGACATGCTGAAGGAGCGGACCATCGGCATCGACGTCTTCGGCCGCTCCACCAGCTACGATCCCAGCGACGATGCCACGGTGCGCGTCAAGGCCGGCGAAGTGCGCAAGCGCCTGGGGCTCTACTATTCCGACCAGGGAACCCAAGATCCCCTTCGCATCGAATTGCCGTCGGGTACCTATGTTCCCGAGTTTCGCCTGATGCACAGGCAAGGGGCTGAAGCCGCGGCTCCGGTTGTACCTGCGGCTCCGTCCGCGTCCGCACGGATGCCGGTCGTCACCCCGCGCCGCGCCGTAGCAGCCGGAGCGGCCCTGGTCGCCGTGGCCGCGTTGATTTGGACACTGACTCGCCCTTCCAGCACCGTGCTCGACGAATTCTGGGCGCCCGTGTTGAAAGGGAGCGCGCCGGTATTCGTGTGCGCGGCCTTCGTGCCGGTGTGGAACCTGGACCGCGAGCCCGGCGCCAAAGGTCCGCCGGGGCCGGAAGATTACGTAGCGCTCGCCGACCAGTTTGTGGGAGGCGGCGACCTGATCGCCGCCTCGCGACTGACTTCCATGCTCACGCGCCTGCGCCGGCCGTACCGCTTGAAAGTAGGGAACGACGTTTCGTTTGCGGACCTCCGCTCCGGGCCGGCCATTCTGGTGGGCTACTCCTATACGCGCTGGCAGGAGATCAGCAGCCAGATGCGCTACTTCATCGATGGCGTGCGCCGCCCCATCGGCATCCTGGACAATGGAAAGCCGACGGCCTGGGCACTTCCGAACCTGCCGCGCGACCGCCGCACCACCGAGGATTATGCCATCGTGTCGCGCCTCTTCCATCCGGATACGCACGCCATGCTGGTGGAACTCGCGGGCATCACGCAGTACGGAACCGATGCAGCCGGGGACCTGGTGACCAACCCGGACCTGATGGCCGAAGCCCTCCACGGCGCCACGGGCTGGCAGTCGAAGAACCTGCAGCTCGTGCTGCACGTGAAGGTAATTTCCGGCGCGCCCACCTCGCCGCAGGTGGTGGCCCGATACTTCTGGTAGGCAACACTTGACGCGAGGAATCCCCGGGCACACACTGGCTACATGGCTGTCTGCGTGTTCTCGACCACCCGCTGGCGACTGGTCGCCGCCCTGCTGGCGATTTCCGCCGCTCTTCCGGCCGCGGACCATGGCGCCAAGCTTGCCGACAAGTCGTCCGTCAACTACAACATCCCGCTCTGGGAAGAGGGCAAGGCGCCGCTCGCCACGGGCAACGGGCCACTGGACAGCCCGTTCCTCACGGTCTTCCTTCCCCCGGAAGGCAAGCGCAACGGCGGCTCCGTGATCGTCGCGCCGGGAGGCTCCAACATCATGCTGATGTACGGGGTGGAAGGGCTCGACATCGCCGAGCGCTACAACACCTGGGGAGTCACGGCGTTCGTGCTGACCTACCGGCTCTCGCCGCGCTACGGCGAAAACGTGCGCGTCATGGAAGGCAAGCGCGCCGTGCAACTGGTTCGCTCGCGCGCCGCCGAATTCAAGCTCGACCCCAACCGGGTGGGCTACATCGGATTCTCCGCCGGCTCGAACACGGCGCGCAGCGTGGTGGGCACTTCGGGACCCGGCGATCCCAATGCGCCCGACCCGATCGACCGCCTCAGCTCGCGGCCGGACTACCTGGTGCTGGTATATGGCGTGGGGCGCGCTTCACCGGGTGAATCGCTGAAGAATTTCCCGCCGACGTTCCTGGTCTCGGCAGCGGCCGATACCGGGCCGGCGCTCGGCAACGCGCAACTGTTCGCGGACCTGATCCGCGCGGGAGTGACCGCTGAGATTCACGTCTACCAGAAGGGCCGCCACGGGTTCGGGAGCGGCTTCGGAAGTCCCGAATTCTCCGACTGGATGGGGCGCCTGGAACTGTTCCTCAAGCTGGATGGATTCCTTCCGGGGGCCAACTGATGCGCGGCCTCGGCCTGAGCCGTGCAACGATGTTGCCGGCCGCCTGGCTGCTCGCGGCACTCCTCGCCGCAGCCCCCGCGGGGGCTCCTCCGGTAGTGAATGACGGCCATGGCGATTACGTCTACGTGCCCGCCGGAGCGTTCCGCATGGGCGACAACTTCGGCGACGGCGACCCGCGGGAACGGCCCGTGCACTTGGTCGAGCTGGATGCCTTCTATATCGCCAAATACGAAATGACCAACGGCGAGTGGAAGAAGTTCCGCGACGATCCCGGTTACGACGACCCCCAGTTCTGGCCCGGCGGAAAAGTGGCGCCGAAAAACCAGGTTCCCTATTGGAACGATGCCCGCAATCACGGAGGTGGAACGCCCGGAACGGACGACTATCCGGTGTTGGGCGTGAATTGGGATTCGGCCGTGGCCTACTGCAACTGGCTCAGCGCCAAGGCCGGCAAGCGGTACCGTCTGCCCACCGAAGCGGAATGGGAAAAAGCCGCGCGCGGCACCGATCAGCGCCGGTACCCGTGGGGAAATAACATCGACCGCTCTTACGCGAATTACGTGGGCGCGCAGAGCTTCGATACCGGAAGCCTGGTTGGATACTACGATGGCAGCCTGCGCGGCGGCCTGCAGACTCACAGCAACGCGTCGCCATACGGGGCCTTCGATATGGCGGGCAACGTGATGGAGTGGTGCTCGGATTGGTACAGCCGCGATTACTACTCGGTCTCGCCGCGCAAGAATCCGAAGGGCCCCGCGGAGGGTGCGTACCGTGTACTGCGCGGCGGCACGTTTTTCATGGAGCAGTTCGAGCTGCGGTCGTACGCGCGAACGGCCGCGTGGCCTTCGTTTCAAGGGCACCGCATGGTGGGATTCCGGGCCGTGCGGGAGCCGTAGGCCGCTGCCGCACCAACCCGTCAAGGCTCTACCTGTACTCGGACACCCGACAGGATGCCGTTGCCGCTGCCCACCGGGATCACATTTCCGTTCGGATCGTACACCGTACTTGCCCACGGCGCCGTAAAGGAATTGCCATCGCCGGCGATCACGGGTTGGAAGCTTACCTTCTCGGTTCCAAAGAACGCTCCGTTCAAAGCGGCGTTGCCGGGAGCGCCCTGGACCAGCGCGAAAGTGGTTGCCGCAATCTGGTTCCCGTTGATCCGCTTCCACGCGCCGTGGGCTGTAGTCTCCAGGACTCCAAAAGCCGGGATCTAACTGAGCCGGGATTGCAACATGGTGCCATCGGCGTGGAACGTCATCAGCACGGGAAATGAGGGAACGCCTGGAGGGTTGGTTACGTTCACGGTCACCCGCCAGGAGCCAACCAGGCCATTGGCTTCTCCCTGTCCAACCTGGGCGCGCGCCGGCCCCGTGGCCACGCCCGCTCCCGCAACAGCCGTGAGAACTGCCACGGCCCATACTCGCTTCGGAAATGTACTCAGTCTCGTCGGCTTCATGATCGTTCCCTTTCTTGCTTCGAGCTGCGCCGGAAATGATCGCCGCTCTTACTTGGTAAGGCGAAAGGCGCGCCGGTTTATTCGGCACTCCAAAAGTTTTTTTGGCCAGGGCTGCCGCCGCAATTGCTACAATCTGGGGCGATGCCACGCTTTTTCTTCTGCCTGATATCGATTGCTCTGCTCGCACAGGACACGGGTGACCTGAGCCAGGCACTGAGTCCATACCGGCAGCGAATCGACAACATCGACGGACAGATCATGAAACTCCTCAATGAGAGGGCCATGGTTGTCCGCGATGTTGGGATCGTGAAAAAACGCTTCGGTGCTCCAGCCAGTGCACCAGGCCGCGAGGAGGAGGTTCTACGCCGGGTGTCGTCTCAGGCGCGCGCCCCATTGACGCCAGCAGACGCCCAGACGATTTACAAGGTCATTCTTGCAGCCATGGCGTCAATGGAGCAGAGAGAAATGCATCGGACCCCGGGTCCTTAGCGGAAGCGCGCGTCGAGACGCCCGGGGGCCTGGAACGGACCCGCAAACTTCGCGCGCCGAGTCATTACCAGCTTGACATTCACAAGGCACACTGTGCATCAGCCAAGTGATACTCCGCGTGGGTTTGTCCCAGGCGGACCGAGCGCACGAACGACCGCAGCCTTGAGCGGCGGCAGATCATCGCGGACAGTCTTAAAGATGACGGGCAATTCGATGCGCTCATATTGGTGGCGCAGCCAGTTGCCAATGCCCCGGATGTCGGACCATGCGATGCCCGGACACCGCCCTTCGGCTTCGCTGCCTAACCTGATAGCGGCCTCGCTGATAATTTGGAGCTTACGTTCTACGGCCGCGACGGTCTTGGGGTCTTCGCGGAACCCCTCGAAATCCATGCCCAGCGTGAATTGCTCGATCATGCCGATCGCATCCGCAATATCGCGCAGCGATCTGTCGGCATCCCTAAAAGGCAAGCACGGCCTCGCGTGTTGCCCGTTCCCTGATGCCGTCTTTCAGCGTCCGCGCAGGCGTGAGGTCCACCTTGACCCCGAGCATATCGGCAAGCCGCCTTTCCAGACGCACCCTGTCCAGCAGAGAGTATTCCCGCCTACTGTCGAATTCCGCCATCAAGTCCACATCCGATTCTGCCGTGGCTTCTCCGCGGGCAACTGATCCGAACAGGGACAGGCGCACAATTCCGGCGGCTCTCAGCTCCGATTCATGCTCACGAAGTTTGGCTATAATGCCACTCCTGTCCATGGAATGCTCTCCACGTCTGCCTTCTTCTTTTAGCCTATACCAAACCGCAACTACCCCTCGCGGTACTCGCCAAACACCCCGCGCAGCCGGTCGGAGATCTCGCCCACGGTGACGTACGCGTCCGCGGCGTCGAAGATCGGCGGCATCAGGTTCGTGCCGTCGCGGGCCGCCTGCTCCAGCGCCGCGAGCTTTTCCTCCACCAGCGACGGGCTGCGCGACGCACGCACTTGCCGCAGTCCTTCCACCTGCGAGCGCTCCAGCGCCGGATCCAGCCGGAAGGTCGGAACCGCGCGCTCCTCCTGCTGGAAGCGGTTCACCCCCACCACAATCCGCGTGCCCGATTCGATTTCGCGCTGATAGTCGTAGGCCGCGTTCTGGATTTCGTTCTGAACGTAGCCGGTCTCGATGGCGCGCAACGTGCCTCCCATCTCGTCGATGCGCTTCAAGTATTCGCCGACTCCCCGCTCGATGGAATCGGTGAGGGCTTCGATGTGCTCGCTGCCGCCGGCCGGGTCGGCGGTGTTGGTCACGCCCGTTTCGTACGCGATCATCTGCTGGGTACGCAGGGCCAGGCGTGCGGATTCCTCGGTGGGCAGCGACAGCGCCTCGTCGCGGGAGTTGGTGTGCAGCGATTGCGCGCCTCCCAGGACGGCGGCCATGGCCTGGAGCGCGGTGCGCACGATGTTGACGTCCGGCTGCTGCGCGGTCAGCGTGGAGCCGGCGGTCTGCACGTGGAAGCGCAGCATCAGGGAGCGCGGGTCGCGGGCGCCGAAGCGGTCGCGCATCAGGAAGGCGTAGATGCGGCGCGCGGCGCGGAACTTGGCGATCTCCTCCAGAAAATCGTTGTGCGAGTTGAAGAAGAAAGAAAGACGCGGCGCGAAGGAATCCACCGCCAGCCCCGCCCGGATGGCCGCCTCGATGTAGGCGATGGCGTTGGCAAATGTGAACGCCAATTCCTGCACGGCGGTAGACCCCGCTTCGCGGATGTGGTAGCCGGAAATCGAGATGGTATTCCATTCCGGCATCTCCCGGCCGGCCCAGGCGAAGACATCCGTGATGATGCGCATGGCCGGGCGCGGCGGATAGATGTAGGTGCCGCGGGCGATGTATTCCTTGAGGATGTCGTTCTGAATCGTACCCGCCAGCTTCCCGAGGTCGGCGCCCTGGCGGCGCGCCACCAGCGCGTAGTACGCCAGCAGAATCGAGGCCGTGGAGTTGATGGTCATGGACGTCGAGACGTCCTGCAGCGGGATGCCATCGAACAGGCGCAGCATATCGGCGAGCGAGGAAATGGCCACGCCGACGCGGCCCACCTCGCCGGCCGCCATGGGGTGGTCGGAATCCAGACCCATCTGGGTCGGAAGATCGAAGGCCACCGAGAGCCCGGTGGTCCCCTGTGACAATAGATAGCGGTACCGGCGATTACTTTCGTCGGCAGTACCGAATCCGGCGTACTGCCGCATGGTCCAGAAGCGGCTGCGGTACATCTCGCGGTAGACGCCGCGCGTGTACGGGAACTCGCCCGGTTTACCTGGCCCGTCACTCATGATCGCGAAATTTTACGAGCGCGCAGAAACGAGGTTAAGCCGAAATAAAGCATCACCAGGGTGCAGAAGGCGGATACCGACAGCCAGAACAGGTCCCCGATGGGATCGGCCGAAGGGCCCTTCCGGTAATTCAGGATCAGGCGTCCCGTCTTGTACGCGAACGTCCCGCCGAAACACAAGAAAACAAAGCCGATGAACTCATTCCACAAGGTCCGTGCGGGCTTGATGACGGCGGGCACCACATGCCGGACGAACTCCCGCCCGTGGCGTGCTGCGATACGGCCGGCAGCGCGGCCGGTTGAGCTGCTGATCACCCCTTTATCGTAACAAATGCCGTCCGGGAAGCGCCGCTATGGTGTCTGGTACCTGGATTGCCGATAGATTTATTGGTTGTGCTTGTGAACCGGGGTCGCCTCCACTACAATCGGAACAGGTGGAAGCTGAGGCCCGACGGGTGGAACGCTGCTTGTACCCGGTGCATCCACTAAAGGGGAGAGTTTGTGGAAGAGCCATTGAAGCACCTGATGCAGGAATTGGGAAACGCGATTAACGATTCCCTTTCCGAATCCGACCGGATCGCGGAGGCGATCGGCGAAATCAAGAGAGCCGGCTACGATGTCTTCCTTGTCTTGGAGGCCACCATTGGTTTCAACCGACGGGATGAAAACAGCGAAGAGGACGATGAGGAACACTCCGAAGGAAACGAGGAACCGAAGCGTGGTTTTGAAACCACCGGTAAAATCAAGCTCACTTCCCAGGATCAACGCTTCTTGCGCGCCCTCAAAATAGCGGTAGACGAAGAAAATCGGTAGCACAGGCATTCTTGCCTGTGTTCTTATTGCTGTATCACTTCCTGGTAGACCTCCCAGGTCTCGCGGACAGTCTTATCCCAGGTAAACAAACTCGCCCGCAATTCCCCGCGTCGCGATAACTCCTGCCTCAGCCCATCCCTCTCCGTCAGATCGCGGAGCGCTTGGCCCAGCGCTTCGACACTCTCGGGATCCACCAGAATCGCGGCATCGCCGGCCACTTCCGGGAGGGCGGAACGATTGGAGGTGACGATCGGAACGCCCGCCGCCATGGCCTCCAGCAGGGGCATGCCGAAGCCTTCATCCAGGGACGGGAAGGCGAAAATCATGGCGCCGGCGTAGAAAGCCGCCAGCGTGGCGGGCGAGACGTAGCCGGCCACCGAGATCCGTTCGCGCGCCGGGCTTTGCTCGATGCGCCGCAGGATCTCCTCGGAACCGTATCCGCAAGCCCCGGCGAGCACCAGTTTCCAGGAGCGGTCGACGGTCTCGAAGGCTTCCACCAACCGTGCGATGTTCTTCCGTTTCTGCACCGCGCCCACGTTCAGGATCACCTTTTCCCGCCCGGCGCCTGCCGGAAGCCGCAGTTTGCGGGTGCCGTGGTGGATCACCCGCACCTTCGCCGGATCCACACCCAGCAACGACACCACTTGCCCCTTGGTGAAGGCCGAAACCGCGATAATGGCGCTGGCTCGGGCTGCCGCATCGCGCGCCTGCACGGTGAAACGCGCGCGAAAATCGGGCGTCGAGTACTCGCCGGTCATCACGAATAGGTCGTGGAACGTGGCGATGGCGCGGCGCATGGGGAGGCGCGGCAGCCGCTGGTTCAGCCCGTGGAAAAGGACCGCCGAACGCGGCCCCAGCGGCTCGGCCAGCAGGCGCCGCCTCGCGTTGGGCGGGAGTTCGATGGATCGCGAACGGAGATAGCGGTGCGGGCGGTAACAGAAGTCGAAGCGCACCTCGGGATGCGCGGCCGCCACGCCTATCAGGATCTCGCGCGAATAAAGCCCCACCCCCGAAAGCTCGCCGCCGATGCTGTAGGTGGCGTCCAGCGCGATAGTGGCACCGGCCTTCCGGCCGGTGTGAAACTTCGTCGATAGGCTATGCGATCCCGTACTCCTTCATTTTGCGATAAAGCGTGCTCCGGCCGATGCGCAAAATGCGGGCCGCCTTGCCACGCTCCCCGTGGGTGGAGGCCAACGCCGCCGAGATGGCCTGTTTTTCGCTCTGCGGCAGCGAGATGACCGGAGACTGTGGGGCAGGCCATCGTTTTTCGTGGCCTGCCACCTCGCTCTGCGGCAGCGAGATGACCGGAGACTTGGGCGCCAGGTGGAATTCCGGCACGTCGCGCAGGTCGGCCGGGTCGTTCGCCACCACATCCGCCAGGCGATCGAGCCCCGCCGCGGCGGTATGGTTCCGCAGCGAAGACGGCAGATCGGCCATTTGGAGCGCTCCTTCGGATTGCATGGCCGTCATTCGCTCCACGCAGTGCTGCAACTCGCGAACGTTGCCCGGCCAGTCGTAGGCCAGCAGCAGGTCGAGAACTTCCTGGCTCGGGTAGAAGCCCCCCATCCCCTGCGGCGGCTGCAGGAAATGGTCGATCAGAGACGGGAGATCTTCTTTGCGGGAGCGCAGGGGCGGCAGGTGGATGTTGAAGACATTCAGGCGGTAATAGAGGTCCTTCCGAAAGCGTCCCGCGGCCACTTCAATCTTCAGATCGCGATGCGTGGCGGCAATGATGCGGAGATCGACCTTGCGCCACTGCAGCGAGCCGACCGCGCGGAATTCGCGCTCCTGAAGGAGCCGCAGCAGCTTGACCTGCATTTCGAGAGGCAGGTCGCCGATCTCGTCGAAGAAGGCGGTTCCCCCGTCGGCCAGCTCCACCAGGCCTTTTTTGTTCTCGGCCGCGCCGCTGAAGGAGCCCTTCACGTGGCCGAAAAGCTCGCTCTCCATGAGGGTCCCCACCAGCGAGCCGCAGTCGATGGGAACGAACTGCCCGCGCGGGTTGGAGTCGTGGATGGCGCGCGCGACTACTTCTTTGCCGGTGCCGGTCTCGCCCAACAGCAAAACGGGCAGCCGGTTGCGGGATGCTTTATCAATTAAGCGGCGGATGGAGCCCATCTGCGACGACTGTCCCACGAGGGCGCGGGGACTGCCCGGGACGGTCCTGTTCATTGGAAGAATCTAGTCGCACGACGAAGGCATTATTCTCACCAGAATCGTTCCGGATGCGCGCCGCCAGGGTCTCGGCGTCTTCCCTGGTAGTTTCGAAGCCCACCAGCACACGCCAGATGCCGGAATCCTCGTCCGGAGGCACCAGCCGCGCGGCGCCGTATCGGGATTTCATCAGCGCGAAGTAGCGCCCGGCGTTATCCGGATTGCGGAAGGCCCCGGTCTGGACGGCGAAAGTGCCGGACGAACCCGGCGGCGGGGCGGCGGGCGCAGGCGCCATGCGTGCCACAGCCGCGGGCGCCGGTACGGCCGGCCGGGAAGCGGCGGCCGCCAGGACCAGCGGCCTGGCATCCCCCGGCTGCCCATTCAATGTCCCAACCACCTCCACGCGCACCTGCGCCGTGCCGGGCTCGATCAGCCCGATGCTGCGGGCGGCGGCGCGCGACAGGTCGATGATGCGTCCATCCACGAAGGGGCCCCGGTCGGTGATGCGAACCCGGATGCTCTTGTCGTTGCTGAGATTCACCACCCGCACCAGGGTGTTGAAAGGCAGCGTCGGATGGGCGGCCGTCAGCTCGTCCATGTCGTAGACTTCGCCGCTGGCGGAGAACCGGCCGTGGTAGGGATAGCCGTACCAA
>OMOG01000369.1 GCA_900290305.1 Candidatus Sulfopaludibacter sp. SbA4
CCGAAGTCGCCGCCCCCGAAACCGGCGGAGCCATCGCCCGAATCGTATCCGCCGAAGCCGCCGCTGCCGCGGCTGCCCCAGGTCGACCGCCCCGTCATGGTGCCGAGCGCCAGCCACGGGAGGAGGCCACGTCCGCCGGCCCAGGCAAATCCGCGGGGCCCGCCGGCAATCATCAGCCAAGCCACCAGGATGACGCTGCCGATGGCGAGCGGCCACGAGAAGGCATCGTAGGGGCCCGGCCGGATGCGGCGCGGCAAGCGGGTCTCGGCCGCGTGTTTGGCCTTGGCGATGGCGATCCCGAGCGTCTCCGCGGCGGCCATGACGGCCTCGCCATGCTGCCGCTGCCGAAGGGCGGGCCGCATTTCGCGCAGGATGCTGCCGCTCAGGTCGTCCGGAAGAATGGGCGCGAGCCTGCGCCCGATTGCCAGGTGGTAGCGATGTTCCTGGATGGCCAGCAGCA
Source organism: Candidatus Sulfopaludibacter sp. SbA4 (assembly GCA_900290305.1). Classification (GTDB taxonomy): domain Bacteria; phylum Acidobacteriota; class Terriglobia; order Bryobacterales; family Bryobacteraceae; genus OMOG01. Next base: position 461 of record OMOG01000369.1, read on the forward strand.
GCANNGATGCCGTCGTTCTTCGCCGGCTTGACGAGGTCCAAGGGAGGCACGACCGCGCCCGGAGCACCGCCAGGTGTGATCACCAGGAAGGCCTGATACCTTTCCGAGGGCAGGACGTCCCAGGCGCGCGCGATGGTGTTGGCGACGTCTTCGACGGGTTCGCCCTGGAGCGACGCGACGGTCACGAGCGCCATTCGCACGCCGGTGGACTGCTCGACGGCGGCGCAGTAGGGCTCGAGCTGGGATTTGGCGGGAGCGCCGACGACTTGCGCGAAATCGCTGACGCAGCCTTGCGGTTGGAGGGCTTTCCAATCGACCGCCCAAGCGGCGGAGGCGCACCACGCCGACACAACACCCAGCCGCTGCCAGTTGTTCATCTGATTTTTCAGTGTACGGCAAACGAGGGGTTGGGGGTTGGGGGCTAGGGGTTGGGGGAGGTGGCTCGCTGCGCTCGCAGCTTTTTGATTCGTTTGAAATCGGGTGGCGGGGCATCCTGGTAAAATGTTTTCGCGTGGCTCCGAATGAGGAATACTCGCGCGCGGACGTCCGCCGTCAGTTTGGCCTCTCCGAGCGGCAGCTTCGAAGCTGGGAGAAGCAGGAGCTGATTTCGCACGCGGAATCCTACTCCTTTTCCGACCTGATCGCCATCCAGACGCTGATCAAGCTGCGCGAACGCCACATCCAGCCGCGGCAGATCGGGCGGGCGATCGTGTCGCTGCGGCAAAAACTCGACGGGGTGAAGCAGCCGCTCTCGGAGTTGCGTATCGTTTCCGACGGGCGGAAGATCGCGGTCCACGTGGCGGGGCAGAAGATGGAGGCCATCAGCGGACAGATCCTGCTGGATTTCGATGCCGCCGAGCTGGGCGGCGTGCGCAACTTTCCGGAGCGCAAGCACTCCGCGAATCGCATCCGCGAATCGGAGGTGTGGTTTCAGAAGGGGCTGGAACTCGAGGAGACCGGCGCGCCGGTGGAGCAGGCCATCCGGGCGTACGAGAAGGTGCTGGAGTTGAACCCCTCGGCGGCCGGCGCGCTGGTCAATCTGGGCACGATTTACTATCGGCAACGCAAGTTTGTGGAGGCCGAGAAATACTACGAGCGGGCGATCGAGGCCGACCCGAGCTATCCGTTGGCGCAATTCAATATCGGCAACCTTTACGACGAGCAGAACCGGGTGAGCGAGGCGCTGTTTCACTATCGCCAGGCGTTGACGCTGAATCCCAAGTACGCCGACGCCCACTTCAACCTGGCGCTGCTGTGCGAGCGCACCGGGGATAATTTGAAGGCCGTGCATCATTGGAAAGCGTACTTGAAGCTGGACAGCTCGGGGCAGTGGGCGGATATTGCGCGGCGGCAGTTGGAACGGTTGCGGCAGGCGACGTTGATTCACTCGCGGTGAGAAGAGAGGGCCTGAAAGACGGGGGTTTGGATTTGGGGGTTTTGCTCGCCAAGGGCCGAGGAGGGTTGGGGTTGTGTGCTCGGCTCGGGGGGCGCAAATTCAGGGTCGTTTTACAATTTGCGCCCCCGTTCTATCTGGCTGGGCCCCCTCGAAAGAGGGGTCCCCGCAATCCGCTTCCAGGGGTTTCGATGTGTGCCGAATGCAGGTAGCCTAATAACGGGACCTATCTTGCAACGGCTTTTCTCGACATTTCCCGAGGGTTGGACAGGAAGCGGGCTCATATTCTTGCGAGTAGTAGCGGCGATTCCACTCCTACTACCTGGCATTGCAGGGCCCTTGACGGCGTCTCTACCGCCGCTCGCCGTTCTGCAACTGGTGGCGGCGGGCGCGGCGGGGCTCTTGCTGGTTGGTTGCTGGACGCCGGTCGCGGGTGTGCTGATGGCGGCCGCGGAGTTGTATATCGCCCTCTCGCATCCCGCCGATCGAGGAATTCAGCAAGCAAGTCAAGACCGGTACGAAGGCATCCATGGACCTGACCGAGCTTCCGAACCGTCATTTTGTGGCTGCAGTTACGCCGACCACCGGCGCAATCGACGCTAACTCTCGAACATTGACGGTGGAGCTGGATGTTCCGAATCCATCCGTGAACTGCTTCCTGGAGCTTACGCAAACGTACATTTTCAGCTACCGCTAGGTGTTACGCCACTGGTGCTTCCGGCGAGCACGATCCTTTTCCAGGCGGACGGTCCGCAAGTGGGTGTGGTGAACAGCCGGAATCAAGTCGAGCTTCGAAAAGTGACGCTTGGGCATGATTTTGGGGACACGATCGAGATTGTGAGTGGAGTCCGGCAGACCGATGCCGTGATCGCCAATCCGCCGGATTTTCTGACGAATGGAATGCGTGTCGCGGTGCAATCGGATTCCGGCAGTGGAAGGGGGAATTGACTATGTGGCCTCGCGCAGCGGTTGTTTTAGGCTTTCTGGCGCTGACCGGTTGCATGGCCGGCCCCAAGTATCACCAGCCCGTGCCTCCAGTTCCGGCGAATTTCAAAGAAGGCGGCGTGCCGGATTCCGGTACGCCGGACATCGCGTACAGCGATTGGTGGCGCGTATTTAACGAACCTGATCTGGCCCGGCTCGAAACTGAAGCCGATGCCGCCAATCAAGACATCAAGTTGGCCATGGCCCGCGTGGAGCAGGCGGAAGCCGGGGCCAAGTACGCGCGTTCCTTCCTGTTTCCAACGACCAGTCTGGGAGCCAGCGCATCGCGAACGCGTGAGGCTCAAGACCGGCCCAACAATGGCAATACCGGCGGACAAGCCGCGACTTTCAACGACTTTCAGTTGCCGGCGTTTTTCAGTTATGAGGTCGACGCCTGGGGTCGCGTGCGCCACTCGATTGAATCCGCCAATGCGGCCAAACAGGCCACCGCCGCCGATTTGCGATTTGTGCGCCTTGCCGTGGAAGCCAATGTGGCGATGGACTACTACAGCTTGCGCGAGACCGACGCCGAACGCCAGGTGCTGGATTCAACGGTGGAGGATATGCAAAAGGCCGTGGATTTGACGACCAACCGGTTTCGCGGAGGCCTGAACAGCGAATTAGAAGTCAAGCAGGCCGAGACCCTTTTGAACCAGACAAAAGCACAGGCGCAGTCATTGGATGTACAACGCTCGCAACTGGAACATGCGCTCGCAGTGCTCGAAGGAAAGACTGCGTCCGACTCTTCGATTCCGCGTAGTCCGCTGCCGCTCAGTCCAGGCGCCGGGCTGCCGCCGGCAATTCCCTCCGGGCTTCCGGCCGAATTGCTAGCGCGCCGGCCCGATATTGCGGAGGTGGAACGCGATGTTGCAGCGGCGAACGCGGAGATCGGCGTTGCCAAGACGGCGGCCCTACCCCACATCTCACTCACGGGCGCCGCCGGCTTTGAGAGCAGCAGCATGACTAGCCTGTTCAGTTGGCAGAACGCCATCGCTTCGCTTGCCGCGTCTGCGATCACGCCTCTGTTCACCGGCGGCCGAGTGAAAGCCGGCGTGGATCAGGCATGGGCCGTGTACCGGCAGTCGCTCGCGCAGTATCAGAAGACGGTGCTGACCGCTTATCAGGAGGTAGAAGATCAGTTGGCCGCGCTGCGCATTCTGGCCGGCGAGGCGCAATCGAACGCGGATGCTGTGGTCAGCGCCGAGCAGGCCGAGACCATCGCATTGAACCGGTACCGGAGCGGCCTGGTCAGCTATCTCGACGTCGTCTACGCACAAACGGCGCTGCTCGCGAACCAGCGGACGGCCACGCAGATTGGAGGCGAACGCATGGTGGCGACGGTTGTCCTGGTCAAGGCTTTAGGCGGGGGGGTGGCTTGGCGTACCCGCTCCGGCGGGAACGAATCCGAGCCCCGCAGCGCCGACTAACCAGTGAGCCGGCTATTTCCAAGCCTCGCGTCACTTGCGCGTCAGGGCTGGTGCAGGAAAGCGTCGACGCCCCGCGCCGCGAGTTCACCTTGGATATCGCCGGACAAGAAACGTTGCGCCTCCTGATGGCCCTTCAGTACCGCATCCATATGACAAAGAGTCAGTCCACGCACGAATAAGTGAGCTTGCTCCCCTGAACAGAGTTCCGCGATCGGACGCATTTCCTCCGCCATCTTAGCCAACTCGGCGGTGAGCAGGATGGCCCGCACCTTCTCGTGCTCCTGCTCCACGTTGTCTATGAAGTGTAAGTGGTCGGCCCGGCGCAGGACGACCATCTGTTTAGTTGCCGGAGTCCTCTCGAATAACTCGTACATGCCGGACAAAGGCAGCGGAGTATCGTTCTCCGCCACAAGGTACAGGGTCGGAACGTCACGCCCCCAGGCGAAAGTAAGTTTCAGTTGAAGAATCCCCGGCCGCGGGTTGGAGGCTCCGCCGGGAGCGAGCGCCACCACGGCCCCCCCACGCGGCTCCGCGGCAGTCGCCTCTAGTACGGTCCAGCCTCCGAAACTGTGTCCCACGAGTCCAATGCGGGCCGGATCGAGGTGAGCTTCCGACTCGAGCAGATAGTTGAGGAGAAAGTGTATATCGGGCACGCGGCTCGCAATCCAGGCATCCGCTCGCGCCGCCCTTTGCTCAGCGGTCTCGCCATCCTTGCGCGCCAGTTCCGGCGCCACCACCTCGGAGTGATCGAGCGCCGCGACCACATACCCGTGGCTGCATAAGTGAGTCGTGAGAAACGTGGCCGCCCGGCGGTGCCCGCCGCTATGATGCGAGAAAAGAATCAGGGGCCAGGTTTCCGGCTGGGCTGCCTCGGGATACCAGATCTCACAAGGGAAAAGGCGGCCACGGGCCTTATCGAGTGCCTGGATCGTGCGCACGCCAACGGGGAATCGGCCCCGGACGAATGGATCGTAGCCGGCGTTTTCCATGTTAGTAACTCGCCACTAACTGCTGCCGCAGGGCCTCGGCAAAGCGGGTCACTGCGCACGACAGTTCTGAGCCCCGGTGCCAGCCGCGGTGAATGAGAGTGACTCGCGTGCCGTCCGCTTCCACTTCGAATTCCACCTCGACTGTCCCCGGAGACCACGTAAACTCCAATCGCCCGGGAGGCTCCCAGGCGATGACGGCCCCCCAATCCTCCTCCTTGCCTTCGCGGGTACGCTCGAAGACCCGGCCGCCGGGCCAAGGCTCGATCTCGCACCGTTCGGCATCTTCCTTGTGGATGGAGTGGGCCTGCAGCGGCCACCATTCCGCGAAGCCCTCCGTGAAGAAGCGAAAGGCCTCAGCGATGGGACAATCTACCCACACGGTTTGGACGATGGGCTCGCTTGTTTTGCTTTTTTCGGGCACTTTCAGGATTCTCCTTTTCGACGAAATTCGAGAACGCAGCCAGGGCGTCCTGCCACAGAGAGTCGACCAGCGAACGCAGCTCGGCCAGGCTTGCCGGGTTCAGACGGAAGAAGTGATGGGTGCCCTGGCGCTCTTCTTCCACCAGGCCCGCGGATTTCAGGATTTGCAGGTGTTGCGAGACCGCGGGCCGGCTTACCGGAAGGTGGCCGGCCAATTCGCCGACGGTCAAAGCGCGGCGCCGCAGCAGGTTCAAGACGGCCTGGCGCGTGGGATCGGCGAAAGCGGCCAGCATCGCTTGATGGTCAGCCATGACTTACGGTAAGCCAAGGCTTACTGAGAAGTCAAGAGGGGGAAACCGCTCCCTGACGGTCGCGGCTCCGAACGGGGTCGTGGCTCTGTCGGAGTCGTGGCCCTGTCGGAGCCGCGACCGTCTCTCGCCCTTGACGAGCAAGGGAGCGGTTTCGCGGCCGGCGAATGGTGGCACTACTTCAGGGCCTGGATCACCGTGTTGGCCATGCGCGGATCGTCGAACGCGGTGCGATCGCCGGGCTTGCCGCCGGGCACCGGCAGCAGGCGCGCGGCCAGCGGCTTGTTCCACTTGTAGGCCAGCGTGGCCACGTCGCCCAGAATGCGCGCGATCCGCTCCTCGCTCACGTCGCCGGGCAGCGGCACTGTATCCAACCCCCCGGCGCAGACCGCCGAGTAGGCCAGCAGCGAATCCATGTTGTAGGCGCCCTCCGCCCAGCGCTTCGCCAGAACGTTGTCCTCCATCACCGGCACCATCAGGCCGGAATACCCGATGCGCTTCACCGGGACCGACTGCACCGCGCGCGTAATGATTCCCGCGGCCGTCATGGTGCCGCTCGTCCCGAAGGGGCCTCCGGTGAACAATTCGATGGCGCGGCCGATCGACACGTCGCCCAGGGGCGCGGGAGTGGGATCGATTCCCGCGTACGTCCAACCGCTGGACGACGCAATCTTCGTAGCCACTGCTTCGGCCTCGCGCATGTGCTTCGCCAGCGCGGCCGACAACTGCTTCTCGGCCTCGCGCGGGTCGTGGTACTGCGCGAACACATCGGCCACCACGCCGGCTCCTTCGAGACCAACGGCGAAGGTGCGGCCGGCGCTCAGATGGTACGCCCCGGGGTAGAACGGGCCGTACGGCTTGACCATGGCGGTGACCGCGAAGTTGAAGTTGCCGCTTCCGTGGGGGCTGCGCTGCGCGATGTTCTTGATGAGCTTGGCCGCCTCCCGGATGGCGCGCCAATGCACGCCGTCTTCACCAGCCACCACCAGGCTGGCATTGAGCTTGGTGGTGGCGAGGGCCTGGGCCAGCATGTCGAGCGAGGAGACATCGTCGCCATCCCCCAGCATGGCGGTCCCGATATTGGGCGAGAACTTGAGCTTCGCGCCCAGGTCGTCGAGCTTGGAAAGAAAGGTGAGGGCATCGTCGCGCTTCATGCCGCTGGTGTAGCGCGTGTACGGCTGGGTGACGATGCGCACCGTTTCCACCTCGAACCCCGCGCTGCGATAAGCCTCGCGGGCGGTCTCCAGGAACTTCATGGTGTCCTGGTACTCGGCGGCGTACGTTTTGGGGTCGATATTGATGAACGCGGTGACCGCGCGAACTTTGGGCCGGGAATCGGCCCCCCACGCAAGAGATGCCAGGGCGAGTACGATGAAGGCTTGCCGCATGGGCTGGTTATACCATTTCACCGCGCTTTCTGCATCTTCACCCGGGCGCACCTGGGACACTTCCATTTGCGCTTCTTGTGGTAGATGTGGCCCTTCAGCTCGATCATGGGAACGCGGCAAGTCTTGCAGGTCACGGCACTTCCGAGCTTCAGGATAACAGTGGCAGGGTGCTACGAAATCGAACAGCCGGTCTCAAAATCGGACACCCCCGGCCGGTTGGAAGCCTGGAGAACGTTGCCAGGACTGATCCTTGGGCCAGAGTGCCGGTGGAAGTGGGATTGCACCCCATCCCTGGTTGCCGCTGACAGCATGGCAAGCATTCTGGAACACAGGCAGGCCCGGTGACGGGTCAAGAAATGCCTGTGCCACCGTAGAGGCGTTTTCTATGAAGATGTTAATCGTAATGTTGATGGCTTCGGGTTCCGCTATTTTCGCCCAATCGCAGGCTCAGTCGGAAGTCTCGATCGAGAGCCCCAAGCCGCCCCCGGTGATCGGCCGTTTCGTTCGTCCCTTCCATCTCGAGAAGCGGATCGTTCCGCCGCCCAAGCTGGTCAACACGCCGCGGTTGCAGCAGTTGGTTCGCAGCGGCAATCTATATTTGACCGTGCAGGATGTGATCGCGCTGACCCTGGAAAACAACCTCGATATCGCGGTGCAGCGCTACGGCCCGTTTCTGGCGCGGGAAAACTTGCGGCGCGCGGAAGGCGGCTCCCTGCTGCGGCCCATCGACACACCTGTGGTGTCGGGGCCGGTGAGTGTGAAGGCGGCTCCCTGCTGCGGCCCATCGACACACCTGTGGTGTCGGGGCCGGTGAGTGTCTCGACAGCGGGCATCAGCACCAACGCCGCCGGACTCGTGGGTGGGGCGGGGATCTCGACGGGCGGCGGCGTCATCACGCAGGTTGGGCCGGGGATTCCCGGTCTCGACCCCTATCTTGCCGTGCAAGCCACTATCGGCCACAGTACAACCCCGCAAAGCAACACACAATTGACCGGTACCACGGCGCTCACCAACACCTATCGAAACCTCTTCTTTCAGTACGGCCAGACATTCATCAGCGGCACCAGCATGTATTTCACGCTGGGCGACTCGCGGAACGACTACAACAGCGGCTACTACCTTCTGAATCCGTCGCTGAGCGGGTACTTTGACCTGTACTTCACGCAGCCGCTGCTGCAGGGTCTAAGCCCCGGGGTCAACAATCGCGATATCAAGGTAGCGAGAAACAATCTGAAGTCTACCGATCTGCAGGTAAAACTCCAGGTAGTCACTACGGTTTCGGCGGTGCTCAATCTCTATTGGGACCTGGTGAGTTTCAACGACGCCGTGCGGATCAAGGAACAGGGACTGAAGACCGCGCAGGACCTGTACGAAGGCAACAAGAAACAGGTGGCCATCGGGGCCATGGCGGGAATTGAAGTGACCCGCGCGGCCGCCGAGGTGTCTCAAAGCAAGGAGGATCTGCTGATCGCGCAGACCAACGTACAGCAGCAGGAGATTGTTCTCAAGAACGCCCTGAACCGGAACGGCGTGGAGAATACCTGGCTGGACGACGTGCACATCATTCCGCTGGACCACATCGAGATTCCCAAGGCGGACGAGGTGCGGCCGGTGCAGGACCTGATCGAGGAGGCGCTCACGCACCGCGATGAAATCGACCAGAGCAAGATCAACCTGGAGAGCTCGCAGATCATGCTCAAGGGGAACAAGAACGCGCTGCTGCCATCGCTCCAGGCCTTCGCCGATTTCACCAGCCATGGATTGAGCGGCCCGGCGAATGCGGTCCTGGTACCCGGCGTGGGCATTCCCAACGCCTACTTTGTGGGTGGGAACACCAATGCCCTGGCCCAGGTTTTCCGCCGCAATTTCCCGGATTATTCCGTCGGGTTTTCGCTCAACATTCCCTTCCGGAACCGCACAGCGCAGGCGGACTTTGTGACCGACCAACTGCAGACCCGGCAGAAAGAGTTACAGCTTCAGCGGGCCGTCAACCAGGTGCGGGTGGAAGTGAAGACCGGGCTGATCGGCCTGCAGCAGGCGCGCTCCCGATATGAGACGGCGGTGGCGACGCGGGTGCTGGCCGAGCAGACACTCGAGGCCGAGCAAAAACGCTTTCAGGCGGGCGTGGGCAGCGTGGCGCTGGTGATTCAGGCGCAAAAGGACCTGGTGGGGACTCAGGATGCGGAAGTGCAGGCCATGGCCAACTACACGCATGCCAAGATCGCGTTCGACCAAGCCCTGGGCCGCACGCTGGATGTCAACCACATCTCCATGCCGGAAGCGACTTCCGGACGAGTGCAGCGGGAGTCGTTCCTTCCGCCGGAGCTTCCGGCCAAGCCAGTCGGGCCAGCCGCGATGAAGCTGGAGGGATTGCGATGAACACCCGGGAAATCCGCAGGACCCTGGCCGCGGGCGTCTGCCTGGTTTCTCTGTGCGGCGCGCAGGACCAGCCGTACATCGTGAGGCCGCAGGTCATGGCGCCCATCCGGTCGTACATGGCGCCCACCGTTCCACCCATCCGGCTGACCAACTCGAACCGGTTGTACAGCCTGATTCGCGGGGGCAACCTGTACCTGACGCTGCAGGATGCGATCGCGCTGGCCATCGAGAACAATTTGAATCTGGAGATCGCCCGTTATGGGCCGCTGCTGGCCGACGCGGGGCTGGAGCGCGCCAAGGCCGGCGGGCCGTATCGCGGGGTGCCCGCCGGCAACGCCCAAATTGCCAGCGTGGACAGTGGTCTGGGCGTCAACGGCAGCACGCAAAGCGCGGGCTTGAGCACCGGAGGAGGCGGCGGCGGTGGCGGCGGCGGCGGCGGCACGACGATTCAGCAGGTGGGGCAGATTACTCCGAATCTCGACGCGGTTCTGCAATCGACCGTCAACTTCTCGCATTTGAGCCAGCCGCAGCCGCTGCAGGTGTTGAGCCAGACCAACGCGTTGATTCAGTCGGTACACACGTACAATGCCGTGATTCAGCAAGGGCTGCTGACCGGCGGCACCGTGCAGTTCCGCGATTACGAGCAGTATCTGAAGGAGAACGCGCAGGACAACTTGAATCCCGCCGTGGGACCGTTCATGAACGTCGCGATCACGCAGCCGCTGCTGCAGGGCTTCGGCGTCAAGCTCAACGACCGCGACATCCGCCGGCAAACCATCAACACGGTCGCGGCGCGGGAGCAGTTCCGGGCGCAGTTGCTCAACTTGGTGGTGAGCGTGATCAACCTTTATTGGGACCTGGTGGGGGCACGCGACGAGATGACGCAGCGGCAGCATGCGCTCGAGATCACGCAGAAATTCCGCGAAGACACGAAGTACGAGATCTCGGTGGGAGCCATCGCGGCAGTGGATCTGCCGCGAGCCGAAGCCGATTTCGCCAGCCGCCGACAGGACACCGTCATCGCGCAGAACGCCGTGCGCAATCGGTCGATCCTGCTGAAAGAGGCCTTGAGCCACACGGAAGATCCCATCCTCGAAGCGGCGGAAATTATTCCGCTCGATCGCATCGAGGTACCCGATACGGTGGAATTGGCGCCGCTGCGGGAACTGGTGGCGACCGCCATGGCCAAGCGGCCCGACGTGCTGGCATCCAATTACAGCGACCAGATGGCGGAAATCAACCTGGCCGGAACCACCAACCCCCTGCTGCCGTCCCTGACAGTCCAGGCGGTGACGCAAGACCGGGGCGTGGCCGGTTCGCCCGGGCCGGGCGCCAATCCCTATTTCGTGGGCGGTTATGGCACCGCGGTGGGGCAGGTTCTGCGCCACAATTTCCCGACCAACCAGGCGCGCGCGACTTTCTCGATCCCAATCGGGAACCGGGTGGCGCAGGCCGACTACGGGATCGACCAGTTGCAGTTTCAGCAATCCAAGCTCAGCAGCCAGAGGGATACCAACAAGATCGTGGTGGATATCGCGGCGCAGATGAGCGCGTTACAGCAGGCGCGAGGGAGATATATCGTCGCTCGGGATCACCGCGTGCTGCAGGAACAATTGCTGGAGGCGGAGCGGAAGAAGTCCGCCGGCACCCAGACCTACAATGCCATCATGGCCGACCAGCGAGCCTTGATCGCCGCCCAGCTTTCCGAGGGGAATGCCCTGACGTCGGTAGCGCATGCGCAGACGGCCCTGGATCAGGTGCTGGGACTGACTCTGGAGAAGTATCATATTGCGCTCGAAGAGGGGCTGGGCGGGCACGTGGGGCGGGAGTCCACGATTCCGGACCTCCCACCCGCGACGAAGGAACCGCCGCCTGCGACCAAGGAGCCGACGGCAACGGAGAAGAAGTAAAAGCCGCGCGCAGGCGAAACTGCCGCGTTCTCAGAGGTAGGGCAGGCGGCTTCGCCTGCCTCTAGCCTGCCCTCCCAAGAATGAGCGTCGACATGAGTGTCGACGCGGCACGCTGAGAGCGTGCGCCACGGCGCAGGCTGAAGCATGCCCACCAAGGCTGGGCGTCTTTCCACATGGCCAAACTCCGGGGACAGGCCAGGAGGCCTGTCCTACTGCGGGCGCATCCAGGTGTCTTCCAGCACATCCACCGAGGAGGTCTGGGTCTGGCCGCCAACCGTGAGCCGGACCATGTAGGTGCCGGGTTCGACCAGGTTCCCCTGGGCGGCGAAACCGCCAAAACCACCGCCGCCGCCTCCTCCGCCGCCACCGCCGCCACGTCCTCCGCCAGCGACGAAGGGTACGCCGGTGTTGCCGCCGCGTCCTCCGCGTCCGCCCGCGGCTTCCGCGGCACCCGCTGCCGCACCAGCCGCAGGGGCCTCAGGGGCAGCGCCTTGCGCCCCGCCACCCGCGCCGCCGCGTCCGCCGCCGCGACCTCCGCGTCCGCCTGCGGCCGCACCGGCAGGCGCCGGACCTCGCATGTTCCACTGGAAGCGATTCATCCCCGCCTTGATGTCCACGTCCATGGTGCTGGCGACGTTGTTGTTCTGCAGGAACTCCACCTTGCCCGCGCCCATGTCGGACTTGGCCCAGATATCGATCGCGGTCCCGCCCTGCGGATTCTGGCCCTTGAAATCGCGATTCGTCGCATGCCGCTGGGCCTGCGCATCGTTCTTCCACAGGACGGCGGAGCGCGGCTCGAACAATACCAGGTCCTGGCTGCCCGGCGCCTTGAGTTGTTCGAGGGGCGTGATGTCGTCGGCGATGTAGATCGAGCGCCCGTGCGTGGCGACGATCAGGTCGCGGTCGCGCGGATGGATCAGGATGTCGTCCACCCGCACGCTGGGCAGGTTGGTCATGAACTTCTTCCATTCCTCGCCGCCTCGCACGCTCACGTACAACCCGAACTCCGTGCCCGCGAAGAGCAGGTTGGGGTTGTCGAGGTCTTCGCGCAAGGCGTTGATGTTCCCGTTGGCCGGCAGGTTGCCGCTCACGTTGAGCCACGTCTTGCCATAGTCGGTAGTCTTGAAGAGATACGGCTTCCAATCGTCGTTGCGATGATTGTCGATGGCCACGTAGGCCGTGCCCGGATCGAAATGCGAGGGCTCGATGCGCGAAATCTGCGGGTAGGGCTTGGGGGCGCCGTTGATATTGTTGTAGACGTTGGTGAAGGTCTCGCCGCCGTTCTGGCTGACCTGCAGATTGCCGTCATCGGTGCCGATCCAGATGATGCCCGGCCGCGATGGCGACTCGCGCACCTGGGTCACCAGGGAACTGGCCGAATAGCCATCGTGCTTCGACGCCATCGGCTTGTCGCCCGCAACGTTCATAATCGGCATTTCCGGCGCCCAGCGATTGACCTTCTTGCTGAGATCGGTGGGATTCATCCACCAGGAGTCGCCGCGGTTGTTGGACTTGAAGAAGTACTGCGCAGCCATGTACACCACGGCCGGATTGTGGGGCGAGATCTCGAACGGGGCGTTCCAGTAGAAGCGCAGAGGCTCGGGATTGGCCGGCGCGTTGACGACGTTGGGCGGCCCGCCTCGGCCGCCGCCGAAACCGCCACCGCCGCCACCGCCACCGCGGCCCGCCGCAGCTTCGGCGCCACCAGCCGCGGGGGCGGCAGCGTTCGCCGGAGTTTCCGCGGCAGCGGCCGGCGGATTGCCGCCCCGGCCCGGGCCGAAGTTCGGCCGGATGCTCTTTTGCGTGCCCGCGCGCAGATCGTGCCGGCTCATGTTGCCATCCTGCGATTCCCCGTAGACGATCGCCCAATCCGTGGGGTCCTGCCGCGTGTAGAAGCCGTCGCCGCCGGCTACCGTGAACCAATCGGTATTGACGGGGCCCGTGTTCGAGCGCAGCGCGCTCGGACCGCACCACGCGTTGTTGTCCTGCAAGCCGCCGCAGACGTAATATGGCCGCCGCATGTCGGCCGAGACCTGGTAGAACTGGCCCACCGCGATATCGTTATGGTAGTCCCAGGTGAAGCCGCCGTCCGTGCTGATGTCGAGACCTCCATCATGGCCGACGGCCACGATGCGGGTATCTTTGGGATTGATCCAGATGGCGTGATAGTCAGTGTGGGAGCCGGTCAGCCCTTGCCACGTCTTGCCGCCATCGAGAGACATTTGCCCGGGGTTGCCGCCCACGAATATCTTCTGGTCGTTGACGGGGTCGACGCGAATCTGGCTGAAGTACATGGGGCGCTGATTCTGATTGCTCATCACTTTCCATGTCTTGCCGCCATCGTCGGAGCGGTAGACGCCGCTCTTATTGCCATCGGGGGGGCCAGCCGGGGCGCCTCGGCCGCCGCCACCACCGCCGCCTCCGCCGCCTCCGCCACCAGCCCCGCCGCGGCCGGCTGCCGCCGGATCGGCCGATTCACCCGCTCCACCGCCGCGCCCGCCGCGAGCCGGACCACCCTCCGCCGTGGTGCCGCCGCCGGTGCCGGCGCTCGCGCCTACTTCCACCTGCGCGTAGATGGTGGTGGGCTTCGCGCGGAAGACCGAGATCGCGATGCGGCCGTAGATTCCGTCCGGGGCCTTCGGCCAGCCGGCTCCATCGATCTTGGTCCAGGTGTCGCCGCCATCGGTGGTCTTCCACAGCGCGCTGTTGGAACCCCCGCCGTTGTATCCCCACCAGGTGCGCCGGTGCTGGTAGGACGCCGCGTAGAGAATCTTGGGATTGGAGAAATCGATGGCCACGTCGGTGAAACCGGTGTCGGCATCGATGTACTTCGCCTTCTTCCAGTTCTTGCCGCCGTCGGTCGATTTATAAAGCCCGCGATCCGGATTGGGGCCGAACAGGTGGCCGTTGGCCGCCACGTAGACCACGTTGGCGTTGGCCGGGTCCACCACGATGCGGCCGATCGATTGGGTGTTCTCCAGGCCAAGATGGTTCCAATGCTGGCCTCCATCCGTAGTGCCCCAGACGCCGTTGCCGATGGACGCGCTCTGCCGGTTGTTGGCCTCGCCCGTGCCCACGTAGACCACGTTCGGATCGGAGGGCGCGATGCCGATGGCGCCTACCGACTCGTTCTCCATGTTGTCGAATTGCGAGTGCCAGTGATTGCCGCCGTCGGTGGACTTCCACACGCCGCCGGTTGCGAATCCGATATAGATGATCATCGGATCTTTCTCGGCGCCGGCGATATCGTCGAGGCGGCCCATCATGGTGGCCGGGCCGATCGAGCGGAACTCGAACCCGCGCAACAGCGGGTCGTTCGAGACGTTGGGCGGCGGGCCTTGGGGTTGGGCGGCTCCGCGTCCCTGGGCCCATACCAGGCCGGCGACGCCCAGGCTGGCTGCCGCTGCGATCAATAGCAATGACCAGCGGCGTAAAGAAGTCCTTAAGCGCATAGCGTAGCTGTATCCTTTCGTGTGCCCCCGTGTACGGCTTGGTGATTATCGTAAATGTAACACATGTGGCGCCGATCCAGGAGAAAGCGCGGTCGGGTTCCCGCTGGCACCGGTTGGCGACGGCCGTCAACAGAGCCTCATTGCACGGTCCAACTTCCCACTGCCTGCCAGCCCGTGTTGTTGCCGCCCGACCTATCCCGCCCCGCCGCGTACACAATCTGGTTACCCTTGAAGGCTGCCGTAAAAGTAATGTTCAACGTCAGCGTCAGAATATTGGGCGAGAACGCAGCCGTCGAGCCCGTCCCATTGATCGTGCACTGACTGTTCTGGACAGCCGTCGAACCTCCATTCACCGGCATCTCCCCCGCGAACGGACCGCCCGCGTCTCCTGCGTCATCCACCAGGAACAGATTGCCGGTGAAGGCTTCGTATGCGACATAGCACGCCTGTCGCCCATCGATCACATTCTTGATCAGCACATTCACGATCCCGAAGTCCCCCGTTCCCTTGGTGTCCGTGAACGCAAAGGTGAATGATTGGCCTGTGCCCGCCGACGCCCCGCCTCGCGCCGGTGTGACGCCCGTCACTCCGACCGTCCCTGTCTGTGGCATCGGGACTTGCCATACACCCAACGCCTGCCAGTTCGTGTTGCCTTCGCCTTGGTCGCGCGCCGCCACATAGTTAATCTGGTTTCCGCCGAACGCCCGCTTGAATGTGATGTTCAATGTCAGCGCGAGCGTGGTCCCGTTACCCACGGCCGATACCAGGCTCACCGAGCACTGGCTATTCTGAATCGTGTTCGGACTCCCGAGCGCTACGGAACCCGCGTATGGTCCGCCCGCGTCCCCGGCGTCATCCACCAAGAGCAGCGTGTTGGATGGCACGACGTAAGCGAGGTAGCAGGCGTTCCGCCCGTCCAGCACTGTGTTGAACAGCACATTCAACACCCCCAAATACTGGTACCCCGAGGGATGCGAAAACTGGTAAGTGAAACTCTGCGTGTACCCGGTGCCCGCCGCCGGCGAGCCGACCACGGCTCCCGGGGTTCCAATCAGCACGATAAAGCTGCTGCTGGCCGTGCTGGCCAAAAGGTCCAGGTTCGCCTGGTCGCTACTGGCGCTCACCGGATTGTCCACCACCGTCCCGGCCGCCAGCGACGGATCCACCTGCGCCACCACCGTGACCATGGCGCTCTGTCCCGGCCCCAGCGCCGCGTAGTTCACCTGGATCTGATTGCCCGATCCACTGCAAGCCGTGCCGCCTGTGGCCGTGCAGCTCACAAAATTCAGGCCAGAGGGCAGATTGTCGCGGACCACCACGTTCGTCGCCGTCTGCGTCGGGTCGGTGGTGTCATTCAGTAACTGACTCGTGTAAGTCACATTCGATCCGACGGTCGCCGCCTGTGGCACGGCTATTGCTGCCGCCGGCGTCTCGGTCATTCTGGCCGGTATCTTTGCCGCAAACGCCCCTGACATGACCGGCGCTGCACTTTGCGGCTGCACCTGGACCGCCGTGCTGACCCGCAGATTGACCAGCTTCTGCGGCACCGAAAAGTCGCGAAACCGCGGTACCGGCGCCGTAGCGCTGGCGATGCTCACGTCGCTTATCGGTGCCAGGCTCCCCGCTACCAGTATCTGGTTCAAATCGCCGGTCACCGCATTCAGTAGCAGCAGCGGGAAAGTAAAGGTGTCGATTTGCGCCGCATCGACCGTCAACACAACCCACGTCGCCGTCGCGCTGCCCGACGTGATCGTCAATTGCTGGTACGTACCGCCGGCAAACGGACTCCCCGCTACCGGCGATCCGCCCAATCCGTTGGCGTCGGCCGAGTATAACTGTGCCTGCGTGTTGCCTTCCACGGGGTAAACCGGCGCATACACCTGAACGGTCCCCGGAATCAAGGTCAGCGAAATGCGCAGCCGCGTCACCCCAGCCTGGAACGACATCGCCCGCGCCTCCTGAAATACCAGCGGAATGGTAGTCTGCGCTCCGCCCGTCGGAGGCACCGCCTGCTTCCTCGTGAACACCAGCGACGGAACCGCGGTAGCCAGGGTCTGCACCGCCCCAATCACCGGCACCGTCGTCAGGGCGCTGATACTCGCCTGACCGGTGATCGCCACCGGCCGGAAATTCCCAAGCGTCGCCAACAGGCTGGCATCCGCGCGCACCATCGTGATTCGCACGCTCGCCGTGCCGTCAATTGAGGGCACCAGAGAGACTCCGGCCCACCGGAGCAAGTTGTAACCCGCCACCTGCCCGTTTTGCGCGGCGTTCCCGTTCACGGTCAATACCGCGTCCGTCGCGCCGTTGGTGAGCGCGTTCGTCACATTGGCGTTCAGTGTCAGCAGTAGGTCGGCCTTCAGCGTCGTGGTCAACCCGCTGCAATTCAGCACGTAGTCTCCCAGTAGTTCCGTCCGGCCCTCGAGAGCTGCCTGGGGCGCCGCGGCCGCCGAGCCGGTGCAACTCAGCGCGGTCGCGGTCCCCGTTTGTGTGATCGTGAATGGCTGATTGGCGATCATAAGGATTGCGAACCGCGCCGTAGTCGATGGATTCGCCGCCACGCTGAATGTCACCACCCCATCTCCCGCTCCGCTGCCCGACGTGATCGTCACCCACGGAACGCTGCTGCTCGCGGTCCAACTGCATCCTGCCGACGCTCGCACCGCCACGGTCCCGTTGCCCCCGCCGGACGTGAATGCCTGACTCGCCTGTGGCAGGGAATAGGTGCAAGTGGTGGTGGTCTGCAGTGCCGCGCGCCCGATCTGGTTACCGTTGGATTCGGCAAACCAGAGGGCCCCGTCCGGCCCCGTAACGATACCTAAAGGCCCGCTGCCCGATGTGGGGATGGAGTACTCGCCGATCGACCCGGTCACCGCGATTCGCCCAACCTTGTTCGCGTTGGACTCGGTAAACCAAAGCGCGCCGTCCGGCCCCGATGCGATGACATACGGAACACTGCCGGCTGTCGGCGTGAGATACTCGCTGATCGCTCCGGCGGGAGTGATCCGCCCGATCTGGCTGGCGTGATACTCGGTAAACCAGAGGGCGCTATCCGGCCCCACCGTAATGCCATTGGGCTGGCTGCCGGATGTGGGGATCGAGTACTCCGAAACCGCCCCGGCCGTCGTGATCCTCCCGATCTTGTTGCCGCCGTACTCGGTAAACCATAACGCGCCGTCCGGCCCCGTCGTGATGCCCCACGCCGGACTGCTGATGGGGTATTCGATCACGGCCCCGGCCGTGGTGATCCGCCCGACCTTGTTGCCCGCGTCCTCGACAAACCAAAGCGTGCCGTCCGGGCCGGTTGTAATGCCGATCGGCTCGCCGCCCACCGTGGTGATCGGGTACTCGCTGATGGCCCCCGCCGTGGTGATCCGCCCGATCTTGCTGCTCGCGTACTCCGTAAACCAGAGCGCGCCATCCGGTCCAGGCGTGATGCCGTAGGGCTGACTGCCGGATGTGGGAATCGAAAACTCTGTGATTGCTCCAGTGGTCGAGACCCTCCCAATCTTGTTACCGGCAAACTCGGTTAACCACAGCGCACCGTCTGGCCCCGTCACGATGTTATCGGGCGAGTTGCCGGATGTTGCGAGGGGAAACTCCGTGAAACTGACTGGCTGGCAGTTCGAGACACTGAAGAGGTTTTGCCCCGTCGAAGTATCCGCAAACCGCGGGATCGTCAGGCTGGCGGAGGCCGATGAGCCTGCGAAGGCACCGAACGGAACCGGCGGTGTCGGAGCGTAGCTCAAATTAACCGTGGCCGTTCCCGGAGGCGGAGTGTTAGCACCCGGGTTGGGGCTGAACTGCGTCCACACGCCGAAATTGAACGTCTCGTTGGTGGCGGGGTTGGTGTTGATGACTTCCCAAACCGCCGCGGCCGAACCGCCGCTCTGCGGAACCTCGTACAGGCCGGTGGTAGCCGGAGTGCCGTTGATGCCGGTCGACGGAGACAGAAACGGCGGGAAGCCGTTGG
>OMOG01000013.1 GCA_900290305.1 Candidatus Sulfopaludibacter sp. SbA4
GTCCGGGCCGCAGCAAACGCAGAAGCCGCTGTCATTTCGTACCGGCTCGTCCGTATCGATGTTGTAGCGAATCAGCGTAGTGGGGAATCGATGCGCCAGATACGGCGGGATGCGGCCGATCGCGCCGGGCTCGCCTTCAACGTTGAATAATGAGACGTTGCCCTCGGTTGCGCCGTAGAACTCCAAAATTCGCGGAATGCGGAATCGGGATTTAAAGGCGTCCCATATATCCGGTCTCAGCCCGTTCCCATAACACAGCCGAATACGGTGGAGGGTCTCGAAGGGATTCGACTCAGTGTGCAGCAGGTAGCGGCACAATTCGCCAATATACTGAAACAACGTACACTCCCAACGGACGATATCGTTCCAGAACCGACTCGTTGAGAAGTTCTTGCGGATGACCACGGCTCCACCGGACGCCAGCATGGTGGTGATTCCCAGAACGCCGCCGGCGCCGTGATACATCGGGAGGCAACTGTACAGCCGGTCGGTTGCGTCAGTCTCCAGCATCCCGGCAAACCAATGGCTCCATTGCATGATCCGGGCATGGCTGAAGTTGGCTGCCTTCGGCAGTCCGGTGGTCCCCGAGGTGTATATATAAAGCGCCCGATCTTCGATGGTCACCCCTCTGCGTTCGGCTTCACCCGGATTTTCACCTGCGTGCCGTTCGACCTCTTCGTCGATGCGGCGGAAGCCGTTCGACCCGGCCCCGTGGACCCATATCTTGGCCGCGCCCGCAAGGTGCGGCAGCGCGGCGGCCAGACGATCGATCAACTCCACGGACACGATGAGGTGCTTGGGCGCAACGATGCTGACGCTGTGTGCGAGCGAAGGGCCGGTCAGATTGGTATTGATCAGCGCAACCGTGCAACCGGTACGGCTGATCCCGAGCCAGATCGCTACATATTCCGGCCGGTTCTCCATGATCAGGCAAACGGCGTCCCCCGTGCCAAGACCTTGCTGGAGCGCCCAACGTGTGTATTGGTTTGAGCGCTGCGCCAGTGCACGGTAGGTGAAGCACTCGGAGTCTGAGATCAATGCCGGAGCCTCGCCCAATGTCTCGGCCCGTTCTTGAAGGACGGTCGAGAATATCCGCCGCGGATTTTCGCCGATCGACGCAGTGAGTTTGAGCGCTCTAATCCACGCCTTGGCCGTTGACGATCCCGATCCAAGCGGCATTCGTGCTGGCTGGGCGAGGTTGGCTGTCATCGGCATTCTCCTGAAAGTCCTATGCTGTCGTCCCGGCATCCACAGTGAGTACGGTCCCGGTTATGCTTCCGGTCTTGTCGCCGAGCAGATAACCGATTGCGTCCGCCACATCTTCGACTGACGCAAAACGCCTCAGCGCACTGCGACGCGCCAGTTGCTCCCGGCGCCTGCTATCCATACTCCGAGTCATTTCCGTTTCCAGGAATCCCGGCGCGACTGCATTCACGTTTACACCTAAGGGGCCCACTTCCCGCGCCAAGGATCGGGTAAACCCTATCATTGAGGACTTGGTGGCAGCATAAACCGAAAGGCCGGAGTGGCCCGTGAAGGCCGTTATGGATGCAACGTTCACAATGCGGCCTCCTCCCTCCGCCATCATGCGGCGGACTACATACTTACTCAGTACAATGGGCGAGACTGTGTTCAGCCGGACCAGACCTTCGATCTGCGATGTACTCATCATGGCGAGCACGCCGTCCGTGCCCATGGCCGCGTTATTGACCAATCCGTAAATGGGACCAAAGTCCTTGTGGAGCTGCCGGACTAACTGCGGGAGTTTGTCTATTTCCACGAGATCGAATGGGACGAAGTGCAGCGACCCCGGGCGGGAGGTCTTCATAGCCGATGCCAACTCAGCACTCGTTTTCCGGGCAATCGCGAGGGCGCGGTAGCCTTCGGCGGCGAGATGGCGAACCACCGCCAAACCCAGTCCCCTGCTTGCGCCCGTAACGATGACATTACGCATGGCGACGAGCCAGCTTTCCGGACGCGGCAACGTCCAGGGTTGGTACCCATTGGATGGTGACGGGAATTTTGTGTGGCGGCAGGTTCTTCAGGCAGATCTCCAGGATTTCNNTGAGACAGACCTCGGCGGAAACAAGCCCACCCACAAGGTGACTTCTCCTCGACCGGACAATGGACATCCGGACGGCCGGATGGCGATTGATCACCGCCTCAACCTCTTCCGGATATACTTTCAGTCCGCCCACATTGATCGCTCCATTGCTCCGCCCTCGAAAGTAGTAGCGGTCCCCGATCCTCTCCACAATGTCGCCGGTATCCACGAAGCCTCGATCGTCCGCCAGATTTCCGTTTTCCGGATCCAGGTGGCGCGATGCCGCCCGGTTGGAGCGGATCAGAAGGGAATCGTTGCGAACCTTCATCTCCACTTCGCCCCGTCTGCCCATCAGGCTCGACGGGAATCCCGCGAGACCGTCGGTGACTTCGAATGCAACACCGGCCTCCGTAGACGCAAAAGCATGGACCACAGCGCTGTTCGGATAGAACGATTGAAGTGCGTTCAAGATCGCTTGGTCGGCGATCTCTCCCGATAAACGAACATACTGCGGCGCGGCCGCACCAGCCCGTGGGCTCATCAGCGCCCTCCGCCAGTGCGAAGGCGTGCCGGAGAGATGGGTTACGGCGTGGGCGCTCAGCCGTGCGAGATGATCCGCCACCGATTCGCCCTCGCTTGACAACACGAGCGATCCCGATCCCAGAACGGCGCGCAAAAATACCTGCAGGCCCCCATAGCGCCGGATATCGTAGAACGTACCCCAGACGACGCCATTTCCTTTCATGCTCTTCGCGCTGGTTTCAATCGGCGCAACGAGGCTGGCCATCGTGTGAACGATCATCTTCGGCGAGCTGGCCGTACCAGAGGTGAGGAGCACCCACTCAGTGGCCCAGTGCTTCATGGGCTCGCGTTCCGCAGGCAAAATGCCGGGGCTGCATCTCACCCGCAGGAGGTCACCGGAGCAATCCAAATCGCCCGGCTCACAATCGGAGACGATCGCATTCACCCCGGCCTTTGCGATCACGGAGGGGATCTGTTCCGAACCAACGTCTGGTGGACAAATCACAATGCGGCGGGCGACCCCGTCCAACTCGATGAGAACCGCCGCCGCGGCCAACTGGTCCCGGGCGGCAAGGAGAATCGATCTGCCTGCCAGTTTCCGGAGCCAGCCGCCCAGACTTGTTCCCTGCAGCAGATCGCTGAGACAGACTTCGCCGCGCCCTCCCCAGAGAAAGCGGTCTGAACAGCCGGCGGCTTTACTCAGCCGGTCCCTGATCGAATTAAGACGGTTGAGCGGCGTCTTCATAAAGCCGGATGAACTCTCTAAGTGTCACCGGCGGCGAGGTGAATCCGGATGTGGCGAAAGGATCCAGTCCCAAATTGTCCTCGAGCCGGGTAACCAGGATCGCGACGCCAAGGGAATCCAGTCCGGATTCCACTAGCGGCAGGTCGTCAGTAAGTTGGGGAAGGTGCTTCCCGGGCTTCTGCCGGATCTGTTCGATCTCCGAGTAGACTATAGCTCTAATTGACATTCCCTAAGAACCCCGAATCGCTGTCACCGATCGGGCCGGATCGGCAATAATAGCCTGGATTAACGACCGGAGAAGATATACTCCCTCAAAAAGATCCGCTGGTTCGTGAGATTGAGAGGCAATCGCCATCTCCACTTCCAGAGCGCGAAAGAGCTCCTCCGAGTGTTCGATATCGCAAACGCCGTGAACGTCCGTGTACTCCCGCTCTTCCGATCCCTGCCGCTTTGCAAGATCCGCCAAATAGGCCATGAACTCTTGGATGAAGCCCTCAAAAAAGGCCATCATCGCGATAATCGGGGCCGTGGAGAGCCGTCCAATGAATAGGCGGACCGCTGTCAACTGCGGAAAGACCGCAAGCGCATCTGAATCGCTCGGGACCGCACGCGCGGCCATGGCGAACTTGCGGAGCATCCTGGGATGAGAATCCCGCACTTCTGTCAGCAGGTTTTCCTCGATGATCGAACGCGCCTCTTCCGATTTCGCCGACAGATAGGCGCCCGTCATCCAGTAAATAAAGTTTCCTTCGAGCACGGCGCTATAACGGGCGATCATGCCACGCCTTTGCCCGGCGGAAAGCTCTTCGATAGGCGGAAGCGACGCAATCAGTTCTTCGCCGATATGGTGCAACTCCTGTTGGATAGAATTGGTTTGCGGCCGATTTGGTTGTTGAATGGCGGTTACGGTGGCACTCATAGTGGATTGACTCCTGAAATGTTAATCACTGGACATCCTCGCGGAAGATCTGGGTTGTGCCGCCAACGGCAGATGGCCCTCGCGGCCGTCCACCAGCTCCCGATAGAGGCGCTCGATCTCTCGAACGGAACGTTCCACGGAGAAGGCGTCCGCGATTTTCCGCTTACCTGCGCTGCCGAACCTGGATGCCAGATCGGGATTTTCCAGCATCGTAATCATCGCGGCCGCGAGCATCGGCGGATCCCGTGGTGGTACTAACAGGCCCGAGACGCCGTGTTCCACGATCTCCGGATTGCCACCGACGTTGGTGGCAATGACCGGAACTCCCGCGCTCATGGACTCCAATAGACAATTGGAAAGTCCTTCGCTTAAGGATGGCAGTACAGAAACGCTGATTTCCGCAAGGATTCGTGGAACATCCATGCGAAGTCCCGTGAATACTACTTTCTCAGCCAACCCCAGGCGAATTGCGCGGTCTTGCAGCTCGTGACGGATCGCGCCATCTCCGACAATCAGGAAGCGGGTCTGCGGGAGTTTTGCGGCCACGATGCTGGCGGCATCGAGAAAGTATTCAACCCCTTTCATGGGATTGAGCCGGGAGAGCACCATGACCAAAGGGGCCGAGGAAGGCAAGCCCAGCTCGTCCCGAACGCTGGAACGGTTTTCCGGATTCGTCTCTTGTGGCGTGATGCCATTCCGGATGACCGCGATGTTTTCCGGGCGGTATCCTTGCCGGATCAGGGTCTCGCGAATCGCATCCGCATTCACCAGAACGCAATCCGCCAGGCGGCATGTAATCCTCTGAAGCCAACGCTGCCATGGCTTCAAAATGTCACCGCAATCGCGAATCGAGGCGATCACCACGCGCGCGCCGGCTAATCGGGCCACTGGCACCGCAAAGATGTTGGGGTACAGGCCATATGCGTGGACTATCTGAATCGCATTCTTCCGGATGTATCGAGCCAGGTGGTTGGCCTCCACCATCGTGCGAATGCTATAGAGCCGCCCGATGTCAAAAACAGGCCGGGGAATTCGCGCAACCTGGTCAAGATGTTTGCGGAGATCGCCGAGGTTCCGCAAACAGGCCAGATGCAGATCGAAGCAGTCGGGGTCCAACCCCGCCGAAATGTTGAGGACCTGTCTTTCGGTGCCGCCCACATGGAAGCTGGTAAGCATCGTGAGTACTTTGATCTTGCCGGTTTGTGTCATCGAAGTACGGTTCGCCAACGGATTTGGCGTTACTGGGGTGGGCACGTCTCAGTCCGAAGAATGACGGTTCGTGTTCCATAGAGATCAAGGTAAGACCGAAATTGGGCAGGTTTCGCACACACCACGCTGTCCAGCTCGTATGAATGAAGGCGAGGGTAAGCTATCGGAATCGGCCTGATAGGATTTTGCGAGTTTGCGGACAGCGAATCGATTCCTTCGGCCTCAACAGAAATCGTCACCTCGTGTTCACTTTCTATAGACTCGTGGAATGCGATCTTGCCGTTAGCCTTTTTCAACAGCAGCGCGCGAAGCGTAGCCATACAGCTCTTCACCGCGCGGCAATAACGGTCCAGGCCGGAAGGCGATCCAGGCGTGGCGCGGTTTTGGTTAGGGCTTCATCGGAATGGTGGGGCGCACCGACATTCCGCCACAGCGGCTGGATGACGGAGGGTCGTCGAGTGGTCATTCTTCGGGTAATCGCCGGCTCAAATGCGGAAAGTCGCCTTCATAGCCTGTGAAGCCGTTACATGGTAAGCAAAATCTGCATTTAAAGTATAGTATCGGACCAGCCCTTGAGTGTATTCATAATCACGCAGTACGACACCCACGTTCGGTTGTACGGCCAGCAGGTCCTGCCGTTGTACGTTTTCTGCGGAGAGCAGAGACACCGAACGGCGTGCTTTTGTTCACCACGAAACCAGGGGAACCCACTCTGGCATTGGTCAACCGGCTTCGGGATTGAGGATGAACTGTCCCGGCCTTACCCCGCCGCGGCCAGGCGCCGCTCCATGGACTGCACAAACAGGTAGATCCCGAAGAGCGGCGTCGGATCGCCCTTGCCCCATCGGTTCACTTGCCATTTCGCGCGCAGGTACTTGACGGTCCCGGGTTCGGAAAGATCGAGCAGAATCTGGTACGTGCCGCAATAGAACTTCTGCGGAAACGAGATCAGCGGCTTAGCGCCCCAATCGGACCCGTCCGCCGAGCCCCAGACCGACATGTCGATGCTTTCCTGTTCGATGATTCGCGTGATTCCCAAGGTGAGGATCAGCGTTTCGCCTTGCTGATCGCCAATGTTGAGATCGGGCCCCGTTCCTGCCTCGCGAACGGTGGTCTCCGCCAATAAGAACTGTGGAAGCATTACCGTCTTTACGCCCGACAAATCAGGTCAGGTCGTTTTAAGCCTCAGTATTTGGTGCCGTGCTTCTTCCAGAGTCTCATATTTTTTGCAGAAACAAAAGCGCACCTGTTGGCGGCCGCGGTCCGGGTGGGCGTAGAAACTGGAGCCCGGTACAGCCGCAACTCTCAATTTTTCAATCAGATACCGGGAAAAAGCCAGGTCGTCGGCGAAACCCAGGCCGGAAATATCGGTCATGACATAATACGCACCGCGTGGAATAAAACACCTTAGTCCCGCCCCTTCGAGGGTCTCCAGGATGTGGTCGCGCTTGGCGGCGTACTGGGAAGCGAGGGCGGTGTAGTAATCATCGCCCATCGCCAGCGCCATGGTGCCCGCCTGTTGCAGCGGCGAAGCGGCCCCCACCGTGAGGAAGTCATGTACCTTCCGGATCGAATCGCTCAGGTCCGGCGGGGCCAGCACCCAGCCTACGCGCCACCCGGTCACCGAATACGTCTTGCTCATGCTGTTGACCAGGATCGAGCGCTCCCGCATTCCCGGCAGCGACAGGATGGGAACGTGCACCGCGCCATCGTAGAGGATGTGCTCGTAGATCTCGTCGGTGATGGCCAACGCGTCGAATTCCTGGCACAGGCCGGCGATGAACTCCAGCTCTTCGCGCGTGAATACCTTGCCGGTGGGATTGTTGGGCGAATTCAGAATGATCGCCTTGGTGCGCGGCGTGAAGGCGCGGCGCAGCTCGTCGCGGTCGAAGTTCCACTCGGGAGCGTGCAGCGTGACGTAGCGCGGCGAGGCCCCGCAGAGCTGCGTATCGGGGTTGTAGTTCTCGTAAAACGGCTCGAAGAGCACCACCTCGTCGCCCGGATTGAACACCGCCAGGCAGGACGCGATCATGCCCTCGGTCGCGCCGCAGCACACCGTGATTTCGCGCTCGGGATCGAAATCCAGCCCGTAGGTGCGCCGGTATTTGGCGGCGATGGCGTCGCGGAAAGGCTTGGCGCCCCAGGTGATGGAGTATTGGTTGACATCCGCCGCGATGGCCTCGGCCGCCGCGCGCTTGAGCGCCTCCGGGGCGGGGAAGTCGGGGAATCCCTGCGCCAGGTTGATGGCGCCGTGCTGGAATGCAAGGCGGGTCATTTCGCGAATCACCGATTCGGTGAAGTTCACGATTCGATCGCTGCGAAAGCGGGTCCGCAAAGCGGGAGCGGTAGACGACATTTTTCGAGATTAGCAGAGAAACGGGGGCGAGAAGTAAAGCGGGCCCGTCCGAATTGTCGCCGACGGCCGGGCCCCCCGTTAGCCTGAAAGGAACGTGACGGATAATCTAGCAGTGCGACCCGCCCCGCACAAGGCAACCTTGGTTAGTGCGCAAATGCTATCCGATCGGAGCCGCGGGCGTAAGTCGCATGGGTGCCTCCTGGGTCCGCTGAGCCGGTTTTTCCTGTTTGGTTTCCGCATTTGCGAAAATGCAGGTAATGCCTCGAACGATTGGCGTATTCCTGCTGGCCCTCTTCCTCGCCTGCTGCGGAGCCCGCCCGCAGCCCAGACGTTATCCCATGCAGGGCGAGATCAAAGCACTCGACACGAATGCCAAGACCGCCACCATTGCCGCCGGCCAGATCGGCGACTGGATGGGACCGATGACCATGGAGTATGCCGTGAAACCCGATGCCGAGTTCCAGAAGCTCCATGTCGGCGACCACATCGAAGCTACCGTAGTGGTCAACGACCTCGCATATTACGTCACCGAGATCAAGGTTGTACCCAAGAGTTAACGGCCGCGGGAACCGTCTGGAACTGTTGTCCCGTTGGTACCCGCCACCGCCAGTCCATCGCCTCTTCCCTCCAGGATCGGCCCGTGACTATCAGCACCACTTAAAAGAGGTTGTCAATGTTCCCGTTCTCTGTTACCGTGAAATCAGAGGAGGGAATCATGTTCCAAACTCTTACCCCACAGGGCCTGTCCACCGGCCATGCCCCCTTTGTCGAAGAGGCCCGCAGCCGCGGAGATCTCTATATATCACAACCTTACGACCTGTATTCTGAAGAAAATCATGAGGTCTGGCGCGCCCTCTACCAGCGCATCCGCCCCCGCTGGGAGCGCTACGCCAACCCCTCGTTCCTGCGCGGAATCGAAGTCCTCGAACTTCCCTCCGACCGCATCCCCCGTCTCTCCGAAATCAACCAACGCCTCCAACCCCTCACCGGCTTTCAAGCCAAACCCGTCAGCGGCTACGTCCCCGGCTTCCTCTTCTTCGACTGCCTTCGCCGCCGCGAATTCCCCACCACCATCACCATCCGCCCCCCCGACCGCATGGACTACCTCCCCGAACCCGACATCTTCCACGACATCGCCGGCCACGTCCCCATGCACACCCAGAAAGCCTTCGCCGATACCCTCGTTCGCTTCGGAGATTGCGCCCACACCGCCGTCGAACTCACCGCCGGAGTCCGCGACCGCCAGGAGCGCGCCCGCCGCCTCACCAACATCGTCAAAGCCATGTCGCGCTTCTTCTGGTTCACCGTCGAATTCGGCCTCATGCGCGGCCCCCGCGGCGCCTGCGCCTACGGCAGCGGCCTCCTCAGCTCCTGCTCCGAGCTCGCGCACGCCATCGATTCCCCCGAAGTCCAGCGCTATCCCCTGCAGATGGAGTGGGTCGTCAATCAGGTCGCCGAGATCGATCGCTACCAGCCATTGCTCTTCATCGTCGATTCTTTCGACCACCTGTTCGGCCTCGTCGATCGCCTGGAACGCTGGATGCGCGAAGGCAAGCTCGACAACGTCGCCCCCGGCCTCCCCGACATCCAGGAGAGCGACCTGCGCAGCTTCATGGACGCCGCCTGAATCGCCGCCATTTACCATTGGGCGCTGCCGCCGAAGGCTTCGACAGCCGCTCGGCCATCTCGGGAGTCCCGTGGTCGCGGCCTCGTTCAGGCTCTTCCTTCTCTGCTTCTCAGGATTGCGGCCATCACGCGCGGACTGCGCCGGCCGTGCATGACCGCGACAACCCACAGGGGCTTCTCATCCGGCGCATAGGCAATCAGATATTCACGTACCAGAATGAAGCGCAAAGGCCGCGAGGTGAGGTCCGGGCGTCTATGACCTTGACCGGGAAACGGAACCAATGCACGAATGCGGCTGAGGATTTCCGCAATCATCCGGTCGGCGGCGTCGAGATTATCCGCGCGAATGAATTCCCAAATCTCGTCCAAATCAAAGCGGGCTTCCGGGTGGAAGTCATATCCAGTCATGAACCGGGCTGCAAACGACGCGCAACGGCGCTCTTTTCGCGGAAGTAGGCCTCAACCTCGTCGCCGGGGATAGGCTTCACCCTGCCGCTTTTCAGGTCGTCGTAACGGCTGTTGAGCATCTCGCGCACGTCCACGAGCTCGTCAAAATATCCGGCGACGACATCCTCAACCAGTTCAGCAGTTGGGCGCCCGGTTTCGGTTGCCAGCTTGTCGAGCTTGGCTTGCAGGTCAGGGTTGAAATGTACTTCCATGACTTCAGCGTAGGGGAAAGCGCCGTGGAAAGCAACGGCGGGCGTGCTCCTGGAGGCGCACTTGCGCAAGCACTTGACCCTTTCCGAGCTTGAGGATCGACTTGCGGACCTCACCAAAGTCCTCTGGCTCTCGCCAACGGTCGTAGCGGTAATATTGAAAAAGGCGCGGGAGGCGAAGCAATGAAACACGAAATTATTGTCGGCACACGATTACCCAAGGGCCTCGTTCGAGATCTGGAACGGATCGAGCGCATCGAACAAAGTGACCGGTCCACTACGGTCCGAAAACTCCTCAGCCACGCCATTGACCAGTGGAAGCTCGAGTATTACGCGAAGCAGTACGGACAGGAGAAGACCAGCATGGCCCGCGCCGCACGGGACGCGGGCGTGAGCATCCGGGAAATGCAATCCTATGTCCGTGCGCATAAAATCCCCGCCCAATACGACCGTGAGGAATTCGAGCACGATCTCAAGACGATCTACGCGCGATTGGGGTGAGCAGGGGGTCAATCTCCGCAGCTTGCTGGACGCCGCCCGACCTTCGTATAAACTGTGGAGGGGGGCTCATTCTTGGCGACCATTCCATCTACCCAGTCAACCTCCAGCCGCTTCGCCGGCCTCGATCCCGA
>OMOG01000047.1:0-8478 GCA_900290305.1 Candidatus Sulfopaludibacter sp. SbA4
GCGGTGGTGCTGCCGGTGGCGGCGGCGCCCGGACCGGGGGCGGCGGCGGAATGAGCGGTGGCGCCACGGGTGCGGGCGGCCGCGGAGGAACGGGTGCAGCCGGCGGTACCGCCCCGAGCGGCAGTTCCGCGGGCGGGCGGACCGGAGCCAGCGGCACAGGGGGCGGCGGCGGTGGCGGTNNGGGCGGGCGGACCGGAACCGGCGGCACAGGGGGCGGCGGCGGTGGCGGTGGCGGTTCGGTTCCCCTGAACAACCCGAATGGCCGTTTCGGCCGGCCCTCCGACGTGCTGCTTCCGCGCTTCCCCGAAAGCGCCACCACCAATCAGCAGGTGCTCTACATGCTCGCCGAAGGCACCGGCGGCTTCGTGATCGTCAACACCAACGACCTGCTCGGCGGCATGGAGAAGATCACCAAGGAGCAGAACGAATACTACATCCTGGGCTATACGCCTCCCGAATCCGAGGTGGGAACCTGCCACAACCTCAAGGTCAAGGTGAATCACGGCGGCATGAACGTGCGCGCCCGCACCTACTATTGCAACGTCAAAACCGTCGACCCGTTGGCCGGAAAGCCCGCCGAACGCCAGTTGGAAACCCGCGCCGTGGGAGATGAAAAAGGCACCATTGCCGCCTCCATGACGGCCCCGTTCTTTTACACCTCGCCCGATACCGCCCGCATCAATGTGGCCATCGAGATTCCCGGCGCGGACATCAAGTTCGACAAGGTGAAGGGCAAGATGCATGCCGAGATGAATGTCCTCGGACTCATTTACCGGCCCAATGCCGAAGTGGCCGGCCGCTTCAGCGATACCGTCAAGCTGGATTTCGAGGACAAGAAGGAAGTGGAGAAATTTGCCGAAACGCCCTACCACTACGAGAACCAGGTGGACGTGGCATCCGGCAAATACACGCTCAAGGTAACCTTCAGCTCGGGCGGCGAGGGCTTCGGAAAGGTGGAAGTTCCGCTCAACATCGACCCCTATGACGGCAAACAGTTCATGATCAGCGGTGTGGCATTGAGCAAGAATTTCCATCGCGTCACCGAGCAGGAAGCCCACATGGACACCCAGTTGCTCGAAGGCCGCACGCTGCTGATCGTTCCGGCGAACCCCGCCCCGTTCCAATTCCCGCCCAGCGGCACCTCCACGTTCAAAGCCACCGACAACGTGGGCATCTACCTGGAGGTCTACGACCCGCTGCTGCAGGACGAAAAGCCGCCCAAGCTAAGTGTCGAGCTGAAGGTGGTGGAGCGGCAGAGCGGTGCGCAGAAGCTCGATTCGGGCGGCGTGCCGGTGGACAACTTTGTTCGCCCAGGCAGCCCGGTGGTGGCTGTCGGGCTGAAGCTCCCGCTGCAGGGTCTGACCGCCGGCGCCTATCGCCTGGAGATGACCGCGGCCGACTCCGCGGGCCGCCAGATGGTCCGCTCGACGGACTTCGACGTCCAGTAACGTTTGCCTTTGTACTACAACGATCCGGTGGGGCGGGCCCCCCTGGCCCGCAGCCGCCCCCTGGTCGGCTCTGTGGCGCAGACTCTCAGTCTGCCGCGTCGACACTCGTGTCGACGCTTGTTTCGGTTGCTGATGTTTCCGGCCCCGAATCTCCGAATTTCTCGTCAACGAATTCCCGGAATCCGCGTCTTTATAAGCGATGGTCCTTCTCAGCCTGAAGGACGACGTCCGCGAAGCCTTGCGCCGCATACGCCGCAACCCCCGCACGTCGCTCCTCGCCGTGGGCACCCTCGTCCTCGGCATCGGCGCTGCTACCGCCGTCTTCACCATGGCCCACACCGTCCTGGCCGCTCCGCCTCCCTACCGCGAACCCGGGCGTCTCGTCACCTTGAACTGGCGCCGCCAAGGCCGCACGGGCGGCACCAGTATCGATTTCCGCGACTACCGCGGCGAAACCGGCCTGTTCGACGCCACCGCCCTCACCGACTACGCCGAGTTCAACTGGACCGGCCAGAGCCTCCCCGGCTTCGACGGAGCCGAAGTCCTGCGCGGCCTCGTCGTCACCGCCGATTACTTCCGCGTCCTCGACCAGCCCATGTCCGCCGGCCGCGCCTTCGCTCCTGACGAGGATCAGCCGGGGCACGACCAGGTCGCGGTCCTGAGTTACGGGCTCTGGCAGCGCCGCTTCGGCGGCAATCCCGCGATTGTCGGCGAGAGCCTCACGCTCAACGGCAAGCCCCACACGGTGGTCGGCGTTTCGGGGCCGCGCTTCCTTCCGCTGGAGTTCTACGACGTGCAGGCGTGGGTGCCCTTCTCGCTGGATACGTCGTGGCGCGACTGCTTCGCCCGTCTGCCGCGCGGCCTCACCCTGTCAGCCGCGCAGCAGCGCCTGGACGCGGTGAGCGCCCGCCTCGCGCTGGCTCACCCCGCGAACTATCAAGGTTACTCCGTGACTGCCGACCCGCTCCTCAAAGAGACTCGCGAAAAGTCACGTCCCGCGTTTCAGGCGCTGGTGGGCGCCGCGGCCTGCCTGCTCTTGATCGCCGCCGCCAACGTGGCCAGCCTGTTGCTCGCGCGCGCCACCCGCCAGTCGCGCGAGATCGCCATTCGCGCGGCTCTCGGCGCGGGCCGCCTCCGGCTCTACCGCATGGTGCTCGCCGAAAGCATCATCCTGGCCCTCATCTCGAGCGCCGGAGGATGTGTGCTGGGCGCCTGGCTGCTCGCCACCGCCAAGGCTCTCATGCCCAGTGCCATGCAATTCGACTGGGCCTTCGCAATCGATGGACGCATCTTCCTGGCCGCCTTTCTGGTCTCCACGATGGCGGGGTTCGTGGCCGGCCTCGCGCCGGCATTCGAGACCTTCCGCCTGTCCGCCGGCGGTCTTCGTCCTTCGTTCGGACGCAGCCGCCTGCTGCGGGGAATCGTCACCGCCGAGATCGCGCTGGCCGTCCTGCTCTCGGTCGGAGCGGGCCTGTTGGGCAAGAGCTTCCTGGCGCTGCTCGATCGCCCTCTCGGCTATAATCCCGACCACGTCCTCGGCATGCGCATCCGCCTCATCGGCGACCGCTACAAGGGCGTCGACAACAAGGCGGCCTATTGGGCCGAGCTGATCGAGCGCGCCGGAGCGCTGCCGGGCGTGGCCAAGGCGGCTTCCGTTTCCGACCTGCCCATGGGCCAGCAATACAGCGGCGGTGGATTCGAGATTGCCGGCCACACTCCTGTACCCGGCGAGCCTCGGATCCGCGGCCACTACATCATGACTTCACCCGGCTACTTTGCCACCATCGGGATTCCCCTGTTGGCCGGGCGTGGCTTCACGGAAGGCGACGGTCCGCAGTCCGAACCGGTGGTTATCGTCAACGACCTGCTGGCCGAGACGTATTGGCCGGGACAAAGCGCTATCGGGCAGCAGATCCGCGAGAGCCCCAGCCGACCCTGGCGCCGCATCGTTGGTGTGGTCCGCAAAATCCGCCACGGGGGGCCGGAGGACGAGTACGAGAACCAACTCTACCTTCCTTACCGGCAACAGAGCCTGAGCACGATGTTTTTGGTGCTGCGTACGCACGTGCCACCGGAAGCCCTCATCCCCGCCGTGCGCGCCGCGCTGAAAGCGCTCGACGCGGACGTGCCGGCCTTCCTCATCCGCAGCATGAAGACCTCGTTGGACGAGCAGGTCTCGA
Source organism: Candidatus Sulfopaludibacter sp. SbA4 (assembly GCA_900290305.1). GTDB lineage: Bacteria > Acidobacteriota > Terriglobia > Bryobacterales > Bryobacteraceae > OMOG01. Next base: position 3,629 of record OMOG01000047.1, read on the forward strand.
CGCCCCGGCTGCCCATGGCCCTGACGGTGGCCTTCGCCGCGCTCGCCGCGCTGCTGGCCGCGCTCGGGCTCTTCGGCGTCATTGGCTATTGGGTCTCGCAGCGCACCCAGGAACTGGGCATCCGCGCCGCACTCGGCGCCCGGGCAGGCGCTCTGCGCGGTCTGGTGCTGCGGCAAGGCGCGGCGCTGGCCCTGGCTGGCCTGGCGCTCGGCCTCGCCGGTTCGCTGGCGGCCATGCGTCTGCTGCACAGTCTGCTCTTCGGCATGAGCGAGCGCGACCTCACGGTCTACGCCGGTGTCATTGTGCTGGCGCTCGCGGCCGCTCTTCTGGCCTGCTGGCTGCCCGCCGCGCAGGCCGCCCGCACCGACCCCGCCACGGCTCTGCGGCAGGAAGGGTAAAGACGAAGATGACCCAGGAGGCGCGCGACCCAGTGCCGGCTCCCGTCCGGTTGCGACTTCCCAGAAGGCCGCTTCTGGCCCCGGCTCAGGCATTCCTGGTGCGAGGGCTGTTGTCGCCAGCTATGCCGAGATCTGCTACTGGACCTTCCGCGAAGCCCAGCTACCAGGAGGCCAGGCTGCCCCAGTCTGGATACGCGGGTTCGAGTCCCGTCTCGACATATATCTTTTCCATAGCTTACGAGCTATCGACCTACGCGATAGCTTCGAAACGGTTTTTGCCCCGAGAGGACCGACCCGGGGGTGTCATGCGAGAGTGGGCCTTCCCTAAAATCTCCAACAGGCGGGGCTTCATAAAGGAATCCGGCTTCCGCCTCGACGGCAGGTTGCGTTTGGTCGAAGTCCCTGAATGGGGCGCGTTATCTCTTTTTGTTCCCGTGGCGGAATGAGCGTTAAGAAAAGTACCATTGACTTGTATGCCGGAGATCGACCCACTCCGCCGAATCCCTTTTCTCTACCACTTCACCGACCGGCGAAACTTGCAGCTCATTCGAGACATGGGCGGCCTGTTTCCGCTAGCAGAGCTGGAAGCGCGTGGGGTCAAGATTCCGGCGCCAGGGAGCGATGAGGGAAGTCGGCTCGTTGACCGTCGCAGGAACCTGCATCGATATGTGCATTTGTGCTTCAAGAGCAATCACCCGATGGAGTACGTGGCGCGTCAAGAAGGACGGATCGAGGACAGCATCTTCTTGCAGGTGCACGCTAGCGTGATCCATTGGGACGGTGTGCTTTTTGTGCCGGGAATGGCGAATACCAGCGGAATCACGTTCCATACCATCGAGGAGGCGCGAGAGATGGTTGACTACGAAGTGCTGTACACCCGCACCAACTGGAGCGACCCGCAAATACAGCGACGATTGCAGGCAGCCGAAAAATATGAAATTCTAGTTCCGAGGGCTATACCTCTGGACCTCATAAGGAACCTTTCCAATGGCTGAGCGACCGATCTTCGTCCCGGCTCCCGATAGTCCCGAACTGGTGAAAGAGCTCTCGATGCGCCTCACATGGCATCCCGGCTTTGCACCATCACAGAAGAAAAAGAACATCATTTCCCTGCATGAGTCGGCAGCCCGCGCGGGTTATGCGCCTCTCCTGGAGGTCTCGACTAAATCCGAGGAGAAGGTCGGGCAGCGGCTAAGCGCCTTCAATCTCATGGTTCAGAGCGAACAGATTGGGAGACTCCAGCTTGAGAAGGCATTCCAGGGAAGCAAAGTGTTCGAGCGCGGCGGCCCTTACACCGACCTTTATACCGTTGAAGATGTCAGGGACGCTAAGCGCGACCTTCGCTTGAGGGAATCCGGCCCGCTCAAGGGATTCAAGTTCGAGAATCTCTGGTTTCCCCTTGAGCCGAAAACGGCTTTCTACGACTGGCTTTACATAACGGCTCTTTATGAGCACCGGGAGTGGCTCCGGCGCCATATTTTCCAGTACGCAGGCTTCACGGATATTGAGTTCAATCCTGAGCGGTCGATAAACTGTCAGGCACGATCCTGTGCCTTGTTGGTGACGCTCATGAGGAACGACTGGCTGGATGCGGCGGTAAGCTCGCCTGGGGCCTTCATACGCTTGCTGGCGAGCCACGATTATCGTCCGGATCATTCGCAACGTGTTCAAGAAGAGATGTTCCAGCGTTAGAGCGCTTTCCACTCGGTCCTCGCTTTGTTAAGTTAAGCCGAGGTTGGATACGGAATCTCGAAGTTGCCGCACTATACCTGAGTTGCGCTACGAGCGCCTCGGTGGTGTGTTTTCAATCGAAACGAAGATTTCCAAGCCCGACGTCGTGGGCTCGCCTGCCTCGCCTTCGGAACGCCGTGACTCCACCCCGGACGATCCGGTGCGGAATCTCCTTCCCACCAGCAAAGCCCGGTTGAGTCGCGATCTGGGACGTTGCCGCCAAGCGGAACCCGAGACCGGACCGCGCAGCCCAAGTCATCTGGGAAGCTTTATCGCCGATGCCGCAGCCCCCAAGTAGAATAGGTGGGTGCCCGGACTCAATCTGAGCGATAGCGAGATCGCCGGCGGCGGCGAGCTACTGACGGCATTCTTGCGTGAGCTCGAGCAGTCTCCGGCAACTCGCCCAGTCTTCCCCAAACTGGATCGTCCGGCGCTGTCCAAGCTTCTCGAGCAGCCGTTTCCGGAGGACGGAATCGGCATCGATCGCCTGTTTCAAGAGATCGCTTCTGAGGTTGTCCCCAATTCTACGGCCATCGCGCATCCGCGATTTCTGGCTTACGTCTTACCGCCGCCCAACGGGATCGCTCCCTTTGCCGAAGCCATCGCCGCAGCCCTCAATCAGAACTGCAATTTCTGGCAGCTTTCGCCGGCGGCCAGCGTCATCGAGCGAAGCGTGCTGGCGTGGCTTGCGGGCCTTTTCGGATTTCCCGAATCGGCCGGCGGAATCCTGACCAGCGGCGGGTCGATGGCCACTCTGATCGCGCTGGCCACCGCGTTGCGCGATCGGGGGCGCGAGGATTTCGAGCGGCAAGGCCTCCAAGGGCAAGCTTCACCCCTGGTGGTTTATGCGTCCGCCGAGGCGCACCGCTCGGTGGAGAAGGCCGCGGTGATTCTGGGAATCGGGCTGGATCATGTGCGCAAGATCGCGGTCGATGGCCAGTTTCGCATGCGCGTCGACCTGCTGGCCGAGGCCGTGCGGGAGGATCGCGAGTCGGGCCGCACGCCGTTCTGCGTGGTGGCGACCGCCGGCACGGTGAACACGGGCGCCATCGATCCGATCGATGCGCTGGCCGATTTCTGCGGGCGCGAGAGCCTGTGGCTGCACGTGGATGGGGCCTATGGCGCGCTGTATGTCCTGAGCGGCGAAATCAGGCCGCAATTGCTGCCCTGCGCGCGCGCCGATTCCATGGCCATCGATCCGCACAAGCTGCTGTTTGCGCCCCTCGAAGCGGGCTGCATCTTGGTTCGCGACCGGGAGAACCTGCGGCGAGCGTTCCGCTATGCGGCCTCCTACCTGACGGTGGAAGAGGACCCGCTGTTGACCAATTTCCTGGACTATGGCCCGCAGCTCTCGCGGAACTTCAAGGCTTTCAAGATCTGGTGCGCGCTGCGCGTATTTGGCGTGAGGGCCTTCGTGGAGGCCGTGGAGCACACGCTCGAGATAGCCCGCTACATGGCTCAAAGAGTCGAGGCGGACCAGTACCTGGAACTGCTGGCGCCGGTCACGCTCAGCGCGGTCTGCTTTCGCGTCCGCCACGCGGACAACCGGCGGATTCTGGCCCGCCTGGTCGAAGAAGGCACGGCAATTCTCGGCCCGGTCGGGATCCGCGGCACTCTGGGAATTCGCGCGTGTGTGGCCAACTACAGAACCGGGCGGGCGGATGTGGATTTGATTCTGGATCGGCTGCGCGCCCTCTCTTCCCTGCCTCTTGGCACAACCGCGACCTGATTCTATGCGACCCCTCTTTCAGGATATTCGATACGCACTCCGCACCTTGCGGAAGGCGCCCGCATTCACATCCGCCGCGCTGCTCACCCTGGCACTGGGGATTGGAGCGAACACGGTCATCTTCAGCGTGATTCACAATGTTTTGCTGTCACCGCCGAATTTCAAGTACCTGGACCGGCTCGCCATCGTTTTCGATGTCCACCGCAAGACTGCCGGACCGGACCTCGATATCAATCCATCACCCGGCAACTTCCTGGACTGGCGCCAACAAACCCGCGCGTTCGACCAGATGGCGGCGTGGCGAAACTGGTACTATTCCTTGGCCGGGCCCGAGGGGGGCCCCTTCGACCACAATGCCGGTGGCCGGGACCTCCCGGAGTCCGTCCGCGGCGTGCGCGTTTCCCCTGCCTTCTTCTCCATGTTGGGCATCGATCTCGCCATGGGCCGCGGATTCCAGGCCGACGAGGAGACGCCGGGGCGCGATCAGGTGGTCATACTCGCGTCCAGCCTTTGGAAGCGCCATTTCGGCGGCAACCCCGCCATCCTCGGCACAAAAGTTCGCATCGACGGAAACCCTTTTACGGTGGTCGGGATACTCCCGGCGGATTTCTGCTTTTTGCAGCCCGACCTGGAACTGTGGATGCCTCTGGCCGTGGACCATGAATTTAACACCCGCGACGATCACTCCGTCATGGTCTTCGGCCGGCGCGCCCCGGGCGTTTCGATGGCGCAAGCGCAATCGGAAATGGACTCCATAGCGGGAAGGTTGGGACGCAGCCATCCCGATACCAATGCCGGCTGGGGCGCGCGCATCGTCCCGATCTATCCCAGCCGGTACTTCAACTCGAATGCCGGAAGCCTGCGCTCCGCTCTTCTGATTCTCTTCGGCGCCGTGGCTCTGGTCCTTTTGATAGCCTGCGCCAACGTAGCCAACCTGCTGTTGGCGCGAGCTGCGGCGCGGCGGAGAGAAATAGCCATCCGCGCGGCCATCG
>OMOG01000047.1:8488-20731 GCA_900290305.1 Candidatus Sulfopaludibacter sp. SbA4
ACGCGGCCATCGGCGCCGGCCGCGGGCGGTTGGTGCGGCAGATGCTGACGGAAACCGTGGTGCTCGCAATGGCCGGAGCCGGGCTGGCGCTGTTGCTGGCCCGGTGGGGTCTCCACGCCGTGACGCCCCTGTTGCCGCGCATTCCCACGTACCGCTCGATGGTTCCGGTTATGGATGGCCCCGTGCTCGGATTCACTCTCGCCATCGCATTATTGACCGGCATTGTGTTTGGTCTCTCTCCCGCATTCCAGGCGGCCGGCGTAGAAGCATTAAGAGTGCCGCCATCTTCACCCAGCGGCGTGCGAGCCGGACGGCTGTTGATGATCTCCGAGCTGGCATTATCCATCGTGCTGCTGGTTGGCGCGGGATTGTTGCTGAAAAGCTTGTGGCGCCTGGAAAGCATCCATCCCGGTTTTCGCCAGGACCACCTTTTGACCATGCAGGTGTGGCTCCCCAAGACGAAGTATCCCGGCCGTGCCAGCATCGCGAACTTCTATCGGGAAGTGGTTCGCCGTTTGGATGCGTTGCCCGGAGTCCGCACCGCGGCGGCGGTGAATTTCCGGCCGTTCCTGGGCATCACCGTTGGAACCGATCTCGAAGTACGGGGCCGAACGCGAGGGCCTGGCGAACCGCCGGTCGTAGTGGACTACCGGATCGCAACCCCTGGTTACTTGCGAGCGATGGGAGTCCCTTTTGTGGAGGGCCGCGACCTTGCCGAAAGTGACGGGCCGGATTCGGCGGGCGCCGTCGTCGTGAATCAAACCGCTGCCCGGNNAGCAGATCCGGCCGGGATTCTCAGGCTCGCCCGCCCCGTGGGTCGCCGAAGCCGACCCGATGAAGCGTTGGCTGACGGTCGTCGGGGTTGCCGGGAACATCAAGGAAACCGGACTGAACGATCGGGAGCGCGCCGAGATCTATTTGTCCTACCAGCAATTCCCCTCTTCGCTGATGTTCCTGGTCGTGCGCACGGAAGTTCCACCGGCGAGCTTATCCAGCTCCGTCAGGGACGAGGTTCTCGCCGTCGATCGCGATCAACCAGTTTCCGATGTCCGGACTATGGATTCGGCCATCCGGGAAAGCACTGCCGGACCCCGTCTCACTGCGGACCTCTTCGTGCTATTCGTAGTCATTGCGGTGCTTCTCTCGGCCGCCGGTGTCTATGGCGTAATGTCGTACGTTACGAGTCAACGCGCAGGAGATTGCGATTCGTTTGGCGCTCGGCGCCTGCCCGAAAGACATTCTGGTTATGGTGCTGCGTGAAATCGGTTTCCTCGCGATCGCCGCGGTCGCGGCGGCTTTGATCGCGTCGGCGTGCCTTACCCGCACATGGAAGAGTGTCCTGTTTGAGGTTGCGCCGATAGACCCGGCGGTTTTTGCCGGCGCATCGATCGCGCTTCTCGCGGTCGCGCTCGCCGCTGGTTACCTGCCCGCGCGCAAAGCCGCGCGCGTCGATCCCATGTCAGCTTTAAGAACATGACCGGCTGCCGAGCTTGTGGGGCAGGCAATCCGGCCTGCAGCCGCCTTTCAGGCGGCCTCCCGGCCGAACACGAATCTTCGCACGCGGGACGCGCCGGCTAAAAGCCGGCGGAAGCCATGATTGGCTGCCCCACTTTTGTAACACAGTAGTGCTAGGCTCTGACCGCCTGATGTTGTGCTCCAAGCACCACTCCCTCACGGTCGTGGCTCCGATGGCAAGCGGTCTGTCGGCAGCACCGAACCTCGCGGTCAACATACCAGGATGCCGAGGCCGCCGCATTCGCCAGTTGGGCGTTACACGTGGTCCGGATGGAGTTGGTGCTCCCGCCGGCGCGCGTATCCTACAATACCCTTGATGGCTCCTCTCCGGTTTTCTGCGTTGGCTCTATGCGCGGGCACTCTTTTCGCCGCTTCGATCGGACCCTCCCACGGATCCCTGGTGATTGTCGGCGGCGGTCAGCTCACCCCCGATATCGTCCAGCGCTTCATCCAGCTCGGAGGCGGAAAGGATGCCCCCATGGTGTTCGTCCCCACGGCCGAGGATGGCGAGCCGCGCATCACCGCCGCCAACACCTTCCTGGCCAAGGCCGGTGTCAAGAACGTCACCATCCTCCACACGCGCGACCGCAAGGTGGCCGACTCCAGGGAGTTCGTTGCGCCTCTCGAAGCCGCCCGCGCCGTCTGGTTCGAGGGTGGCCGGCAATGGCGCATCGCCGATGCGTACCTGAATACGCGCACGGAGAAGGAACTGTTCCGCGTGTTGAAGCGCGGCGGCGTCATCGGGGGAAGCTCCGCCGGAGCCACCATTCAGGGCTCGTACCTGGTGCGCGGCGCGGTGGAGGGCAACTCCGTGATGATGGCCCCCGGGCATGAAATCGGCATGGGCTTCCTGCGCAATTCGGCGGTCGATCAACACGTCATCGTGCGGCACCGCGAGAACGATCTGGACCAGGTGATCGACAAGCATCCCGAGCTGTTGGGCATCGGCATCGACGAGAGTACCGCCATCGTGGTCGAGCGGAGCACGTTCGAGGTGATCGGCAAAAGCAAGGTGTTCATTCACGACCCCAACTACAAGCCGGGACCGGATGGCAAGCGGTATTACCTGCTGTCCGCCGGCGACAAGTTCGACTTGAAGACCCGCCGCAAGCTGTAAGGCCCTGTCATCGGCAACCGCTCCCTCGCTCGCTAAGGGCGAGTCACGGTCGCGGCTCTGAGAGCGCATCGGAGCCTCGACCGTAAGGGAGCGGTTGTTACTTCCTCAGATACTCGTCCAGTAACCCGTGGAAGTGGTGCACGCCATTCTCCCGCTTCACGGAAAACCGCCCCTGGCTGTAGTTCCGCGAGCGCAGGCCGCGTTGCACGGATTCGCAGATCCTAATGTCCTCCCGCTGGATCTCGTCGCTGAAGTCGATGGCGGCCTGCGCCACCTCGCCGCCGTATCCGAACCATTCGAAGATAGTCAGTGTGCGGTCCGGACCCATCGGCAGGATGATGTTACTGCTCAGGTTGTCGGGATACACATTGAGCATGAAGTTGGGAAAGATCCAATAGTAAAGGGCGGCCGCTACGGCGTCTCGCATCGGCGCAATCTGCGAGGAGTAAGTGCGGAACGTTTCGACGCGATACTGCGAGTAATCCAGCAATCGGTTGAGGCCGGGGTGGGCCGCGGGAAGGTGATAGCCCTCCAGGTAGTTATCGATGTAGACTTTCCAGTTGCACTGGATCACGTAATCTCGGCGGCAGGATGACCTCAGCTCCCCGAGAGGGCATCCGATCCGCGCAATCTCGCCGGGGATCGCCCCCAGCACTTCGGCCAGCGGCGGCGCCTGCGGATCCAAGTTGACGAACACGAACGGGCCCCAGGCCTCCACCTGGAACTGCGGCAGGCAGACCTTCGAGCGGTCCCAATCTTCCACGCCCTCGAATTCAGGCTGGCTCAGCAGGCGGCCGTCGAGCGAGTAGGTCCAGGCGTGATAGGGGCAGCGGATCGCGGACGCCTGCCCCTGCCCCTCTGCCAGCAGCGAGCCGCGGTGGCGGCACACGTTGGAGAACGCGCGCAGGCGGCCGTCCTTGCCGCGCGCCACCAGGATCGGCTCGCCGGTGATTTCGCAGGCGAAGTAACTGCCCGGAGCAGCCACCCAATCGGCATGTCCCACCGCCTGCCAGGTGCGTCCGAAGACCGCGCGCTGCTCGGCTTCGAGGAACGCGGCGTCGGTGTACCATCGCGCCGGGATGGTGGAAGCACGCGACAGATCGGAGGTGAACGTGTAGTCGGTCAGGTCCATGGGGAAACTATAACAACCGAGCCGCGACCGTGGGAACTGTGTCCCGGCTTTAGCGCGGAAGTGCTAAGATATTCTTGCCGTGATGCAGCGATTTCTCATGGCCTTCCTCTGCTTGTCGGCCCCCGTGCCTGCCGTGGATCTCCGCATCCAGTTTGGCGCCCTGGAGCGCATGCTGACGGAGCAGGTCTTCACGCAGGAAGGCCGCCGCTACGTCGGCAAGCGCAACACCAAGTGCAATTTCGCCTACCTCGAAAAGCCGCGCGTCGAGGGCTACGCCGGCAGGCTGGTGATCCACACGCGGTTCTCGGGCCGGTCGGCGGCCAACCTCCTGGGACAGTGCGTGGGGCTGGGCGACGCGTTCGACCTCACCATCACCGCTACCCCGCAATACCACGACGACGGAAACATCGGCCTGAAAGACGTGGTGGTGGCGAGCGATGGCAAGACCGGCTTTTACATCCGGCAGGTGTGCGCCGTGATGAAGACCAACCTGGGCCGCGACCTTCGCCTCTCGATCAAACCGGCGGCGCGGAAGCTTCTGGAAGACCCCGGCGGCCCGAACGCGTATCAGCGGGAGCTGCGAAATTTCAACGTCACCGAAATCCGCGTGACCGGCGACGCGCTGGTGCTGGTGCTGGATTTCGAACTGACGGTACGATAGTAGCCATGGTTGCCATAGATGACGCCCTGCTGGCGTGGCGCAAAGAGTTCCCCATCCTCGGCCACACCACTTACATGATCAGCCACTCGCTGGGCGCCATGCCGCAGCGCGCCGCCGGCCGCATGCAGGAGTTCGCCGACACCTGGGCCAGCCGCGGCATACGCGCGTGGGAAGAAGGCTGGTGGGACATGCCGGTCACGGTCGGCAACCTGGTGGGCCGCATCATCGGCGCGGGCGAAGGCGAAACCGTCATGCAGCAGAACGTCTCCATCTGCCAGTCGGTGGTGACTTCGTGCTTCGATTGGTCGGGCCGCCGCAACAAGCTGCTGACCGACGGCCTGAACTTTCCGTCGAACGACTACGTGTATCACGGCCTGGCGCGCCTCGGCGCCCGCGTCGTGACCGTGCCGACGCCCGATGGCCTCACGCTGCCGGTAGAGCTGCTGCTCGACGCCGTCGACGAAGAGACGCAACTCGTCTCCGTCTCCCACGTGGCGTTCCGCAGCTCATACGTGCAGGACCTCGCGGCCATCGTCGAGCGCGCGCACGCCGTGGGCGCGATGGTGATCGCGGACCTGTATCAATCGGCAGGCACGGTGCCGGTGAACGTGCGATGGTGATCGCGGACCTGTATCAATCGGCAGGCACGGTGCCGGTGAACGTGCGCGAGCTGGACGTGGATTTCGCCACCGGCGGGTCGGTGAAGTGGCTCTGCGGCGGGCCGGGTGCGGGCTACCTATACGTCCGGCGCGACCTCTGGGACCGGTTGCAGCCCATCGCCACCGGGTGGATGGCGCACGAGGAGCCATTCGGGTTCGAAGGCGGGCCGATCCGTTTCGCGGGCAACGCCTTCCGCTTCCTGAACGGCACGCCCAACGTGCCGGCGCTGTATTCGGCGCGGTCGGGCTACGAGATCATCAACGAGATCGGGGTTCCCGCGATCCGCGAAAAATCCATCCGGCAGACCACCCGCCTGATCGGGCTGGCCGAAGCCGCGGGCCTGCGGGTGAACACGCCGCGCGATCCCCGGCGGCGCGGCGGCGTAGTGATTCTGGATGTGCCTGAAGGCAAGCAAGTGACCCGAGAGCTGATTCGCCGCGAGGTGCTGGTGGACTACCGGCCGGGCGCCGGCGTCCGCGTGGCGCCGCACTTCTATTCGACGGACGAGGAGCTGGAGCGGACCGTCGGGGAGATTCGGGAGATCGTGGAAAAACAACGTTGGGCCACGAATGAACACGAATAAACACGGATGAAAACAGGTCAGTCCTCATCAGATGGGTATCGGCAACGACTACCAACAGCGCTGGTTACGATATCGGCAGTTGAGAACTGTTTATGTCGCCCTCTTTGTGGGCTTCGTGCCGGTGATGTTCCCCGTTGGCGTAGTGATCGAGAAGGTATTCCGCACCGCTGTTCCAGCATTCATCCTGGCGGGCATTTGGATGGTTGCGATGGTGGTAGTCGGGTTTCTGTTGTCCTCCTGGCGGTGTCCCAGATGCAACAAGTGGTTTGCCGCCACGTGGTGGTCCAACCATGGCTTCTTTGCCCGGAAGTGTGTCCATTGCGGACTGCCGAAGTATGCCAGCGGTCCCGATGTGAGACGTGAGGGGACCAGCACCGTATGAGCCGATCAAGGCCACCGCAATGAGGCGTCTGCTTTGCGGGTGTCCGCGTGGCCCCGCATTTCTATTCAACCGACGAGGAACTGGAGCGCACCGTCGGCGAGATTCGGGAGATCGTGGAAAAGAAAACTGGGCCACGGATGAACACGGATAAACACGGATGAAAGCCACCTTCCCACGCGAATAAGCTCAGATCAGTCCACTTGCTTTGTTTATTCCGTGTTCATCCGTGTTCTTCCGTGGCCCATTTCATTCGCCGCCCACAACTTGCCCGAGAACGTCACCAACGGGAAGACTTCCGGGATGTGCGAATCGTAATGGCCGTGGCGATTCCACCGCACGTCGCCGTCTTTCGGAGGCAGCGGGCCGGCCGGGTGCCGGCGTCCGCGTCGCGCCACCTCTATTCGACGGGCGAGGAACTGGAGCGGACGATCTCGGAGATTCGGGAGATCGTGGAAAAACAACATTGGGCCACGAATAAGCACGAGTGAACATGAATGGAAAACAGAGCAATCTTATCCATACCGCGTAGATCCCGTGTTCAGGCCGCGTCCGGTATGAGCGAGACCAGATCACGCAGAATGCCGACCTGGACCACGCCCACCACAGCGCCGCACTCGTTGCAGACCAGTTCGGCGTCGTTGCCCCTGACGACCACCATGATGCAGCCACATAGAGCCGGCGGCAGAACCCTGCCGACGAGCCCCTATCTAGCGCCTCCCAGCCGCCGCAGGACACCCAGGATGTTGCTGTAGCGATCGGTCCACAGGCGATTCGCTTCGGCAGTTACAAATTGTCCGGCGGCGCGCTTTTGTGTTTCTACGAGAAATGCGCTCTCGGGGCCGACGAGCATCCAGGAGGCTGGCGTCAGGCCGCGCCGGGCATCGCCTGACGATGCCACGCGCAATGCGCGGCGGCCGAAAGCGCCGGCCAGATTGGCGACCACCGGAGCGAGGTCCAGATAGCGATTACTGATGTGTACTGCCAGAATGCCGTCGTGCTTGAGGTGGCCGAAGTAGCATTGGAAGGCCTCGCGAGTCAGCAGGTGCATGGGAATGGAGTCACCGGAGAAAGCATCGAGTACGAGGGTATCGAAATCCTGAGGGGGCTCGCTTTGGAGGGAGAGCCGAGCGTCGCCGAGGATGGTTTCGACGCTGGCGCCGGAATCCTTCAAGAAGCTGAACCGAGAGCGCGCCAGTTCGTCCACCAGCGGGTTGATTTCGTAGAAACGGTAGGTGTCGCCGGGACGCCCGTATGCGGCGAGGGTGCCAGCGCCGAGTCCGACCACACCGACCCGTTGCGGGGCCGAGGCTCGCTGGAGGGCGATGCCGGCGCCCGATCGCCGGCCGTAGTAGGTAGTCGGCTCGTCACGGGCGATATCTTCGTGAGCGGTGAGGAACTGGCTGCCGTGCACGGTCATTCCGTGGAGCAGCGTGCGAACGCTGCTGGTTTGCCGCAACACAACGGTTCCGTAGAAATTGCGGCCCTTGAAAAGCAGGACGCCGTCCGGGTTCGGCATATCGGCGAAAACGTGCAGAGCGACCATTGCCACTCCGGCGCAGGCCACCGGAAACCATGGCGAACGGTAGCCGAACAGGATCCGGAGGCTCAGCGCCAGGCAGATCGCGACGCCCACCTGCAACTCGCGAAAATCGGCGAATAAGAATGGCGCGGCGAGACCGACAAATAACCCGCCCATCGCGCCTCCCACCGAGATGCAGAGATAGAACGAGGTGACGCCGCTGCCTTCGGGCTTGCTCGCAGCGAGCCGGCCATGACAGAACATGGCAATCACGAAGAGGCCGCCCAGGCACGTTGCTCCGGCCGTCAGCAGCCCTTTGCCGGGGTTCGCCTGTACCCAGACGAGCGTCACCATCGCCACGGGCACCAAAATCTGGAGGGCCGTGCGGCTGAACAGAGGGCCGTGGTCGAAACAAATGATGAACGTGACCAGGTAGACGGCCAGCGGCGCGATCCACAACAGCGGAATGGGAGCGATGTCCTGGCACAGCTCGTTGGTGACTGCCAGGAGGAGGATCGACGGGCACGCTGCCAGGGCGACCCAAAACGCCTTCTGCCGCAGGCCGACGCGGCTGTGGGCCACGGGCGCAGGCCGTCCGTGCGCACGGCAACCCGCCGCCCGGAGGGCCACGGCGACGGCGAATACCGCAAACAGCAGGTAGGTCAGCCGCCAGGCAGTCATCTGTGAGGGGAGTTCCAGGGCCGGCTCCACCAGGAACGGGTAGGCCAACAGGGCAAGCAGGGAGCCGAGGTTCGAGAGCGCGTACAGGCGATACGGAACGGGCCTCTGTTCGACGCCGGCGTACCAGGATTGGAGCAGGGGACTGGTAGACGAAAGCACGAAATACGGCAATCCGATGCCGCCCGCCAGAAGGCCGACGACTCCCCAGACCGGATGATCGAGCGCAGTGGCGGGCGAGGGCGCTCTGACCGGAATCCACATGGCCAAGCCTGCCGCCGCCACCAGGGCCGCATGGGTCCAGCCTTGGGCCAGAAAGCTCAACCGCCTGGCAGACCAATCCGCGTACAGGTAGCCGAGGAGCAACAGGAACTGAAAGAACATCAGGCACGCGGTCCAGACCGCCGCCGCACCGCCGAAGCGCGGCAGCAGTTGCTTGGCCACCATAGGTTGAATCAGGAAGAGCAGCAGCGCGCTGGAGAATACGCTGGCAGCGTAGGGCGCAATCCGGCTGGTGGTGGCAACGATCGGCCGATCGAGGGTTGTGGTAGCGGTTCCCATGTGACTTCAGGCAGCCAGGGTGCGCCGCCGTCTCAGTGATTATGCCTTAGAATCTGCGGACGGTATCGCTATCGTCGGTTATGGCGGGGCAGCTATCTGCGCGGAAGTTGCGCTATTCCGCCGCCGGATGCATGATCCGCCCGATCGCGTGCACGAGGCCGTCCCAGCGGCTGGTCTCCTCGAGCAACTGCTTGCGGCCGGCGGGCGTCAGGCGGTAATACTTGGCCTTGCGGTTATTCTCCGTCGAACCCCAAAATGACGCGACCCAGCCGCGGTCTTCGAGACGGTAGAGGGCGGGGTAGAGCGAGCCTTGCTCCACTTGCAGGAAGTCGCCGGAGCCGCGCTCGATGATCTTGGCGATGGTGTGACCGTGGGCCGCTCCCCCGGCGAGCGTCTTGAGCACGAGCATGTCGAGGGTTCCCTGGAGCATTTCACTCTGCGGGCGTTTCGCCATGGGAGCAGTATAGCATTCGACGCTCTAAAGGAAGGATGGCAATGCAAATTGGCAAAGGAGGAACCGAGGCATCTCTATCTATTCGACCGTCTAGATGAGAGGCTGGCGGCGGTTGGCAGGCGAAAGCGCCTGCCCCACAGGAACGTGTGGGATAATCAATAGAGCTTCCCCACACCTCATGGATCGCGAATTCATCCGCAATTTTTCCATTATTGCGCACATCGACCACGGCAAGTCGACGCTGGCGGACCGCCTGCTGGAGACCACCGGCGCCCTGTCGCAGCGCGAAATGATGGAGCAGGTCCTGGACACCATGGACCTGGAGCGCGAGCGCGGTATCACCATCAAGGCCCACGCGGTGCGCCTCAACTATCGCGGCGACGACGGCAATCTCTATCAGCTCAACCTCATCGACACCCCGGGGCACGTGGATTTCTCGTACGAGGTTTCGCGCAGCCTGCAGGCTTGCGAGGGCGCCCTGTTGGTGGTGGATGCCTCGCAGGGAGTGGAGGCGCAGACGCTGGCCAATACCTACCTGGCGCTGCACCACAACCTGGAGATCATTCCGGTGATCAACAAGATCGATCTGCCGGCGGCCGAGCCGGAGCGCATCCGCGAGCAGATCGAAACCATCATCGGGCTGGACGCGCGCGATGCCGTGCTGGCCAGCGCCAAGCAGGGGATCGGGATACACGAGATCCTGGAGGCCATCGTCCACCTGGTGCCGTGCCCTAAGGGGTCGATCGATGCGCCGCTGCGCGCGCTCATCTTCGACTCCTGGTTCGATAGCTACCGCGGCGTGATCATTCTGGTGCGCGTGCTGGATGGCCGGCTGCGCCTGAAGCAGAAGATCCGGTTGTGGTCGAACGGGCAGGTCTTCGAAGTGGACGGGCTCGGCTACCAATCGCCCAAGGCCATTCCGTGCGACGAGCTTTCGGCGGGCGAAGTGGGCTTCCTGTTCGCCAACATCAAGACGGTGTCCGACGCCAAAATCGGGGACACAGTTGTGGATCACGAGAACCCCGCCGCGGAGCCGCTGCCGGGGTTCGAAGAGATCAAGGCGATGGTGTTCGCGGGCCTCTACCCGGTGGAATCGCACGAGCACGGGCTGCTGCGCGACGCCCTGGAGAAGCTGCGGCTCAACGACAGCGCCTTCAGTTTCGAGCCGGAGAATTCCGTAGCGCTGGGCTTCGGTTTCCGTTGCGGTTTCCTGGGGCTGCTGCACCTGGAGATCGTCCAGGAACGGCTGGAGCGCGAGTTCGATATCGACCTGATCACCACCGCGCCGGGTGTGCGTTACCGCATCACCACCACCACGGGCGAAGTGATCGCGGTGGACAACCCGACCAAGTTTCCCGACCCCAGCGACATCAAGCAGATCGAAGAGCCCATCATCGACGCCACGGTGATCACGCGCGAGGAGTACCTGGGCGGCATTCTGAAGCTGCTCGAAGAGAAGCGCGGCGAGCAGAAGAAGTTCGAGTACGTGGGCGGCGGGAGGGTCATGCTGATGTACGAGCTGCCCTTGAACGAGATCGTGCTGGACTTCTACGACCGGCTGAAATCGGCATCGCGCGGGTACGCGTCGCTGGACTACCACTTTTCGGGATACCGCGTCTCGCCCATGGTGCGGCTGGACGTGCTGGTGGCGGGCGATCCGGTGGATGCGCTTTCCATGATCATCCATCGGGAGTTCGCTCAAGAGCGCGGCAAGGAGCTGATTTCGCGGCTGCGCCGGCTGATTCCGCGGCAGATGTTCGAAGTGGCCTTGCAGGCGGCGATCGGCAACAAGATTGTGGCGCGGGAGACGATCTCGGCGCTGCGCAAGAACGTGCTGGCCAAGTGCTACGGCGGCGACATCTCGCGCAAGCGCAAGCTGCTGGAGAAACAGAAGGAAGGCAAGAAGCGCATGAAGCGGGTAGGGCGCGTGGAGATCCCGCAGGAAGCGTTCCTGGCGGTGTTGAAGGTCGGGCAGAGCGAAGAGGAGGACTGACGATCCGAGGGATGCTTCCCTTCGAGTATAATTGGGGCGGGGAGCGAGTATGCACAGCGAATATATCGAAGAGCGCGACGGGGGCTACTACGTAGCCGGGACGCGCATTTCGTTGGATTCGGTCGTGTACGCATTCAACCGTGGAGATTCCCCTGAGCGCATCCTGGAGGAGTTCCCGCTCCTGGACAGAGTCTCCAGGGCTTACGGCGCGATCGCCTTCTACCTCGATCACAAGGGCGAGATCGACAGGTACCTCGAAGAAACGGAGCGCGCGTTCGAGACCAGCGGGATTCCCATGAAGCAGGCCGATCCCGTCCTGTGGGAGAAGATCCAGCGCGCCAGGGCGAAGATGGGCGAGTCCCGCGCTTGAGCATTCGCTTCCAGGCGGATGCCGATCTCAACTTCGACATCGTTAAGGCCGTTCGGCGGCAAGAGCCCGCCATCGGTTTCGCATCAGCGGCTGATGCCGGGCTTCGGGGGGTTAGCGATCCGGAAATTCTGGAACGTACGGCCCTCCTGAACCGGGTTCTGGTGTCCCATGACCGCAGGACCATGCTCAATCACTTCCGCAATCGCCTGGCTGCCGGGAAGTCAAGTCCCGGACTGCTGATCGTGTCTCAAGATGCGCCCATCGGAGTTGTCGTCGAGGCGATCATCGTTCTCTGGTCGGCATCAGATCCCGCCGAGTTGCGCGATCAGGCCTATCACCTGCCGTCGCTGATTCGTCACGTATTCCCGCGCTGACTCTCTAAACACCCGGCGCCGGCTTCTGCGGCCGGCTGAAATCGGCATCGCGCGGGTACGCGTCGCTGGACTACCACTTTTCGGGATACCGGGTCTCGCCGATGGTGCGGCTGGACGTTCTGGTGGCGGGCGATCCGGTGGATGCGCTTTCCATGATCATCCATCGGGAGTTCGCTCAAGAGCGCGGCAAGGAGCTGATTTCGCGGCTGCGCCGGCTGATTCCGCGGCAGATGTTCGAAGTGGC
>OMOG01000237.1:0-122 GCA_900290305.1 Candidatus Sulfopaludibacter sp. SbA4
GCCTGCGCCCAGCCTCCGCCCTCTCCAAAACCAACAATCATAAGGCTGTGAACAGTTACGATCTGGAGGGTGGAGGCTTTCTTGACGGTGAGGTTGACTCCGGTGACCACTTGGCCGGCCTG
>OMOG01000237.1:132-15650 GCA_900290305.1 Candidatus Sulfopaludibacter sp. SbA4
GGACACGGTGGCACAGAGTTCGTGGTTACCGGAGGGTAAGCCGGTGAAAGCGAAGGCGCCGCTCGCCGAGGGCATGACGCCGATGGGGCGCATGGAGGGGTTGCTTCGGGACCGGAGGCGGACGATGGCGGTGACCAGTTTCCCATCTTCGGTGTGGAGCGTGCCCGAGATACTCGCGGTGGCGGGGGCCTAGGCGTAGAGGCCGGGGCCCAGGAGACAGAGGAAGACTAAGTGGACAGATGTCCTCGAGAGGAGCATGAGTTCTCCTGGAGTAATAAGAATACTAAGAGATCTAAATCTCTTATATGTGAAGTTACCCCCCCCGCGGGCTTTGTCAAGGATAAAATGCAAGAAAATGCGTGTTATTAATCTACAGTATTTTGGCTCACTCGGTGTTATGGCTCAGGCGGCATATTGACTCAGTGGCGTCGAAATGGCGGTTGTTGGTGGCGGGATAGGTTTGCTCGAGGCCCTTGGCGATGCCTTGCAACTCCGCCTGCGCCTGCTGCAGCGTGACTCCCGGCTTCAACCTGCCCTTCACCAGCATGGAGCGGTTGTCGCGCTGGTCGAGCAGGCTCTGTTTCGGATTGCCGGCCAGGCGCGGCGACATGTGCACCGGCACATACATCGCCAGGCGGAAGAACTGATCGACGCCAAAATCCTCCGGGGCCACGCCGATCACGGTGAAATCGATCCCGTTGAGCCGGACCTTTTTGCCGATCGCGCCGGGGTCTCCGGCAAACTGCTGCTTCCAGAAATCCCAACCCAGCACCACCACGGCGTCGCGCCCCGGCACCTGATCTTCGTCGGCGCGGAAGGCCCGGCCCAAGGCTGGCTCCACGCCCATGGTCCGGAAAAAGTTCCCGGAGACCTGGAGCCCGTACTTGATTTGCGGGAGGGCCTCCGGACGAGAAGCAAAGCCAAACGGAGTCAGTACAAACGCCGCCAGGCCGTCGAAGCTTCTAGCATGATCCCGGTAGTCTACATAGTCCGGGTAGGAGATACTGAAGCGCGTCGCCCGGGTAGTCGTACCCTGCACCGTGACTATTTCGGAGGGACGTAACACAGGTAACGGGCGCAGCAACAGTGCATCGGCAAAGCTGAACATCGCCGAGTTGGCGCCGATCCCGATAGCCAGCGAGAGCATGGCAACAAGTGTGAACGCGCGGTTCTTCCATAACACTCTGAGTGCGAAGCGTAAGTCCTGCAGCAATGTCATTGAAACCCCTCTGGTCAGCATACGAGTCCGGGCGCGAAAAGTTCCCTACTCGTATCTCAAGGCCACCACCGGGTCCAGGCGCGCCGCGCGGCCCGCCGGCCAGATGCCGAAGAACAGGCCCACTCCCATTGAGACCACCACGCTCAACACGGCCGTCCATAGCGGCACGGCAGTGGGCAGGCTGGAGAAGATGAGCCCGACGGCGCGTGAAATGAGCCATCCCAGGGTCAGTCCGAAGATGCCGCCCAGCGTGGTCAGCACCACCGCTTCGGTGAGAAACTGCACGATAATGTCGCTCTTGCGGGCGCCCACGGCCTTGCGGATGCCGATTTCGCGCGTCCGCTCGGTGACGCTCACCAGCATGATGTTCATGACCCCGATGCCGCCCACCAGCAGGCCGATGGAGCTGAGCACCACCATCACCAGCGCCACCGCGCCGGTCACCTGGCGGAAGCGTTCGATCATCGATTGGGAGGTGGAGACAGAGAAGGTATCGGGAGCGCTGTACGGCACGCGGCGCTCGATTCGCAGGACCGCGCGCACCTGGTCCACGGCCTCATCGAGCATACCGGGGTAGGCCACGATCACCAGCATGTGCTCCTTGAGGTTGGGGAACATCTTGCGCATGGTGAAGTACGGGAGGAGCACGCGCAGATCCTGCTGGCCCGGGAAGGAAGCGGCCGGCGGATCCATGACGCCGACGACCTGCACCGAGTGGCCGTCCACCTCGATCCACTTGTCGATGGGATCGGCGGTCTCCAACAACTGCCGGGCCACGTCCGCGCCGATGACCGCCACGGGCACGCGATGGGCGCTCTCCATGTCGGTGAAGAAGCGGCCGGCCTTCATGGTGGTGCCGCCCGCGGCGTAGCCTTCCTCGGTGCCGCCGAGATCGATGTTGTAAAGATCGTTCCTCTTGTAGCGTGCCTTGTGGATCTCCATCACGGACATGGCCCACGCGGCCAGGTAGGGGCTGACGTGCTCGACCGCGGGACAGCGCGCCTGGACGGCGCGTGCGTTTTCCAGGGTAAGCGGCTTGCGGCGCAGGATCTCCGGCGTCCAGTCCGACATGACAGGGCCTTTGAGCGCGATGATGGTGTTGGGACCGAAGCTGCGCAGGATGTTGGTGACGGCGCCATCGAGGCCCGCAATGATGGAACCCACGCCGATCACCGCGCCGGTGCCGATGATCACTCCCAACACGGTGAGGAACGAACGCATCTTGTGGGCCTGGGTGGTGGCCAGCGCCAGGCGGATTCCGGCGTTCACCGAATACAGGGTCATTTCTCGGCCGTCATTTCTCCGACCTCAGGGCTTCAATGGGGTCCAGCCTGGCGGCGCGCTGGGCCGGATAGATCCCGAAAAACAGGCCGACCACGGAGGAGAGCGTCACGCCCAATACTACCGCGGCGATGGGCACGGAGGTGGGCACCGGGGTCACGGTGCGAACCAGCACGGCGACCAGCCACGCCAACGCGACGCCGATCAGCCCTCCGAAGGCGGCGAGCATGGACGATTCCACCAGGAACTGGTTGAGGATGTCTTGATTGCGCGCGCCCACGGATTTGCGCACGCCGATTTCGTGGGTGCGCTCGGTCACCACCGCCAGCATGATGTTCATGATGACTACGCCGCCCACCACCATGAAGACCGACACCACCGCGATGGCGGTGGCCGCTACCGCGCCGGTCAACTGGTTCCAAAGATCGAGCAGCGAGCCCGAAGTCAGGATGGAGAACGTGTCCTGGTCCTTGGGACCCAGGTGGCGGTAGACGCGCATCAGAGTGTGAACCTCTTCCTGCGCCTGGTCCAGGTGGTCGTGATCGATGGCGAGGCCGGCGTATCCCATGCCGCTGCGCGATCCCCAGATCTTGAAATAGGTCTCGACGGGAATGATGACGAACTTGTCCTGGGACTGCCCGAAGACCGAGCCCTTGGCCTTGGCCACGCCCACGATTTCGAAGGGAATTCCCTCGATCACGATGTTTCGTCCCACGGCGTTCGAGTTGGGATAGAGCTGTTCCTTGACGTCCTTGCCGATGAATGCGGTGTTCAGGCCGCGGTTGTTCTCGGTGTCCGAGAGGAAGCGCCCTTCCACCGCCTCGATGCTGTTGATCAGAGCGATGTTGGGGGAGGCGCCCTGCAGTTCGACGCTCTGAATCCTCTCCCGGCCGGCGTGCACCGAGGCGCCGCGGCCAGTGGACATGCCGAGTTCCCTGGTGAGCGTGAGATGCTCGCGCAGGAATGCGAACTCCTCCTTGGTCAACTGCGGGTTGCGCCGCAGCTCCTCGAGCAGCTTCTTGGTATCGAACTCGGCCATGGGCTCGCGCTGCACGGCGTACCCGTCGACCCCCATGTCCGAGACCTGGTTGGCGATGTAGGCATTCATTCCCGAGATTACCGACATCACCGAGACGAGGGTGGTGGTGGCCAGGATGATGCCCAGCAGGGTGAGAAAACTCCGGAGCTTGCTGCCGCGCAGCGATTGGGCGGCGCCGACGACCGCTTCCCAAAAAGACGCATGCGACGTCATTGAAAAGCCCTACGAGTAAACCGGAGATTTTGTTCCGTTTTGCCCGTGTACACTTCTTACTATCGCATGACGGCGGCGGGCGTGTTGGCGCGCCCATGTGCCTTCTCCGGACCTTGATTCTGTTGGTGAAGGCGGATACCGGGGTCGTTTCGAGATCATTTTCGTTGCCGGCGCCGGTTGCTGCGGGCCTCACGGGGTCTGGACCTCCATTTTCTGGCCCGCCAAAGCGGCGGCTGCGAGCGCATCGGCTGATCGACACCGGCTTGCGGTGACTAATCAGCGTTGCCGGCATTTCTGCGATATGGCGTCGAATCCACCGGAGCCGGTGACGAGTGTCTTTATCGCATTAGCCAAGCGCGACGCAGCCGGTCATCGAAATGGAACGGCTCCGAGGGCAGGAAACGCACCTTGGAAAAATCTGGGTGGCGGGGATTCAAGATGTAGTTATGCTCTTGTGAAATGACAGCGGAGGGAACGACGAGAACTACAGTTTCGAGCCTCTCTGCCCATTCTGTGCCGATATCGGCAGTCTTGGTATTTGGGATAGCGGCGTCCCAGTCTGGCGGAAGGTCACGAGGGACAAGCTGATGGCGCCTATATCGTCCGGAAATTCGATTGGCGTGACAACATAATCGCCACCCAACTCATTCGCGTTTGCAAGAACCTCAAGAGCACAAAGAGCGCGGCTTGCTGCCGCGTAGATCACTGGTGTTCCCTTACGGTTCCAACGACCTCCGTAAATGCTTGCACCCAGTCCGTCGTTCGCAGGATAACGGCTGCTGCCGAGGCGGTAAATCAGCATTTACCAGACGCCATGCTCGACCCGCCCGAGCGTGTCTTGAACCTGGGCCACACCTTCCGGACTATTGAGCATGGAAAGAGGCGTCTGATCCCCTAGCGAACGCACTGGGCTGTTCAGCCACCTTAACGCTTTTTCCCTGGTTCCAAAGACCTCCATTGCGCTCGCCGTGACCTCGACGATCGGTTTGGCTTCCGCTTTAAATTCAACGACTCTCTTCTCCCCGGTGCTTGGGTTGACAAATGTCAGATCCGTGAATCCCTCATTGACGATCAAGTCATGGATTCGAGCGGCCATGTTCAGTAATCGCTCGAATTGTTCGATCTCGTCTGCGCGCTTGCGCCCTTCGTCCGAGGGTCCAGCCGACCTGGTGAGCAGCGTCTCGGCAATGATCCGTCTGATGTCTTCCTTGTCGTCCGTCGTGAGCATCGTGCCCTTCTGTAATGAGTATAGAATGTTCAGCCATCGTTTGGATTTGACCGTTAGCACTGCAAAGGAGCGCTCAAGCGCCATAAGCACGAGAAGCAGAACACGCAACAGCGCCTTGACGCCGAACTCGCAACGGATCAGCTCTGGGTAGGGCCGCGGTTCGAACACACCTTGACACCGTCCAAGAAACTGGCGGCAGCCCAGCAGTGCCGTTGTGAAGCCGACTTATCGGTTCCTAATCGCCGGAGTCCGGCGAGAGCCCAGCCAGGATCTCGCTGACGCCGGTGTTTTATCGGGCAGAGTGCGTTTTGGTGGAAGTGAGAATCGATTCAACGGCCTTTGGGTGGCGTTCGATGACAGCGAGGAGCACACGCGCCGGCCCTTCCGGCTGCCGTCTGCCCTGCTCCCAATTCCGAACGCTCGCAGGTGCAAAGCCGAACCGTTGGGCAAACTGGTTTTGGCTTAGGTGCATCCTGGTGCGGACCTCTCGCACGTCCACGTGCGGAACCATGATGATGGTTTTCTTGACGGGGATATCCTTACCGGCAGCCCATGCAATCGCCTGCTTGACACCGGTGATGATGCTCTGGCCTGGCGTCTTAGTCTTCTTCGGTTGTTTCATCTTTCGCCCCTCCGCCTGCTTTTGTAGGTGGTCACAAGAACAGGCATCAGTTTCTTCAATTCGTTCTTCTCCGCCTGGCTGAGGTCACGCTTTGCGCTTTTCGGGTACATGGTTATGAGCAAGATTGGCATGTGCCGATCGTGGTAGTAATAGATCACCCTGGCTCCGCCGCGTTTGCCCTTACCGGCCAGTGCCCACCGCAGTTTCCGAACGCCGCCGGTACCCGGCATGACATCGCCACATTCCGGATTTTGTGCAATATGGGTCAACAGCTCGTAACACTGCTCTTCCGAAAGCAACTCTTCAGCCCTCTCCGTGAACTCCGGCATTTCAACCAGAGACATGGGGGCATATTTCACAGTCGAAGTATAAGCCATTGGCGTATGGATTGCAAGCGACCGGCCGCGGCGACCGCGGCGATGCCAGTTTGCGGCACAGGACCGGCGCTGTCGTTTCTAGGAAGACGGAAGGCGCTCCGGCGCGGGGGTCAGCGGACCGAAGCCGACTTATGGGACTAATCCGGCGGGCGGTCCCCCAAGAGTGACGCACGGAAATTCGTCGCCTCAGATAAGTTCCAGCCGGAGTTGGCAACCGATCGCCACAGCGGCGCGTTGAAGAGTGTGCAGTGTAACACTCGTGTTGGCAGGATCGAGCAAACGGTCGAGTGCTCTACGGCTGGTTTGCATACGGATAGCCATGGCCGCCTTGGTGAGGCGTTCCTTCTCCATGGCGGCTTTGATCTGATCGGCGAGGATCTGTTTGACGGCCTGTTCCTCGCACTCTTCCAGAATTCCCTGTTCGGCCAAAAAGCCATCAAAAGAGGAACCAACTTTGCCTTTCTTGCGGCCCTTTGTCTTATGCGTCATCTCAGAGTACGACAATGAAGTGCATGCAGTGTTTCCAGAATTTTTTAGCTCGTTCCTGACGGCTTCGGCGATGAGCGAGAATGTTGCAACTGCCATTGAGCCATTCTTCAACTGGGTTGTGCAGCAGGATTTGGCCATCGCTAAGGAAAACAATCGCATAAGAACATCCGAGGTAAGCGATGGTTCGGTTTTGGCAGGGCTTCACGAGAAAGCAAACGAAGAGTAGGGCAAATTTACTCCCGAGATGAAAAGACTTCTAGAGTCTGTCAAGTGAACTCCATTTCTGGGTAGTGCGCAAGCCTATGGATCGAAATCACTCGTAGCGGCCACACTGTTAGCACGTACGCCTGCTGACGAGTTCTTGCGGGAGTTGCTAAGAGACAAGCCCTCTTCGGCAGCTACGCGGTCTCCAGTGGAAGATCACGCTGCGGCAGTGAGCGTCTTCTCGGGCATCTATCAAGGCATCGCACTGGCCCGGAATGGGAGCTTCGAACCGGTCACCGTGGATCTGCGGGGGAATTGGTTCCCGCCGACCACGACTTCCTAGACCTCTGGAGAGAGTTCTCGAATCGGCTGGAGCGAAACCCGTATCCTTCGGACCGGCTCGCTCCAACGGGCAGAAATATGGGGCCCTGGACGAAAGACGCGCCACTCGGAAAGAGGTCACCTCAGAAGCCCGCCTGCTGGATCAGTAGCCATAAACGCCCTTGCGACCGGTGATGGCTTTCGACACTGGCCACTTGCTTCGCCTGTAAAGGCTGGGCTCCCAAGATGCCGATTCGCCCGGGAAAGTCCCGATGCTCCCCGACTCGGCGGCCGCCTCCGGCGAGGAGGGCTTAAGTTATCGCCTGTGATTCATGGAGCGCCCCGCAATCAATGCAAAGTCGCAAGGTAAGCGGCAGTGCAGGGGCCGCCTGAGTCTCAATTGTCGGGGGAGAGGTAGTCGGCCAGCTTGCGTTGGGTGTGAACCTTGTCCGGCGCGCGGAAACCGGCGAGCGCGGCGGCTTCGTCGTCCTCGATTTCAAACAGAGCGTCGAGGCGCGTCAATTGGAGCAGCTCGGCGAGGCGCTTGCTGGGGCGCAGCAACTTGAGGGCGCCGCCGCGGCGCACCATGGCCGCATAGGCACTGACTAACTCACCGAGGCCGCCCGAATCCACATAGGTGAGACCTTCGCAGTTCAGCAGCAACAGGCGATGGCCGTGCTCAAAGGCGTCAAACAGCTTGTCGCGCAGTGAGTCGCCTGCGAGACCGGAGGTCAGGCGGCCATTGAGGTCGAAGATGGTGACGCCGCCGGCATAGCGGATTTGGGTGTCGAAGCTCATGGCGATCATCCAATGATACCGTTTACCGGCATAAGGCGATGCCCCGATTGCTTCCGGCAGCGCCAACAGGGAGAATGGTGGCAATTCGGGAGGGTGAAATGAAATCCGCGATCCGCCGGTTGCTCTGGGTGTTGGCGGCCTTGCCGTTGGGCCTCGCGGCCGGACCGGTCAGCTACGACATCGTCTACGTGCGGGCTCCGCGCGCGGGGGACAGCAATTACATACGCTTTCCCGACGTGTTCTTTGCAACGGCGATGCCGGCCGGCTCGGACCTCATGCTGCTGCACCCCGACGGCACCCAGGAGACGCTGTTCGCCGCGGGCAATGGGGCGGTGCTCGATCCGGCGGTGTCGTTCGATGCGCAGTGGGTGTTCTTCTCATACATTCCCGACGTGACGAGCAACGGCATCAATCCGCAGCGCGGCCTGGCGTACGGCGGCGCGGACATCTATAAGATCAACATCGCGACGCGGCAGGTGGTGCAGCTTACGCAGCAGGTGTGGACGCCGCCCACGGGGTCGGCCAACTGGTCCACCAACCTGCTGAGCCCCAGCAGCCCCAATTCCATCTACCTTGGATTTGGAACTTTCAATCTCGGGGCCTGTCCGCTGCCCGGCGGCAAGGTGATGTTCGTCTCGAGCCGCGATGGGTACCTGCCGAACAAGGAGTACACCAACATCAATCTGCGGCTCTACATCATGGACGACACGGGGCTCAACGTGGAGCCGGTGGGGCATCTCAACATCGGCAGCGCTCTGCATCCCACGGTGTTGATGGACGGCCGCGTGATGTTCGCGAGCTTCGAGGCGCAGGGCGAGCGCGACCAGCGGAACTGGAGTCTGTGGGCGATCTGGCCGGACGGGCGCGTGTGGCAGCCGCTGATGAGCGCGATGGAAGAAGCCCCGGCCTTCCATTTCCAGGCGCAGCTTTCGGACGGGCGCGTGGCCTTCACGTGGTATTACAACCTGAATGACAACGGCTTCGGAACGATACTCGCGCTCAACCCGCAGACGCCGCCGGGCACGGTTCCGTTCGGCTCGCCCAACGCGGACGATGCGTCGAATCCCGCGGTGCGGATCGGGCTGTGGCCGCCCAACACGGGGACGCCGTTGCAGCCGCGGTACACCAGCTTTCCATTTTCGCCTCCGGGGCTGACGAACCTGACGGCATTTTCGTACGGGTTCGACGGCGCGGCGTCGTACGCGCAGGATGGCGGATATGCGGGCAAGGCGACGCATCCGGCGGCCGCGCCCAACGACGATATGCTGCTGGTGTGGACGCCGGGGGTCGAGATCAAGAACGACCCGAACTACAACGAGCTGCAGCCGAAGGCCCTGGTGCCGTACAGCGCGATCTACGGCATCGCGCAGCCCGCGGCGCTGCCGTACCTGCCCAACGACGGCACTCTCTCGCCGCTGCTGCCGGCGGGCACTCCGTTCGGCCTGATCGGGACCTCGAGCTTGTACAACCGCAACACCACGCCGGGCTACGGCGCGGCCATGTACAACGGGCTCGACCCGTTCAACACGGACGACAACGGCGCGAGTCCGAACTGGGTGTGGCAGGGCGCCGACGACGGCCTCTATACTAACGACGACATCTACGCGGTGCGCATTCTGGCGATGGAAGGGGTGGCCAATCGCAGCTATCCCAACGGCGGCGATCCGGGCTTTCAGAACTTCTCGGACAAGGAGCGGCTGCGCATTCTGGGTGAGATTCCGGTGCGCAAGGCGGCCGGCGTGGTCGACGCGCAAGGCAATCCGGACACGAGCTTCCTGGCGAAGGTGCCGGCCGATACGCCGATTTCGTTTCAGACGCTCGACAAGAACGGGCTGGTACTGAACATGGCGCAGACGTGGCACATGGTGCGTCCGGGCGAGGTGCGCAACAACTGCGGCGGGTGCCACGCGCACAACCAGGTGCCGCTGGATTTCTCGGGGACCGCGGCGGCGCAGTCGAGCTACCAGGTGGCGGACCTGACCACGCAGACGCCGCTGCTCACCAAGGACAGCTCGGGCAACACCACGGTGAAGCTGGCGAGCGGATTGGTGGTGGACGTCGAGTATTACAAGGACATCAAGCCGCTGTTGCAGCGCTCCTGCGTGCAGTGCCACAGCATTGCGGGGAACGCGGCCGCGGGCCTGGTGCTGGACGACACCACGCTGGTCAACGGCTACGACAACACGTTCAACCGCCTGGCCAACGACTCTTCGGCGCAGTGGGGCATCCCGCCGGTGATCTCGGACCGGCAGTGGAGGCAGACCAATGCTTCGCGCTACGTGCGCGCGTTTCAATCGCGGCGCAGCCTGCTGGCGTGGAAGGTATTCGGGCAGCGGCTGGACGGATGGACGAACGCCGACCACCCGACGGAATCGACGCCGGGGGTCGCGAGCACACTGCCGCCGGGATCCGATCCGAACATGGCGGATATCGACTATCTCGGCACCATCATGCCGCCGCCGAACTCGGGGGTTCCGCCGCTGAGCGACGACGAGAAGCTGACCATCGCGCGCTGGATCGACCTGGGGGCGCCGATCACGGAGCAGGGGGACCCGACTTACAAGGGCTATTTCGCGGATGAGATCAAGCCTACGGTGGCGTTGTCATCGCCGCGATCGGGACTGAGCGCGGGACCGCTGGTGTCGATTTCGATCGGCATGTTCGATGCGTACTCGGGGATCAACGCAAGCTCGCTTTCGGTGACCACGAATTTCCCGGTGAACGGCCTCGCGGCGGGCACCGAGCTGGGTGCGAGCTTCACGCAGACGGGTCCTTCGATATGGACGCTGGCGCTCGGCATGCCGGTGACGAGCCTGCCGAGCGGCCACATCGTGGTCCGGGTGAAGGACAACGGGGGCAATTACACGACGGTCGACCGGTGGTTCAGCATCGGCACGAGTGGGCCGCCGCCCTCGATCACGGTCACGCCGGCGGCGGTTACGCTGGGGCCATCGGGGACGCAGCAGTTCACGGCGACGGGAGGCGCGGTGGTGTGGTCGATTGCGCCGGCTACGGGCGCGGGCACGATCACGTCCGCGGGTCTGTATACGGCGCCGGCGTCGATTGCGGCACAGCAGAACGTGACGGTGACGGCAACGAGCAGCGGTGACCAGACTCAGTTCGCGACGGCCACGGTGACGCTGAAGCCGCCGCCGACGTTCAGCATCTCCGGGACCATCAGCCCTGTGGCGGCGGGGAGCGGCGCGCTGGCGAAACTCGCCGGAGGGCCGGGCGGGAGCACTACCGCGGACACCTCCGGAAACTTCTCCTTTAGCGGGCTGCCCAATGGCACTTACACTATCACTCCGAGCAAGAGCGGCTACAGCTTCACTCCGGCCAGCCAAGGCGCCACGGTGAATGGGGCGAACGTCACCGGCTTGAGTTTCACGGGGCAGGCGGCGGGTGGGTCGGGCACGATCGCGACCGATGTCACCGTGTCGCGCGATGCGCAAACGGCGAGTACGACGATTACGTCCCCGGCTTTCTCCACAGCGCATGCCGGCGAGTTGCTGCTGGCGTTCCTCGCCACTGACTACCGCTCGGGGACAAATACTACGGTGAAGTCAGTTACGGGCGCGGGACTGACTTGGGTGCTGGTAGCCCGGACGAATGTGCAGAGCGGCACCGCGGAAGTGTGGCGGGCGTTTGCGCCGGCGGTGTTGAGCAACGTGTTCGTGAAGGCGACACTGTCACAGAGTGTGGTGTCGTCGATGACCGTTGTGAGTTTCGCGGGCATGGATGCGACGGGCACCAACGGGTCGGGCGCGATCGGGAAGACGGCCAGCGGGAACGCTAGGACGGGCGCGCCCACGGCCAGCCTGGTCACTACGCGAAACAACTCGTGGGTGTGGGGCGTGGGCAACGATTACGATAACTCCATCGGACGC
Source organism: Candidatus Sulfopaludibacter sp. SbA4 (assembly GCA_900290305.1). Classification (GTDB taxonomy): domain Bacteria; phylum Acidobacteriota; class Terriglobia; order Bryobacterales; family Bryobacteraceae; genus OMOG01. The sequence continues at coordinate 11,811 of OMOG01000237.1, forward strand.
ACGGTGGGCTCGGGACAGAGCCTGGTGCACCAGGATCTGAGCTCGACGGGCGATACGTACTGGGTGCAGAGGCAGAATGCCGCGACGGCGCTGAGCGGTACGACGGTGGTGTTGAATGACACGGCTCCTGCCACGGATCGATACAATCTGACGATTGTGGAAATACTGGCGGCGAAGTAGGGTGAGGGGGCTCGCAACTGGAACGGCGGAGCGGATCCAGGCGTCTCATCCATTTAGGGTTTTTCTTATGATTGACGGGTACCGGCGCTCGGTCTCAGTCTGGCGGAAACTGGGGCTACGGATGACGGGGCTGCTGGCGATGTCCTTTGTTCTCTGCCGGATGGCCGCGGCTCAGTCCGGTATGCCCAACGCTCCGGCCGCTCCCCCACCAGCCAGCGCCAGCGTGCTGATGACTCGTGCACTGCACTTGTACGACACCCGGGCCTACGCTGCTGCCTTGGCGGTATTCCGGCGGGCAGCCGAAATCGGCGACGTCGAAGCGATGATGTACATCGGCGTCATGTGCGGCACCGGGCAGGGCACGGAAGTGGATTATAAGGAAGCCCTCGACTGGTTCCGCAGGGCGGCGAACGCCGGGGACGCGCAGGCGATGAACAATATCGGTCTTCTGTATTACAAAGGTATGGACCAGCCGCCAAACCACCGCGAGGCATTGACCTGGTTTCATAAAGCGGCGGATCTCGGAAACAGCGAAGCCATGTTTAACACCGCCGTGCTGTTCCGCGACGGCCTGGGTGTTCCGGTAAACTACGGCGAGGCCATGAAATGGTTCCGCAAGGCGGCAGATGCCGGCGATGTCGTGGCAAACAACGAGATGGGCGCGCTGTTTCAGAAAGGTCAAGGCGTCGAGGTGGATTATGGCGAGGCCATGAACTGGTATCGCAAAGCGGCCGATTCCGGGAACGATAGCGGAATGTACAACATCGGCATTCTTTACGAGAGCGGACTCGGCGTGAACCGAGACCGGGACGAGGCCATCATGTGGTATCGCAAGGCAGCCGCCGCGGGGAACGCGGCAGCCAAGGACCGCTTGAAGAGCCTCGGTGTGGACGCATCGCTTCCAAAATAACCGCGCACCATAAGGCTCCCGATCGCGGAATCATCTCTTTTGGTTTATGGCGATGATCAAGCCGATCGCCGGCTTTGCAGTATAGTGGGCTTATTCCGATGAGCAAACGAAGATTCCCTCTGCTGCTGTGCGCACTGCCGTTGGTGGCGGCGGCCGCCGATTACGATGTTCTGATCCGCAACGCCCGCGTGATGGATGGCAGCGGCAACCCGTGGTTCCGCGCCGATGTCGCGGTGAAAGAGGGGCGGATCGCGGCGGTCGGCCGGCTGGCCAATGCCTCCGCTACCCGCACGATCGACGCGCGCGAGCGCGTGGTCGCGCCGGGATTCATCGACGTGCACGTACACGTGGAAGGAAACATCGAGAGGAATCCGCGCGCCGACAATTTCCTGCTCGACGGCGTGACCACGGTGATCACGGGCAATTGCGGCGGATCGGAGCTGAACCTGGCGGCCTGGTTCGAGAAGCTCGACAAGCTGGGGCTGGGGATCAATGTGGCTTCGCTGGTGGGGCACAACTCGGTGCGGCGCGAGGTGATGGGGACGGCCAACCGGCTCGCCACGCCGGAGGAGATCCAGAAGATGCAGGCGCTGGTGGATCGCGCGATGCGCGAGGGCGCCGTGGGATTTTCGACCGGCCTGGAATACGTTCCGGGCACGTATTCGAACACCGCGGAAGTGGTGGCGCTGGCGAAGGCGGCCGCGGCGCACGGCGGCGTCTACACCAGCCACATGCGCGATGAGGGCATACACGAGATCGAAACCATCACCGAGGCCGTGAACGTGGGAAAAGAGGCGGGCATGCCGGTCGAGATCTCGCACCTGAAGATCGATCGGCGGCGGGTGTGGGGCGCGAGCGATCAGTTGCTGGCGCTGATCGAGAAGTTCCGGCGCGAGGGTGTGGATGTGGTGGCGGACCAGTATCCGTACGACCGGGCGAGCACCAATCTCGGAATCCGGCTGCCCACGTGGGCGCTGGCGGAAGGCAAGATCAAGGAGCGCCTGGCGGACCCGGCAACCAGGCGGAAGATCGCGGAGGAGATGAAGAGGAACCTGGCCGACATGGGCGAGCCCGATTACTCCTTCGCCACGGTGGCGCGCTTCACGCCGGATGCCTCGTACGAGGGCAAGACGATTTCCGAGATCGCCGCGATGAAGGGGCGCGCTCCGGGCTTAGACGGTGACATCGAGACGATTTTCGACCTGATGAATGCGGGCGGCGCGGGGATGATCTACCGGTTGATGGGCGAGGCCGACATCGAGCGGATCATGCGGTATCCGTACACGGCGATCGCCAGCGATGGCGGCGTGACCGAGGTGGGGGTGGGCAATCCGCATCCGCGGTCTTATGGAACCAACGCCCGCGTGCTGGCGGAGTATGTGCGGGTGCGCGGCGTGCTGAAGCTCGAAGACGCGATCCGGCGAATGACCTCGCTGCCCGCGCGGACGTTCGGATTGTCCGACCGCGGATTGGTCCGCGAGGGAATGGCGGCGGACCTGGTGATGTTCGATCCGGCGCGCGTCGAAGACAAGGCGACTTATGCGAAGCCGCATCAATATTCGCAAGGCTTCGATATGGTGTTGGTTAACGGCGGCATCGTGGTGGATGGCGGCAAGCTGACGGACGCGCGCTCCGGCCACACGCTGCGGCATCGGCCGTAACTACGGGGAACTGGCAGGAGCGGACCTCCGACAGTGGAGGCTGCTGAAGAAGCGTCGATACGAGTGCCGACGCGGCGCGCTGCGAGCGCAATGCCGCTTACATTGAATCCGACGGCCATTCTGCACAAATCGTGGCTAGGTAAGCTCGACCACCTTCCGCACGCAGCCGCCGAATTTACAACCAGTGCCTTTGATGGAAAGGGGCTTCGCGGTCATTTGCCCGCTCGCCCGGCACCGTATGCCTCAGATCCGGTTCTTGTACATCGGCCCGCACGTTTACTCCGCGCTTCTTTCAGGCCTCCGGTATGCCCTTGCGCTTCGCTATCACTTCACCTCCATCAGGTTGTGAAGGGGACTTCCACCCCCGAGTTGTCGAACATGCTCGGCACACAGATAAGGGCCGCCTGAAAGGCGGCTGCGGGTGTAGGTTGACGTAATAGTTGACAATTCTTGCCAGAGAAAGTGACAAAACTCGCCACGATAGATGGCAACATCCTACCGGCAATGTGCCGGGGTGGCGTATACCGCAGGCGACCGCAGGTAAACTGGACCGCGCGGCGCCGGTGGACTGCTAACGCTTTCTTCTCGCCGGGTGCCGCGACTTTCTGAACTGCGCGTACAGCATTACTTCTTCCGAGATCAGCGTCATCCAAGTCTGCCGTGGCGGCAGCCGTCTTGGGCGTAGCGGTGCCTGTGATTCGCGGCCTGGTAGCACAGGGGATTCTGCACACCACGGCGGAGTATCGGAACGGCTTCTCGAAGCTGTTGCCTGCCGTGGATGTTCAATGTTTTGCGGAAGGCTACGTGGCGACATCAGTCCTCGCCAAGCGATTCCATCTCGACTGTGGTTCTCTTGCGCGCTACCTGAAAGAGTCGGGCACACCCATGCTTGGAATCCTGTTGCCTGACCCTGGAAACTATTACGCGTTTTTCCTCCACAAAGATGTTGCCGCTCAGATACAGGTCCCAAGCCGCAGGATGCTGAGGGAGGCAGCAGAACGCCGCATCGTGGCAGCTCGAAAGAAGAGGGTCTTCGTGAAATCGTGTGGGTGAAAAATGCGGATTTTGAGCCCTCCCGACGGCCCCTGC
>OMOG01000714.1 GCA_900290305.1 Candidatus Sulfopaludibacter sp. SbA4
TTTGGCCATTTTGTCGAGCCCGAGGTGGGACACTCCGTTGCACGGAGCGAGGCCATCGTTTTTGGTGGCCTGTCATCGGCCGGGCTTTAGCCCAGCCGCAATGGGGCAGGCGCTTTCGCCTGCCTACCGCCTGCCCCGCCACGAAGAACTGCCCTCTTATCGACACACCGGTGTATCCGGCTGACTCTGTAACTCGATTCATGCAGTAACTCCGGTGCCATAGAGATGGTTCGCGAGAATGTACTCTAAGACACGTTCCGGAACTTCAGTGGGATGGCGGCCGGCGGCCAGGGCGCGGCGTATATCGGATGACGAGATCGGAAGATCTACTGAGTCTAGCCGCTCGATGCGGACGCCCGGCGGAGCCGCGTAATGGTGTCCTGGACGATTTACCACAATAAAGCAGACGGCCCGCGCCACGTCTTGCCACCGGCGCCACGTGCGAATCTCGGCAAAGGCGTCGGCGCCAATGATGAAGAAGAGTTCATCCGTGGGCGCCATGCCGGATTGTACTCTTTCGATCGTATCGATGGAGTAACTGCGCGCCGTCCCCTCTTCCAGGCGCGAAACCACCAGGCGCGGCTCACCCTCGCACGCCAACTCAGCCATACGGACGCGGTGATGGTAGGGGACGTGGGTCACGCCGGCTTTGTGCGGGGGATGGGCCGCCGGAACCACCAGAATCTGGTCCAGCCGCAATTCCGCCCCCGCCTTGCGGGCCACCACCAGGTGCGCGTTGTGAATGGGATCGAACGTGCCGCCGAAGATCGCCGATCGCATAGGGGACAGACTCCAGTACTAATGTGTTATCAGCTCGCATTTCTCACACTCTGCGAGCCGACGTGGCGCAGGCACTCTTGCCTGCCGTGTCGAGACTTACCGCCACAGTGTCCACGGCAGGCGTCGGCATGAGTGCCGACGCAGCAGGCAGGAGTGCCTGCGCCACGTCCCCGGAACTACTGACCCTGTCACTCGCGCTCGATTTTCACCGAGTTCACGCGCACTTCCTTCTTCGGCCGGTCCTGCGCGCCGCGTGGCACTTCCGAGATCTTGCGGACCACGTCGTAGCCCTCGGTCACTTCTCCGAAAACACTGTGGTGGTTGTCCAGGTGAGGCGTGGGGCCCACCGTAATGAAGAACTGGCTGCCGTTGGTGTTGGGCCCGGCATTGGCCATCGAGAGGATGCCGGCCTTCGAGTGGCGCAGATCCTTGTGGAACTCGTCGGCGAATTTGTATCCGGGGCCGCCGCGTCCCGATCCTTCCGGGTCGCCGCCCTGAATCATAAAGCCCGGAATCACGCGATGAAAGATGGTGCCGTCGTAAAACGGCTTCCCGGTCTTGGTTCCGTCCGCGAGGTTGACAAAGTTCTCCACTGTGCGCGGCGCTTTGTCGGCGAACAGCCGGATCTTGAACTTACCTTCGGTGGTGTCGAATGCTGCATAGATCTCGTTGGGCATCACTGAGATTGTAGCAACTCAAAGTCGCACGACCCCACAGGTGCCGCCTGCGCCGCGGTCCGCGTCGGTGGGTCCCAGCGGGCCGCCTTCGCGCTGCTTGGCGCTCCATTCTTCGATCCGCACCTCTACCAGCAGGGTCGCTTCCAGGTGCTCGGCGGTTGGTTCGCTGTAGTCACGCCCCGCGGTGCGGCCGGGAAAGTAGCGGGAGACCATGCCGCGGTAGACCTTGAGCTGCATTTCCGGGTCGGTCACCCGGCGTCCGCGCCCGAAAAGGACCACGCTGCGATAGTTCATGGAGTGGTACATGGCCGTGCGTGAATAGACCAGGCCGTCGGCCAGCGTAACGGCGATCGAGACCGGCGCGCCGGATGCCACGTGCTGCAGGGCGCGGCTGGCCGTGGAGCCGTGGAGGTAGAGACGATCGGGCTCGGCGGGATTGAACTGGTAGCCCAGCGGGATCACGAACGGCTGGCCGTCCTCGACGAACCCGACATGGGCCACCAGGCCTTCCGACAGAATGGGCGCGGCGCGTTCGATGGCGTCCCGCTCGGGATGCCGGCGGATGCGTGAGCGTCTTGTGGGGCAGGCGCTTTCGCCTGCCAACCCTGGGCCTGGCTCGGAATGAGCAGTCATGCCCCACTATACTGGCAAAAGTGGCTCTTCGAAAAGAGCCATTTCCGGAAGTTCGACGGCGCCATTCATCAGCCTGCATCTCGATTCGCCGCTCGGCCGCGCCGCTGCCCCGCCATGCCAACGGCCGCGAGGTGTCGCGCAGGGCCGCGGCCGCCGGCGTCTCCGCGCCATCTGCGTCAACGCGCGGCAGATTCGCGAAGGACTGCGAAAGCTGGTGCCTGTGCTAGACTTGCGGGCGTAAATGCGTCCTGAAACGCTACTGCCGCTGACCCTGGACGAGCATCGGGAACTGGGCCGGGAGCTGCGCCGGACCAGCACCCGCTTGCGCGAGTTGTGCAAAATGACCGTGGGCGCGTACGGCCCCAACAGTCACGCGGCGTTTTCGTTTGCCAAGGCCGTCGAGTCGCTGGAACGCCTGTCGAAGGACATGCAGGCGCAGGCCGCGCACGACTGCCCGGGACTTCCCACGGATCACCTGTACGTGTGAACGTGCCGCGGCTGCCGCGGATACGGTACGCTGGAGCCTGAGGGCCATGGCAACCCAGAACAACGTTCATGTCTCCGACGAACTACTGGCCGAGCTGCAAGCAAAGGCGCAAGCCGAGGGCAGGACGGTCGATGAACTGGCCGAGGAAGCCTTGCGGAAGGTCTTGAGGAGCGGGCTTGGCAAGACCTGTTGGCCTACGGTCTGCAGACCGGTCGCGACCCCGGCTATACCGAAGCCGATGTGCCGGCGATCGTCAAGAACCGGCGCCGAATGAACGCGGCCCAAAGGCGCTGAGTGCCCGGCGTCACCCTCGCGACCAGAGCCGCGACCGTGAGAAGCCGTGAAAGAATATGGGCCACCGATGAACACAGATGAACACAGATAAGAAAACTGATGAGTTATCGGCGTTCATCGGCGTTTATCTGCGGCCAAAATGTTTTTCCACGGCTTTCTGAACTGAACTGAGGAGCCGTTTCGCATTCGCACTGTGACTCGCGGTCATTGATACCAGGTAGCTCTCACCACCCCACCGGCTTGCCGCGATTCTGCTCGTCCAGCCACTTCTGCAACGGGGCGAAATAGTCGCGGATCGCCGAGGCATCCATTTCGCGCGTGCCCGCGATCTTCTCCAGCGCCTCCTGCCAGGGGCGGCTCTGCCCCATCTCCAGCATGCCGTTCAAGCGCGCCCCCGCCGCCCGGTTGCCGAAGATCGAGCACCGATTGAGCGGGCCGGTGCAACCCGCCGCCTGCGCCAGCGCGCGGTGAAACTGAAACTGCAGGATGTCCGCCAGGAAGTACCGCATGTACGGCACATTGGCGGCCACGTGATACTTAGCGGCCGGATCGAAGTCGCTCTCGGTGCGCCCTGCCGGAGGTGCAATTCCCTGGTATTTCAGGCGAAGCTGCCACCACGTCTGGTTGTACCGGTCGGGCGGGATTTCGCCCGAGAAGACCTTCCAGCGCCACTGGTCGATCACCAGTCCGAAGGGCAGAAATGCGATCTTCTCCAGCGCGCGCGCCAGCAGCAGGCCGATATCCTTGGAGGGGTCCGGCGCCCTGTCGAGCAGTCCGATTTTGACCAGGTATTCCGGCGTGATGGAAAGCGCGATGGTGTCGCCCACGGCCTCGTGAAAGCCGTCGTTGGCGCTGTCGCGGAACAGAGGCGGCAGCTTGTTGTAAGCTCGCTGGTAGAAATCGTGCCCCAGCTCGTGGTGAATGGTGAGGAAATCCTCGCCGGTGACCTGGATGCACATTTTGAGCCGCAGGTCGTCGAGGTTGTCGACATCCCAGGCGCTGGCGTGGCACACTACCTCGCGGTCGCGCGGCTTGAGAAATAGGGAGCGCTCCCAAAAGGTCTGCGGCAGCGGATCGAATGCCAGGGACACGAAAAAGCTCTCGCCGTATTTCACCATGGCCTTCCAATCGGTATTGCGCTTCTTCAGGAGTTCGGTGACGTCGTAGCCCGGGTCGGCGTCAGGCGGCGCCACCAGCGGATAGACGTTGTCCCAGGTCTGCGCCCACATGTTGCCCAGAAGATGCGCCGGGATGGGTCCGCCGGCCGGGACCGCGTCGCCGTATTTCTCGCGCAGGCGGCTGCGAACGTAGGCGTGCAGCGAGAGGTAGAGCGGCCGCACCTGCTCCCAAAGCCGGTCGAGTTCCTTGGCGAAAGCGTCGGGCTCCATGTCGTATTTGGAACGCCACATGGCGCCGTTGTCCGGAAAACCCAGTTGCCGGGCGCCCTTGTTGGCCAGTTCGACGTAGCGCACGAAATCCCGGCGAATGGGGCGCGCGATGGCATGCCATCCGGTCCAGGCGTCGGCCAGCTTTTGTGGATCGCGGCTTTCGGCGAAGAGTTTGGTCAGGTCTTCGAGGTCCTGGCAGCTCTGCGGGCCTTGCGGGCAGTACTTGCCCTTGCCATAGGTGCCCTCCATGCCCGCCGCGATGCGGGTCAGCTCTTCGCTTTCGCGCGGATCGGAGGGCGTGGCGATGGTCAGGGAGAGCCGCAGGAGCTTGATCTTGCGCGCCGTCACCGGGTCGAGCTTGAGGCCGTCGAAGCGCGTGGACTGTTTGGCGTACTCCACGGCGGCGGCGATGGAGCGCTCGTCGAGCTTGGCGGAAATGGCCTCGGTGTCGTCCGTGATGTAGGTGGACTTGACCCAGTCGGCGCGGTTCGAATCGACGTTTAAGACGAGCAGCTTCTGCTCGGCATCGTCGATGAACTTGCGGGCCTCTTCCGGGGTGGCCTTGCGCTCGGCGCCCCAGGCGGCCACCGTGCATACCAGGCATACAACCAGGCGAATCGTCATCTCTACAACGTATCAGTTCCGCAAACCGCCGGCCCTCGATCCCCCCGCCCCGGCCCTCGGGCCCAAGCGAAGGCGGCTATTCAAAGCCGGCATGGCGTGGAGGGAATTGCAAGGTGAAGTCGCCATAAACCCAAATGTGAGCATCGTCATATAGCTTGCGCAGGTCGTCCTTCGGCGCTCCTTTCTGGCCCCACGGCTGCAAGTCGCTGTCCGTTTCAGCAAACGAAATCCCGCGCTCCCCTTGGTTCCAAAGCCTGGAAGAAGAGACCAATACGCCCGCCAGAATGGCATGGTCGAAAGGCTTCTGGGCGACCTTTGTTAAGGCTAGCCAGGCTAGCCCGACTTTCGCAAGTTTGAGAGGGTAGGGCACCGGTGGAAAGGCTCCGCAGGCCTGTTAAACAATGGTTTCGCGTCTGACGCGCGCCGATTTATTGCTAGATGAAGGAATGGGTA
>OMOG01000347.1:0-10357 GCA_900290305.1 Candidatus Sulfopaludibacter sp. SbA4
AATGCGCTCGATGGGCGTCATGCTTGCTACGTGGCATTCGCTCCGTCTTCCACTGGCGGCTCCGTCTACCTCGTCGACGATGCCGGCGACGCGGGCGGGCCGTATCAGGGCCTCGTGCTGCCGGGCGGCGGCTCCATCTCCAACAGTCAGTGCACCATCAACGGGACGGGCAGTTCGGTAAGCGGCAGCGGAAACAACCTGACCCTCATCCTGAACATCACGTTTTCCGGCGCGTTCTCGGGCAACAAGGTGTTCTATCTCTCGGCGCAGGACAAGACCGGCGCCAACTCCGGCTGGCAGGCGCTCGGAACGTGGGGAGTTCCGGGCGCGGCGATCACCGGTCCGGGTGTGGGCGGCGTGACCCCCGCGCACACCAGTGGCTCAGGACAAACCTACACGTTCACGTTCACCGACACCAACGGATGGCAGGACATCTCGGTGGCCAACATCCTGATCAACACCGCCATCGATGGGCGGCATGCTTGCTACCTGGCATTCGCGCCCTCCGCGCCTTCGGGAGGTTCACTGTTTCTGGTCGATGACGCCGGCGACGGGGGCGGTCCTTACCAGGGTCTCGTGCTGCCGGGCGCCGGGTCCGCGAGCAACAGCCAGTGCACTGTGAACGCTGCTGGAAGCACAGTCTCGAACTCCGGCGATACGTTGACACTGTCACTGAACATGACCTTCGCTTCCACCTTTGCGGGCAATCAGTTATTCTTCCTCGCCGCGCGCAGCAACACGCTCAATTCCAACTGGCAGGCGGTGGGTACGGTCTCGGTACCGTAGGAGTTCGGGAGATCCCGCTGGCCGGCAGTAGTCTCGAAACCGGCCAACTGCCTCGAAACCGGCCAACTGCCTGACAGCCTGCAGGAAATGAAAGTGAGCCTGCGCCACGGGAGCTATGGAAGCAGGCCGGCGCCGATTTGCCTGAGGTCGTGGAAGCGCGGCGGTGGCTACAATAAGGCGATTTGCTTGTATATAGTCCGCGTATATAGAGGGTCTTCGGGAGAATTCGTGGGTAACTTCGTCCATAACCACTGCTGGGGCCGGCACGTTAAGACGGAATAGCCAGGCGACGCAGAGACCTCAGTACGGGACCAGGCCAAGAGCCAAAACAGGACTGGCCGCCGATGAACGCCGATCAACGCAGATGGCCAGAAAACAAACGCCTGATCCGCCGGAACTCCGGTTCGCCCTGGGCGACCCCTCGGTCGATACGACTTCCATCGATTCGGCGGCTCTGAATATGGAGGCGAAGGCATTCTTCATTCGCAAGGGTCGAACTGACGGACGTCGAGACCTCGGACTAGCCTCGCTCGAGATGGAAATTCGGCAGGTTCTGGCCGATTTGGACCTCGGGGCGAAGGTTGTTGTGGAGAAGGATCGTCAGTAGTGGTTGCAACCGGGGCCCAGATTTCTCATCGGTCGAGCAGCGACACGAGCGGGGGACGATACCTTGCGGGAACGTCTCTGGCGGCATTCCTGGCACGGAGTTGGGGGCGACTGATAGCCGGGGTTGGCAGGCGAAAGCGCTTGCCCCACTAAGCAGCTCAGAATCGGTGGGTTGTTCAGGGGTTCCTGTGCGAGATTACGAGGGTCCTTCCGAGAGGCCGCCCAATACAAATGCCGCGTCTTCCGGTATGAAACGGAGGGAGTATTCGTTGCCGCGCGCCTGCCAGACGATCAGGTACTCTCCGCTCGGCAGCAGTTCGGGTTTCCTGGCGGCGATATTCTTGCGAATCTCGGGGGTGAAGTAGACGTCGAAGCTCTTCAACAGGTCGGCTTCGGATTTGATTTGGCGGATCTTGCCGTTCTCCCACTCCAGCGGAAAGTGGGCCTGGCGGGCGACGGCTTGGGCGTCGGCCTTGGCCACGGCGGCTTGAAACCCGGGCCACCATTTGGCAAAATCGGCCGCCAGGAGCGAGTGCGCGAGAACGGCGAGCAGCGCGATGTTTTTCATGGGGTGATGAGGCTTTCGAGGTGATGCTCGAGGTGGTCCACGTACCCATCAATCACTTCCGATAGCGGGATGGGATCTTTGCCGCCGATCGCACAGGGGTACGACAGGCTGGATTCCGGGACGGCGCGGATCACGTGCAGAAGGTGGCGATTGAGAAGCAGCCAGAGGTTGACCAGGTCGGGCCAGGATTCGGTGGCGTAGGATTGGACCGCTACCCAGGATTCCTGCTGGTAATTGGGGAACTCGAGGGGCGGGGCGATCTGGACGCGCACGATGCGCTGGTGGTTGTTGGCGGCGGAATCGATGAGGTGGCCGAGAATTTCCTTCTTCGACCATCGGTAAGGCGGGGAAAGAACACAGGCAGGAATACCTGTGCCACCGGGGCGGCGCGAGACTTCTTCGTCAGAGAGATCGACGAGGCGGCGCGGGGCGGTTTCCAGCAGGGTTGCGAGGCGGTCAAGGGAAAGAACACAGGCAGGAATGCCTGTGCCACCAGCGCTCATTTGAGCACGACCTTGGCGAGGCCGGTGTTGTTGGCGCTATCGGCGGCGCGGATGACGAGCAGGTGCTCGCCGGGAGGAAGGCCGCTGAGGTCGAGGGCGAATTTTTCGCGCATAGAATCGATGACTCCGTCGGCAGCTTCGACGGGCACCCAGCTCGCGGCATCCAGCGAGTATTCGCAGCGCCGCAGGGGCGAGGCGGCATCGACGGCTTCAAATTCCACGTGGGCGGCGCCGGCGGAGTAACTGATGGTTCCCAGGGTGACTACGGGCGGGGTGTTGTCAATCATGATGGGAGCGCTGGTCAATTGGGCTTCGCGCGCGCTGGCCGGCGGGTTGGCTTCACGGTCGGATGCCACCACGCGGAAGAAGTATTTTCCGTCCGCCAGGATATCGCCATCGAAGGTGAAGGAGTTATCGTGCATGCCGCCCTTCAGCACCATCCACTGAGTGGCGTCCTCGCTGCGGAAGTAGAGGGTGTACACGAGGCGATCGCCATCGGGATCTTCGGCCTGCCAGGAGACCGTGATCTGTTGGGAGGAAGCGCGCGGCAAGGTCTGGGTGGGGGTGCCGGCGGGAGCGGCGGTGGAAGAGTCTCCCGTATCCGTGACCGTGACGGAGTATGCGCCCGACGATGACGCCGCGCCGGACTTGGCGCCCTGGGTGGCGGGTGCGGACTGTGTGACGACGTTGATGCTTTTGACCACGGGCGGGGAGTTCTGCGGCAGGTAGGCCAGGGTAACGCTGTTGAGGATGGGGGTGGAGCCCGCGGTTCCGGAGAGTTCGGCCTTCCATTCGATGTAGCGCGCGTTGGGGCTGGAAATATGCGAGCCGGAGGGATTGGAGAGCGGTTCGGACCAATCGCTCCAGGTGCGGTCGGGCTTGGCGGAGTTGCCTGTGCGGGTGCGGAAGACCAAGGTGGATCCGGGGGGCGCTTCGGCGTGCCAACTCAGGCTGCCCCAGCGCGAGGCGGTACCGGAATCGTGCACCGGGGCTTCGTAGGTGCCGGCGGCGCCGGGCTTGTCGCCGAGGCGGAAAATGCGGCCCATGCTGCCGGTGGCGGCCAGGACCGAATGATCGGAGGGCAGCAGGCGGGTGGTTTCGCCTTCGTTGGTCTGGGCCACCAGGGTGACGCGGCGATCGGGCGTGAGGCCGTAGATGCGGCCATCGACATCGGTGGAGAAGAGAATCTGGCGCTCGAGCGCCAGCACGTCGTAGACGTTTTCCTCTTTGGAACTCCACAGGGTCTCGACGGTGTTATCGGGGTTGATGCGGTAGAGGGCGGACTTATCGACGCCACTGACATCGACTACCGGGGCGAACTGAGTACTGACTTGCGGAGCGGCGGCGGGGGCTTGCGCCGGCTGTTGCGGTTTGGCATCGCCGGGCTTGATTTCCGTGCCGGGGCCGGCTTGCGCTTCGACCGTGATGGTAGTGGTGGTGACGGCAACGCCAGAGCCGGACGCACCCTGGGCGGCCTGGGCGGCGCTCTGGGCACGCTTGGCCACCGACCCGCCGAGTGCCGCGGCGTAGACGGTGCCATCGGGCATGGGAACGATGGCGCGGATTTCAGGCAGGCTGGCATCGTAGAGCACGAAAGCCTTGTCCTTGGCGGAAATGCGGTAGAGGATGCCGTTGGGCTCGGTGCCGGCGAGGAGGCGTCCCTGAGAATCCACGGCCAGCCCGGTGATGTGAGACTGGCCGGTGGAGTAATACAGATCGCCGTGGCCTGCGTTGTCGACGCGAAAGATTTTGCCCTGATCGCCGGTGCCCACGTACAGGGCGCCATCGGGGGCAACCGCCAGCGACCAGATGTAGCGAGTGTGGGGCGCGAAGAACTCGGCGGCCTGCCCGTTTTCGATGCGGTAGACCTTGCCATCGGGCGACGTGCCGGCGTAGACGATACCGTTGCGGTCCACGGCGATGGCGAAGACCTCGGGCTCGACGGCGGTCCACAGGAGCGATGAATTGCCCTGGGGGTCGATGCGGTAGACGCGGCCGCGGTGGCCGGTGGCGGCATAGAGCGTGCCATCGGGGGCCTGGGCGATGCTCCAGATGACGGACTGGCCGGAGGTGAAGACGGTATCGATTTTGGGGGCGAGGGAGATGCGGCCCTCGCGGCTCAGGGAAACGCCCTCGAAGCGGCCGCGGACGAAGTCGGTGTACGAGTTCATCTCCCAGGCGGTGGTGCCGCTGGAAAAGACGGAGGGGGCGAGGAGCGCGAGAAGGATAGCTAAGAAAGACACACAGGCACGAATGCCTGTGCCACGGATATGCATGAAACCGATCATTCCTTTATTTCCACCTGAACCGTTTTGACGCCGGAGATGACCATGTCGCCTCCGTCGATTTCTATTTCGGCAATCTTCGAATTGCGCGTCTGGGTAATGGCGGCGAGACTGGATTGCGAGTTGGCCAGGATCATGGCGACGGACGCGGGAGGATCGGGCAGGTCGGCGCCTTCCAGTTGGAAGGCGGGATCGGCGCGCCAGACGCGCACGAAGGCCTTGGTGTTGGGGTGGAGATTGTTCACCGTGGTGATCAACTGGGCCGGGCTGTGGGGGTTGGAGGTGAGGATCTGGCGGAAGTCCGCGAGGTTGGTGGTGTTGGCATCGGCCACGGTGAAGTAGAGGATGCCGGGCTCGGCGCCGATGGGCACATCGTAGTCCAGGCGGCGCGTGGTTTCGGCGCCGTTCTCGCCGATCAGCACGACATTGAGCTGCACCTTTTCGCCGGCACGCACGGTGCGACGGGCGACGGAAATGCCATCGATGGTCAACTGCTTTTTCTGGTCGTAGGTTTCGATTTTGAGCGCGACCTTATTCAAGCGCAGGGTGCGGAAACCGCTTTGCATCACGTAGGCCACGGGGATGGCCGCGGAGAGCGAACCCTGCTGGGCGGAGCCGTTGTCGGCGGCAAACATGTTGTCGATGCGGACGGGCGGCGAGTTCTGAAACTCGACCTCTCCACTGACGCGAATGGTGGCGGCGCCGACGGTGCGCTCGGTCTCGTCGATGACGGAGTAGACGGCCATCTGGATGAGCAGGGGCGAGAGCAGCGGGTCGTTGACCATGCGCATCTGGTAACTCTCGATGGGGCGCGACCCGCGCGAGATCTCGAGCGAGACGGGCACCATGGACGCGCGCTTGCCGAGCTCGCCCGAGACGGCGGTGTTGCGGTCCTGGTTGATGGTGCCCATCCATTCGCGGGCGTCGGAGAGCTTGAACGAGGTGTTGAGGTTGGGCAGCAGGGCGATGACTTCGGAGCGGGCGAAGGGCAGCTCGGTGGAGCCGATGTCCAGGAAGCGGTGGCCGAAAGCGTAGACGCGATTGCCATCAATATAGGTGACGGTGCCGTCGGCGCCCAATCCGTAATCGCCGGCCATCAACTGGATGCTGATCATGGAGCCGGGCTTGAGGTCGGCGGGATTGCCCATTCCGGGCTCGATTTTGGAGCCGGCGGAGATGCTTTGGCGAGGCTCCAGTCCGAGCGCGCGCAACTGCGGGGCGAAGGCATCGAGGGTGGCGCGGCTGAATCCGCCGAAGGAGATGGGGGTCGAAATGTCGACCATGCGCTCGCCGCCGGGCAGGGCGGGCTCGGGCTTGGGGAGTGGACGTGTGAGGTCGCGATCGTTGAGGGCGATGAGGGGGCGCGGGCGCGGGGCGGAGGCGAGGGTGGCGGAGGAGCGCACCATGTCCTGGATGGGGCGGATGCCGGCGATGGGGTCTTTGGAGAAGGGGAAGGCCATGGCGACGGCGCCAGCGAGTTTGCCATCGATGTAGACGGGGCTGCCGCTCATGCCCTGCATGACGCCGGTATGCTCGAGGGGACCGCCGGAGAGGCGCGCGAGGATGAGGGATTCCTTGGGCCCGATGTTGTCGAGGATGCCCAAGATTTCGACCTGGAATTCTTCGATGCGGGCGCCGGAGAAGACGGTGCGGCCGGTGCCGCGCATGCCGGGCTTGATGTCCTTCAAGGGGAAGAAGGGGGATTGCGCGGAGAGAGCGGCGGCCAGCGCGAGGGCCGCCGGGAGAAGGAAGCGGGGCACAGTTCTATTGTACTCGGGCGTTGTCCCGGCGTTGTACCCGGAGCGGCAATTCAGGAAGCCTCTCTTGAGCAAGGCGCGGCTTCAGAAACTGGTCGAAGAGGCCATCGTGGATGCATACGGCGAATCGGGGCAGGTGACCGGATTCTACACGATTCTGGAAAACGATCTTCGGTTGCCCCTCGAAACGCAAATCCTCGGCGTGACCGCAATCGTGGAACGCGTCGATATTACATTACAAAGATGACCAGCTTGTGGAACTTTGCCGAGCGGGGAAGGCGCGGCAACGAATTTCGCTATCGGAATTGCCGCTTCCCTCGCCTTTTCCGAAGGGGGCCGAGTGGATTGTGGCGTACTGGTACTGGCGAACGGCAATATGAGGTGAGCAGACGGCTGTGGTGTCCTACGCTAACTCACCCTTCGTGAGGCTCCCGCCTAGTTAACTGTTCTCGGGCCCGGATGACAGCGTCGTGCAGTTTGGCAGCGAGAACGTTCTTGGCGGGCAAAGCAGTAAGATACTCGGCGACGCGGATTTCGCCCTGATTGAGTTGCAGGAGTTCGATCTGCTCTTCGTCTTTGGCGCTGCAGAGTATCAGGCCTAGCGGAGCCTCCTCGTGCTCGGTGCGGCGCTCATTCTGATCGAGCCACCGAAGGTACAGTTCCATTTGCCCTTTGTAGCCTGCTTCGAAGCGGTCGAGTTTGAGATCGACTGCAATCAAGCGCGTGAGCCGCCGATGGTAGAACAGCAGGTCGAGGTAAAAATCCTGGTTACCGATGGTCATCCGCTTCTGGCGCGCGAGGAACGCGAAGTCTGTACCAAGTTCCAGAAGGAATCTTTCGAGTTCCTGCAGGATGGCCGCCTCCAGATCTCGTTCGCTGTACGCATCCTTCAGACCCAGGAAATCGAGCAGATAGGGATCGCGGAAGACGAGTTCGGGTGTGAGCCTGTCCGCCTCCCGAAGTTGTTGGAGATCCTGGCGAATGGTCGCTTCGGGCAGCCGGGAGACGGCAGTACGTTCGAACATCATGCTGCGAACGCGGTCACGGAGCGTGCGGACGCTCCACCGTTCGAGCCGGCACATCTCGGCGTAGAACTGGCGGGCCACTTCGTTTTCCAGGTATAGGATTTCCTTGAAATGGCTCCAACCCAGGTGCTGCGAAAGAGCAGCGATTTCGGCCTGCTCCGGCCAAGCCTCGACGAATCGGATCATGTGGAACAGGTTCTGCCGGCTGAAGCCGGCGCCGTATTCAGCCGTCAATTGTCTCGACAGCGTAGAGACAATCTGATTTCCATATTCCGCCCGGGTGTCGCCGAGGACATCGCGCCGGATCCGGCTCCCGATCTGCCAATAGAGCATCACGAGTTCTGCGTTGACGGTTCGCGCCACGCGAAGCCGAGCTGCGTCGATCAGGTTACGAAGGTCGGCAGCCAATTCGCCGAGATCTCGCGTGGCCGGTACCCGGCTTCGCCAGTCCTGCTCCTCTCGCTTGCTTCCGTCGTTCATCGGCCGTCACACCTCCGGCAGGTTACCGGGAAAGAGATGGCTGTTGTTGGCGGGCCTGATCCCATACGAAGAGTTCATTGTAGTCGGAAATCGGACAGAGATCTTCCTTGTGGCCGGCGGCACCAGGAATTCCGAGAAATATCACCCCCCTCCCAAACGAACGAAGATCTCGGCGGCCAATGATCGCGCCAACGGACACCGCTGAAGACGCCTGGTGAGACCTTGCTACCAATTTCCTGCAAAAACCTGTCCGAAAACAAGGCGAACCGAGGGCCAACAAAGTGGATCATGTCGTTGATCTGCTGACTTTTCAGGTGGTTGCCGCCAAAGTCAACCGGAACGGTAGCCGAAGTACGTTCGGAGCGTTGCAGTCCCCCGCAACCAGAACTCGCACCGTGCCCCTCTCTCCTTTAATGGCTTCTCAGCGTTGAGATAATGGCTTCCCGGCGTGAGAAGGTTCGTCATTCAATCAGCTTGGTGGGTTCGCCCGGCGGCGCGGATCGGAGAGGCTTTTTGAGAGTGCACGAAAAAACTCAGCCGGCGTCGCGATCCGAAGACCGGTCCGCTGCGCCACGGCCGGCGTGAAATGTTTGGTGTTGTGGGTGATCAGCCAATCGGGGCGGCTCGCGATCGCGGAGAGCAGCACCGGAACATCAGCCGCATGCCGAATCAGATGGCGTCCAGCCATCACCTCGCTTCGATCCGGAAACGGCACCATCTCCGGCTTCATTAAGGCGATCAAATGGACATAACTATCCAACACGCGGTTCACGCCGCCGGATTCCATCCCACTCAAGCGAATCAGAAGATTCTCTTCGACCTCCTCGCGCACGGCTTCAGCGAGGACCAGCCGGAATATTCGAGCAGCGCATAACGAGAGAATGGCTTTATCCAACCCCCACGTGGAAACTATGCCAGCGGTCAAGACGTTGGAGTCGAGGAAAAGCCGGAGGCGTTCCCCCTGACTCAATGGCGCTTGCGCGGCCGCCTTCCGCGTTCGCGCCTCGCAAGTTCAGGGTAANNGGACACCTGCCGGTGCTCCAACACGGACGCAATGGAGTCACAGAGGATCCGAAACCGGTTCTGTTCGGGGATCAGCATGAGACCTTCCCCGATCCGCAATACGGCGACAGGAGCACCCGTGTCCAGGCCTAGTTCGTCGCGATATTGCTTGGGGATTGTGAGCTGCCCCTTTTCGCCAATTCGAGTGTGGGCCACGTACTCGACTAGGGGGTGGCTGCCGGACATGGTAAGAATATCCTACCATGACTGGTAACTGCCCATCATAAGGTGGCGTCCCCCGTAAGAATTGACAATGAGGGCAAGAGCGCGACCAGGGGGTCGCGCGCGGACGGGGGCGTCCGCCCCACTGTGGCCTGGCAGCGGATTGTAGAGAATGAGACAAGACGGGAGACGAGCTGAGCGATCTTGGTTCAACGATACTTGCCGCTTTTGAGCAGGGCCCTAATTTCGNNTCGAAGAGCTTGTTTCCCAATTTGCGTATGGCAAGCCCGCTGTGGCTGTGGGGTTGGCCGAATGCGCCGGCCAGATCGCACAGAGCCAGCAGGCAATCTGCTCTTTCGGTCTTAGGCAACTCTCGTAGCCGCCGCATGACGGCTGGGTCGAGGGTGAGCGCCTTAGCCAATCATCTTCCTCAGTTGTGCGGCCGTGACGGTCACCAGTTCTCCGGAACGCTCGAGCTTCCGGTAGCGTCTGCCGGTGGCCTTCTCCAAGGCCGCGCGCGTAGTCCGTGGACTCCACCGCGACTTTGCGCAGGCCGATGATGTCCGCCCCGCAGATGATCCCGATGTCTTCGCCGCTGGCGGCGGCGGCCAACCAGCGGCCGAGGTTTTTCTTGGCCTCCGTAATGGTGAGAGTCTTCATAAGAGCTTTATACAGCCCCTATTAAGGCTTGTCAACAGGCTACGCAGGCCACGGAGAGCGAGCCTTGCTGGGCGGATCCGTTGCCGGCGGCAAACATGTTGTTGATGCGGACGGGCGCCGAGTTCTGAGACTCGACTTCTCCGGCGACGCGAATGCCGGCGAGTTGGCCTTCGATGCAGGCGGGGCTGCCGCTCATGCCTGCATGACACCGGTGTGCTCGAGGAGACCGCCGGAGAGCCGCGCGAGGACGAGGGATTCCTTGGGCCCGATGTTGTCGAGGACGCCGAGGATTTGGACCTGAAATTGGTGGATACGTGTGCCGGAGAAGACGGTGCGGCCGGCGCCGCGCATGCCGGGCTTGATGTCCTCCCAAGGAACTCGCGCAAAACGGCCGCCGCGCGATCAGTTCCTGTCCCGTATGGTGCCGCGCCGCGGCCTTTGCGCTTTTGAGGAACTCGCGCAA
>OMOG01000347.1:10367-10539 GCA_900290305.1 Candidatus Sulfopaludibacter sp. SbA4
CGTATGGTGCCGCGCCGCGGCCTTTGCGCTTTTGAGGAACTCGCGCAAAACGGCCGCCGCGCGATCAGTTCCTGTCCCGTATGGTGCCGCGCCACGGCCTTTGCGTTTTTGAGGAACTCGCGCAAAACGGCCGCCGCGCGGATCAGTTCCTGTCCCGTATGGCGCCGCGCCG
>OMOG01000050.1:0-8282 GCA_900290305.1 Candidatus Sulfopaludibacter sp. SbA4
ACGCGGGCGCCGCTGCCGGCTCCGAGCGAGTCGGATTCCTCCAGCGGCGTTTCGCGCACGATGGGCCGGATGCGTTGCCAGGCGGCGAGGATGGCGGCGTTGGTCAAGTCTTCAGTTTATCGTTTGCCAATCCGCTATCGCCACGTCCTGCCCCACTCACGGGGCCACGTTGGGGCCGCTGGTGGAGGCAAAATTGTTGGCGATCCGCGTCGCCGCGGCGAGAGTGAGCGTTCCCAGGTCGTAGATGCCGCCTCCAATTCCTTCCCCGCGGCCGCCGGCGGCCGCGCTCCCGCCATGGCCGCCTAACGCCGCGTTAAAGACGACCGCGCTCGCTCCGAGAGTGAGCGTCGACGAACTCGAACCGAACAATCCACCGCCCAATCCGCTGCCGCCCGTACCGCCGCAGCCCAGGACGACGCAACCCCCGCCGATCACTGAATTTCCGCTCACGCCGCCTCCATCGAGGACCAACACGGAGCCGTCCACCACCAAGACCGCGCCTCCGGCCCCAAACCCTCCGCCGCCGAGCACGAGCCCGCCGCCGGTCGCATTGTTCCCTGCCAGCACACTATTCTGTATGTTCAGGATCGCCCCGCCTGTCTGCGCTATGCCACCGCCACCACCCAGGCCGCCCGAACCATTCGTGCCTCCAGCGCCGCCGCGCGCGATGTTGCCGAGCACCGAGGTCGTGGAAAGGGTGGCCTGCCCGCCGGACGCGATTCCACCGCCGAGAGACAGCCCGCCTGAATCGCCGTTTCCACCCGGCCCTCCCAGGGCTTGGTTCGAAACGAGGGTTACTCCGGCCACGGTGAGCGTCCCGGACGAGTTGAAGATGCCACCGCCAAGACCGGATCCGCCCGCCCCGCCGCCACCGCCGCCCAAGGCTTGGTTTTGGTAGAGAGTCGAGGCCACGAGACTCACCGGGCCGGCCAGGTTGAAAATTCCTCCGCCCGCGCCGGCTCCTTGCAGATCGAGCGCCCCACCCAGAAATCCTGGCGCGTTCGGGTCGAGTATCACGCTACTGACGCCGGGACCTCCGGCGCCAACGGCCTGATTCCCGACAAGCCCGCCGCCATCTATCGTCAGCGTGCCCGCACCGACGTAGATGCCGCCGCCGGCTCCCAAGCCGGGGTTAGCGCCGGCGGTGCCCACCGTGCCTATGGCGCGGTTGTGCGCCACCACGACTCCATTCAGAGTCAGCGCGGCGCCGGAGACATAGATGCCTCCGCCCAGACCGGGGTGTCCGCCGCCCCCGCCCGCAAGCCCATGCTCGATGGTGAGCGCCTTGATGACGACGGTGATTGGAGCGGGGGCGGCGCCCTCGATATCGAACACACGCGCGGCGTCGTTGCCGTTGATGGCCAGCTCCAGGGCGCCGGGTCCATCGATCTCAACGCTGTCGAGAATGGTCAGTTCTCCGGTGCTCAAGCGGATGGTTCCGTGCAGGCCGGCCGCGAAAGTGATCACGTCCGCGCCCGGATTCGCGTTCGCGTTCAGGATGGCCTGCCGCAGCGAACCGGGACCGGCGTCCTCGAGATTCGTGACGATGAACGTGGATGGGGATGGCCCCGGCTGCGCCTGGACCAAAAGAGCGGCGCCTGTGAAGATCGCCAGGATGAAGCGATGCATGCTGCCTCCTTTCGCCTCACACAAGTTTACGGTGTGGGGGTCTTGCTCGGATGCTGCTGTGTGTTCCGCTGGTGCGAGACAGTACCACTCATGATTCCAACTTGTATTTGGTGGATGCCAGCACGTAGAGGCGGCGCCACAAGAGGCGATTGATGGTGACGACCAAGGCCGCCATCGTCACCGTAGCACCGAGCAACAGCGAGAAGTTGCTGCTGTCGGTGGCGCGGCTGATTACGGCGCCGAGGCCGGTGGTGGAAATGGTCTGGCCGTGGAAATGGAAATACTCGGCGACGATGCTGGCATTCCACGCGCCGCCGGACGCGGTGACGAAACCGGTGAGCAGGTAAGGGAAGATTGCGGGCAGAAAGAGGCGGCGCCAATGTTCCACGCGGCTCAGACGGAAGACGTCGCAGACCTCTTTCAGATCGGTGGGAATGGAGCTCGCGCCGGCGATGATGTTGAAGAGCAGGTACCACTGCGTGCCGAGCAGCAGCAGGACGATGGAGCCGATGCCGATGCCGCCGCCCACGCGGATGAGAAAGAGCAGCACGATGGGGAACAGGGCCGTAGCCGGCACGGATGCCGCTATCTGGGCGATGGGCTGCGTGATCGCGGAGAGCTTGGGCCGCAGGCCGATGTACACACCCACCGGGATGGTCCAGAGGCCGGCCAGCACCAGGGTCAGCTCGACGCGCAGGAAAGTGGCGCCGGTGCCGAGCAGTATGGCGCGGAAATCGGGGAGCGTAAGCCGGCCGAGCTCGATCAGCATCTGGACCACGGCGTAGAGCAGGCCGAGAAGCGCGGCGATCCCCAGGATCCACGCGGCCGGGAACTTGCGCGCGACGCGATTGGGCCGGGGCGCCAGGTGCCGCCGCGCGAAGAACAGACCAAGCGCTTCGCGCGCGGGCGTCACGGTGATGGCCGCCGCGGTGGAGAGAAACTTCGAGCGGCGGAGCAGATCGAGAATCGGTGAGCGCGGCACCTGAAGCGCCTCCACCTGTTCCATCTTGAACTTCTGGCTCCAGGCGATGATGGGGCGCCAGATGAGCTGGTCCATCATCACGATCACCAGGACCATGGTGGACACTCCCCAGAGGATGGCGCGGGTGTCGCCCGCATTGGCCGCGGTCTGCAGGTACGAGCCCAGGCCGGGCAGGCGCAGGTCGCGGTTTCCCAGCACGAACATCTCGCAGGCCATCAGGAAAAACCAGCCGCCGGCCACCGACATCATGGAGTTCCACACCAGGCCGATGGCGGAGTACGGCAACTCGAGCTGCACGAAGCGCTGCCACCAGCTCAGGCGATAGACTTGAGCGGCCTCCAGCAATTCGCGCGGAATGTTCTTCATGGAGGAGTAGACGCTGAACGTCATGTTCCACACCTGGCCGGTGAAGATCAGGACGATGGACCCGAGCTCCACACCCAGTTGCCTGGTAGGGATGAGGGCGACCATGGCGACCATCACGGGGGGCAGGAAGCTGAGAACCGGGATGGATTGCAAGGTATCGAGCAGCGGAATCAGGAACCGCTCGGCGCGGGCGTTGTGCGCGGCCACATATCCGTAGATCAGGGTGACGATCAGGCTGAGGAAGTAGGCCACGGTGATGCGCGCGAGCGAGAAGAGCGCGTACTTGGGCAGGGCGCCCGGCTGGAGGTGAATCACGGGTTGGGTATTGACCGGCCCGGTCCAGTAGCGGGTCAGGGACAACAGGGCATAGAACAGCGCGATCACGGCGAGGATGATGGGCAGGTCGCGCAGCAGCCCGGTTAGCGGTTTTTCCTGTTTGGGGGCC
The DNA here is from genome assembly GCA_900290305.1 of Candidatus Sulfopaludibacter sp. SbA4. Lineage (GTDB taxonomy): Bacteria > Acidobacteriota > Terriglobia > Bryobacterales > Bryobacteraceae > OMOG01. The sequence goes on from OMOG01000050.1 coordinate 3,423, forward strand.
ATCAGTGGTCCCGCGCGCCGACGCCGAGCTCGTCCAGCGACAGGCGGTCGCTGTCGGCATGGTAGGTGAACAGGTCGGCGTAGCGGCCCCAGTTCAGAGCGGTCTCGATCTGGCGTTGGACTTCGGCATCGGGGAAATGTTCGCGCAGAAGGTCGCGGAAGAACTCGAGCGACATGGTGTGGTCCGACTTGTTGGCGAGCGCGCTGTGCATCTGCTGCAGCAGGGTGACGTGGCTGAGCGCGGCGTCGCGGAAGAGGCGCTTGCGGGTCGAGATATCGGCCTCGGCGAAGGCCTTTCCTTCGGGCGTGATCTCGACATCGCCCTTGTCGGATTTGGCGAAGGCCAGGAGCACGGCGGCCTCCACGATGGGAAGCAGATCGTCGACTTCGAGGTGCAGCTCATCGGCGATGCGGTAGAGGTCCTCCTTGCCGCCGCGATCGCCGAGCAGCTCGAGCAATCCCGCGATGGTGCCGCGGCGGGCGTGCGGCAGCACCTGGTAAGGCACTTTGGTTTCGCCGGGAACCGGCGGGCCGGCTTCGAGCTGGGGCTGGGTCATCAACTTGTAGATGTAGTCGACGTAGAGCAGGAACTCGGCGGAATTGCGCTCTCGGGGCTGCGCGAGAGGGACGCGGAAATCGGCGCGGATTTTGGCGGGGTTGCGCCCCAGGACGATGATGCGGTCCGCCAGGAGCACGGCTTCCTCGATGTTGTGGGTGACCAGGAAAATGCTGCGCGTGGGAATTTTCTTGCCCAGCCACAACTCCAGCAGCTCACCGCGAAGGTTCTCGGCGGTGAGCACATCGAGGGCCGAGAAGGGCTCGTCCATGAAGAGGATTTCGGGCTCGACGGCGAGGGCGCGCGCGAATCCGACGCGCTGCTTCATGCCGCCGGAAAGCTCCTTGGGGTAGGCGTTTTCGAAACCGGTCAACCCCACGGAGGCCAGCGACTGGATGGCGCGGCGGTGGCGCTCGGGGTGCTCCATGGCTCGGGCCACGAGCGGGACCTCCACGTTTTCCAGCACGGTGAGCCAGGGGAACAGGGCGAAGCTCTGGAACACGATGGCGACGTTGGGAGCGCATTCGGCCACCGGTTTACCGTGCCAGAGAACCTCGCCGGCGGAGGTGGGCGCGAGGCCCGTGAGCATGCGCAGCAGCGTGGACTTGCCGGAACCGGAAGGGCCCAGGAGCGCGATGATGATGCCGGGCTCGACGGCCAGGTCGGTGGGAGCGATGACTTGAATGGAAGTGCCGTCGGGCCGCTGGAAGCGCTTTTCGATGTGGCGGGCCTCGATGATGGGCGCTTCCAAAGGGGCGTGGGGAATGGCCGGGGCGGCGAGTTCCGGGGCGGCTGCTGCGGCGGCGTCGTGAGGCGTCTGCAATTCATTCATCAGGCGCTGCCAGGCTTCGGCGGGCAGCTCGTCGATGAACTGCATGCGCGCGGCGGGGCTCATTTTGTCGACGATGGCATTCAGCTCGTCGACGGGGCGCGAATGCAGCAGGACATAGGTGTGGTAGTAGGGGAAGATGCCGGCCAGAGTAGCGGCGAACTCGACCGGCATCTGGCGGAACAGGACCTCCTGATCTTCGAAAGGGATGCTCATGAATAGGTCCGCGGCTACCTGGGGGTCGAGGCGTTCGAGTTGCGTGAGGGCGCGGTCCCAGTTCCCCTGGGAGAGGGAGGCGCGAAGCTTGTCGGCGGCCGGGGGGTTCATGGAATACCAAACCGTACCACAGCATGCGCAGCCCAGGCAAAAGCTGCGCAGCAGCGGGCAAAGATCACCCACCCCGGCGCGGGCCTGGTGTTCCTGGTGTATGCTGTATAGCGATGCCGATTGAGTCAAGACAGACGGAAGGCCGGATCGCGGTAATCACGATTTCCGGCAGACTGGTTTTCGGACGCGAAGCGGAGCGCCTGGAATCGGTCGTAACCGATTTACTGAAGAACGGGCAGACGAGGTTTGTGTTCGACGTCTCCACCCTGGAGTACGTCGATAGCTCCGGCATCGGCACCATTGTGTCGTGTCTGACGCAGATCAAGAAGGCCGGGGCCGATCTGCGGGTGGCCGGGGCCAGCCCGAGAATCAAGAGGTTGTTCACCATGACGGGGGTGGATAAACTCCTGACGCTCTACGCCTCGGTGGCCGAAGCGACTGCCTGAGATGAGTTAGATTCCTCACGCTGGCCCGCGCGGTGCATGGGTTGCGGTAGGAGGTAACTCATGAAGACCAGGTTCCTGGCCGGATGGATTGGCCTGGGTGTGCTGGTGGCGCCGCTGGTGTACGGCGAGACACCGAAGAAGCAGCCCGCCATGAGCGAGGATATGCGGCGCGCGATTGCCTTTGAGCGGTACAAGGATCTGGCCGCGGCGCGGCAGGCCCGTAAAGAGGCGATTCATCCGAGCGTGACGTACTCCAATGCCAACCGCAGTGTGGATGAGCCGGAGCAGGGCCAGAAGGTGAAGGATCCGGGCCCGGCGGTGAAGAAGGATAAGTAGCGCGCGGACAAACCGCTTGCTGACGGGGTGCCCTCAGGGCCCGGCTCCGATCGGAGCCACGACCGTAAGGGAGTGGTTAGCACCACATCTAGTGGTCGCGTTCGGTGACAAGTTCCGTTACGGTCAGCAGGGCGCGCTGATAGGGGGACTCGGGGAACTCGAACATGATCTGGCGGGCCTTGTCGGTGAAGGACTGGGCACGGTCTTTGACGCGCTGGATGCCGCGATACTGTTCGAGCAGCGCCAGGATGCGAGCGAAGGGCACCTCGTCGTAATTGCGCTGATCGAGTATTTTTTCCACGAGCCGGCGCTCGGCGGGCGCGGCGCGTTCCAGCGCGTAAACCAGCGGCAGGGTCACCTTGCCTTCGCGGAGATCGTTGCCCACGGGCTTGCCGAGGACCTTCTCCCGCGACGTGAAGTCCAGCATGTCATCGATCAACTGGAAGGCCATGCCGAGATTCCAGGCGTACTCGGAGAGCTTTTCCTGGGTGTGCTGATCGGCCCCGGCAGCGAGGGCTCCGAGGCGCGCGCACACGGAGAACAGGCACGCGGTCTTGCGATCCACGAGCTCCATGCAGTCGGCCTCGCTGACGTCGATGCGGCCGATGCGCTCGAGCTGCAGAAGCTCGCCCTCGACCATCATCTGGGTGAGGCCGATGAGCAGCTCCAGAATGGGAAAGCTATGCTCGCGGAGGGCGATCTGGAAGGCCTGCATGTAAAGCCAGTCGCCCGCCAGCACGCATGTGTGATTGCCCCACTTTACGTTGGTCGAGGGACGGCCGCGGCGGGTCTCGGCGGCGTCAATCACGTCGTCATGCACCAGGGTGGCGGCGTGGATCAGTTCGACTACCGCGCCCAGTTGGATGGCGGTCGAGCGCGCGTTTCCTTCCGGCGCGGCCAGCCTGGAGGAGAGCAACAGCAAGGCCGGGCGAAGGCGCTTGCCGCCGCTCGACTGGAGATACTGGCCGATGGCGGTAACCGCGTCCACCGACGCCACCGACTCGACGGAGATCTTCTTTTCGACCTGCTCCAGGTCGTCCTGGATGAGGTCGAAGATCTCGCGGGCGGTGAGGGCCTGCCTCAGCTTGCCTAAATTCATGTAAGTTAACCAGTTTACCAGTAGCGCGGGGGTTCGTGCTGTGGCGCGAGGCCAACGCTTGACGCGGAGGCGCGGAGGAACGGAGACAAGCGCGGAGAAAATAAAGAGAGAGACCTGAGAAAACAGAGGAAGCGGAGAAGAGGGTGGAGGAGTTGGTCAGGGTGAAATGGGCAGGCCGCAGAGGCGCTCGAAATTGCGGGTGGTCAGGGCGGCGATTTCTTCGGGTGTGCGGCCGCGGAGGTCGGCCAGGCGGCGAGCGGTCTCCAGGATGAAGGCTGGTTCGTTGCGTTTGCCGCGATGCGGGACGGGGGCCAGGTAGGGGCAATCGGTCTCGACGAGCAGGCGGTCGTCGGGGGTGATGCGCGCGGACTGGCGCACCGCTTCCGCTTTGGGGAAGGTCAGGACGCCGCCGAAGCTCAGGTGAAAGCCGAGGTCGAGCGCTTGGCGCGCTTGTTGTTCGTCGCCGGTGAAACAATGCATGATGCCTGCCCCATGGTGGGTGCGCAGCAGGGCGATGGTGTCGGACCAGGCTTCGCGCGTGTGGATCACGATGGGCTTGCCGGTTTGGGCGGCGATTTGCAATTGCCGCTCGAATACCTGGCGCTGTACCTCGCGCGGCGAGAAATCGTAGTGGTAGTCGAGGCCGATTTCACCGATGGCCAGCACCTTCGGATGTGCGGCCAGCTCCTGCAAACGTACGAAGGTATCGGGCACGGCTTTGGAGGCATCGTGCGGATGGACCCCGATGGTGGCGAAGATGAAGGGATAGCGGTCGGCGAGGCGGATAGCAGTCTCGAGATCGGGCGGGCCATTGCCCGTGCCGATGGCCATCATGCGCTCGACTCCCGCGGCGAGCGCGCGCTCGATCACTTGCTCGCGGTCGGGGTCGAACTTGGAATCGTCCAGGTGGCAGTGAGAATCGGTCAGCCTCACTTGAGGCGCGCTCCCACCGGGATGTCTTCGTGGAATCCGGCCAGCACGGGCTTGCCATCGGCCACCGATGCGGCTACGATCATGCCGTTGGACATGATGCCCTTCAGCTTGCGCGGCTGGAGGTTGACGACGATCACCACTTTGCGGTTCACCAGCTCCGATGGGGTGTAGGCTTCGGCGATGCCGGCCACCAGGGTGCGCGGCTCGGGCTCGCCGATATCGACCGTGATGTGCATCAGCTTGTCGGAGCCTTTGACGCGCTCGGCGGTGAGGACCAGGCCGACCCGCATGTCGACTTTGAGGAAGTCATCGATGGTGATTTTGGCGGGCTCGGC
>OMOG01000050.1:8289-9743 GCA_900290305.1 Candidatus Sulfopaludibacter sp. SbA4
TCATCGATGGTGATTTTGGCGGGCTCGGCCGGAGCCGCCGCAGGCTCGGGGGGTTTCTTGCCGAGGAGCGCCGCCTGGTAGGCGGTTTCCTGCTCTTCGAGCGCGCGCATGTTGGCAACAGCCTCCTTGAGCTCGAGGCGCGGGAATACGCCGGAGACTTCGCCAATGGCCTGGCCGGGTTTCAGGCCGCCCCATTCGAGGGCGTCGAAGCGGACGGATTCGATGGGATCGGGCATGCCGAGCTGCGCCCAGATTTTCGGCGTCGATTGCGGCAGCACGGGATAGAGCAGGGCCGTCGCGATGCGGAGCGCCTCGGCGGCGGAATAGAGGGTGGTGTTCAACTGCTCCTGCGCGCTGCTGGTGGTAAGGTCGCGCGCCAACTTCCAGGGGGCCCACTGCACGATGTACTTGTCGACCGCGGAAATCAGCGCCCACACGGCTTCGAGGCCTTTGGAAAACTCGAAGCGCTCGAAGGCATCCTGGCAGGCCTGGATGGTATCGTTGGCCAGCGCCGCGATCTCCGGATCGGAGTTTTGCGGGATCACGCCGCGTTGGCCAGCGCCGCGATCTCCGGATCGGAGTTTTGCGGGATCACGCCGCCACGATACTGATTGATCATGGTCAGCGTGCGGCTGGCGAGGTTGCCCAGTCCGTTGGCGAGGTCGGAATTGTAGCGGCCCACCAAGGCGTCGTAGCTGAAGCTGCCATCCTGGCCGAAGACCACTTCACGCAGCAGGAAATAGCGCAGCGCGTCGGCGCCCATCACCTTACGAATGGGCTCCGGCCGCACGATATTGCCGCGCGATTTGCTCATTTTGCTCTCTTCGAACAGCAGATGTCCGTGAGCGAAAATGCGTTTGGGCAATTCGAGGCCAGCCGCCATCAGGAAGGACGGCCAGAAGACCGCATGGAAGCGCACGATCTCCTTGCCGATGAGATGCAGGTCCGCGGGCCAGAGCCCTTCCCCATCTACAGCGCTCATGTACGTGGTGAGGGCATCGAACCAAACGTAGAACACGTGCGGCACCTCGCCTTCCACGGGAATTCCCCACTTGATGTTGGAGCGCGTGATCGAAAGATCGTTGAGGCCCTGGCGTACAAAAGACATCACTTCGTTGCGGCGCGTTTCGGGCTGAATGAAATCGGGCTGCGACTCGTAGAGTTCCAGGAGCTTTCCGCCAAACGCCGAAAGCTTGAAGAAGAAATTCTCCTCGGTGATGGTTTCGGTGGGCCGGCCGCAATCGGGGCACGGGTCGCCGGGCTTGGCGTCGTTGACGTAGAGATTGTCGAAGATGCAGTACTGGCCGGTGTAGGAGCCTTTGTAGATGAAGCCGTTGTCGCGGCAGCGCTTGAACAGGTCGTTTACCACGCGGGCGTGATTGGGATTGGTCGTGCGCTGGAAGTGGTCGATCTGGAGGCCGAGCAGTTGCCACTGCCGCTCGAACTCGGCGGCG
>OMOG01000050.1:9753-14767 GCA_900290305.1 Candidatus Sulfopaludibacter sp. SbA4
CGTGGCCGATGTGCGGCGCGGCGTTGACGTAGTAGATGGGGGTGGTCAGGTAGTATTTCATCTTGATCGGTTGAGGTATGCGTAATTGGCTTCGGCGATGACGTTCTTCAAGGGTACGCCGGAGGCGAGCGCCCGGGCGCGGCAATCCTCGTATTCGGGGGCGTAAGAAGAACCATCGCCCGAGAGCTTGATCCGCACCGGTCCGTATTTCGTTTCTACGCCAGTCCAGGAACGCGGCTGGACGCGGCGCTCGGCGGCGTAGATGCGCAGCCCCAGGGTAGAGGTTTCGGCGAAGACGATCGACGATCTGCGCCAACTGCTCGCGATGTTCCGGCCGGGCGATGATGCGGAGCAGGTTGCCGGGGCGGCCCTTCTTCATGAGGAGGGGCTCGAGCGTCACATCGAGCGCGCCCGAATCGAGCAGGCGCTCGGTGGCGTAGGCCAGCACCTGCGGATTGAGGTCGTCGATATTGGCCTCGATAACCGAGACGGCGAAGGCCTCTTCGGCGCGGGGCGCATCTCCGAGCATCACGCGCAGCACGTTGGCCTGCTCCGGAAAATCGTGGCCGCCGGCGCCGTAGCCGGTTCGCGCGAGCGTCATGGGCGGCAGAGCGCCGAAAGATTTCGCGAGCGTCGAGGCGACGGCGGCACCGGTGGGCGTGGTCAGCTCGACGGCGGGACCGCGGGAATAGACGGGTGCGTTGACGAGCAGGCGCGCGGTGGCGGGGGCGGGCACCGGCAGAACGCCGTGCTCGGTCTTGACTGTGCCGCTGCCCACGTTGAGCGGGGAGCAGACGATGGTATCGATCTCCAGTTGGGCGAAGGCCACGCATGCGCCCACGATATCGGCAATCGAATCGGCGGCGCCGACTTCGTGGAAGTGGACTTTCTCGACGGGCACCTGGTGGACTTCCGCTTCGGCCTCGCCCAGACGGCGGAACACGGCCACGGCATCGCTCTTGGCGCGCGCAGCCAGGTTCGCATTTTCGATCATCTTGACGATGTGCGAGAGGTGGCGGTGGGCGTGCTGTTCCTGCACTTGGACGTGGTACTTGGTGGCGGCGATGCCGCAGCGCTTGACCTTCTCGAAGGAGACGGTGGCGCCGGTTTCGAGAGAGGAAATAGCGTCGATAATGGCCTTCCGGTCGGCGCCGGCATCGGCCAGCGCGCCGACGAGCATGTCGCCGCTGACTCCCGAGAATGCGTCCAGATAGCAGGTAAGGGGCACGTTACCTTATTGTAGCGGCTGAAGCAGTATTGAAGAGATCGCCCAGTTTTTGAAGAAATGGCCGCCGAAACCGGCTGGGGCGGCGGTGCGTATAGAATGGAAACGAGGTGCCGTATGAGATCGCATGTTGCCCTGCCCTTCTTGTTCGCCGCGGCCGTGTTGTTGGCTGGCGATCAGCCCGGCATTCCTCCGCGCGCGGCTGCCGATTATGCGGCGCATGCGAGCGTAAATGGCGTGACGCTGGCCGCCAGCGTGGTGCCGGCGGAACAGGTGCGGAAACTCTTCTCCAAAGACCTCAACCATGCCGGCTACATCGTGGTGGAAGTGGCGGTGATTCCGGATTCGGGCGCCACGGCCGATTTCGGCTCCGACGAATTCACGCTCAAGGTAGGCACGGACCCGACCATTCTGGCGGCGCAGACGGCGCAATCGGTGGCCAGAGGCGAGAACAAGCCGGCCGTCGCGTCGAAGACCAAGGTGCCGGACTTGCCGGGTAATGTCCACGTCTACCAGACTGAGACCATCGGGTACGAGTCGGGCGGCTACGGGCGCAGGGGCGGCGTTTACACCGGAAGCGAAACGACGGTGGCGGTGGGCGACCGGCCGGGCGGGGTCGATCCGCGGTGCGACCCCAGGATGGGCGGACCGGGAGCTGGCGGCGATCCCCGGATGGGGCGCGTGCCGGCGGGCTGCGCGCCGCCGCAGGATCCGAATCCGTCCAAGGCGCCCAAAGACACGTCCGGGCTCAAGCAAGAACTGGAGGACAAGGCGCTTCCCGAGGGCAAGACGGCTCTCGCGGTGGCGGGATACCTGTACTTTGTGCGGCCGTCAACGAAGCAGAAGAATCCCGACTATCAACTGAGTTGGTATCGCGTGGCGGGCGAGGTGAAGCTCACGCTGCCGGCGGTGAAGTAGGGTCTGGGTTGCCGCCGTTGTGGTGCGTGCGGGATTCCAGGAAGCGTTGAAGCTTCTCTTCCGTGACGAGCTGGGCGGCATCGAGCCTGGCAATCATCTGACCGAGGCGGTCGTCTGCAATGCGGCGACGCTCGCGTTCCGCGCGGGCTTCGCGCACGCCCAAACGGATGGCGCGGCGGAGGATGGCTTCGGTCTTGCGGCTCTGGGCAGCCGTTTCCGCGTTCATGGCGGCAGTTTCCGCGAGGATGTCGCTGATGTTGCGGAGCTTGATGTCCAGGTACTCGAATCGTTCTTCGGGTGTCATGCTGTCCCTTCATTGTACGTCACTCGGGGCTGTGGCCAGGGGCCCCACCTCCAAGACTACTTTTCATCAAAAAGTACTATATAATAGCGAGCGATGACCATCTTCGACCTGCTCTCCGGTCCCGCAAATTTGGCCGGCGGCGGGGGCCGGGGCACGGACGGGACCGCTCCAGTGCCAGGCCAACGGAGACATTGAGCCGCCAGCCGGCTCGCCCGATTGACCGGACCAATTCGTACGAGGCGCCTCGTTTGGAGCGCAAGCCGGCGACAAGCACGTTGGTGTCAAGCACAATTTCATGCGCCATCCTATCCATTCAACACGTCTTCGTAGTATTTCTCGTACAGTGGGATGATCTTGTCGGTGCAGAAGCGCTCGGCGGCGTCCCAGCGGCCGGCCTTCCGCATGCGGTAGTGCAAGTCTTCGTTGGTCAGCAGCGCGACTACGCGGGCGGATTGCGCGGCGATGTCGCCCACCGCTTCGAGGTATCCATTCTCGCCATCCGCGATCAGCTCCGGCACGCCTCCGACGCGCGTGGCTACCGGGACCACGCCGCAGGCCATGGCCTCGAGCGCCACCAGGCCGAAGGACTCGAGATCGCTCGGCATCAGCAGGACGTGCGCCAGCGGGATCAGGCGCTCCACGTGGTTCTGCTTGCCCAGAAAGGAAACGTGGCGGTCCACTTTCAGCGCGCGGGCGAGGTGCTCGGCGGGGCCGCGGTCGGGGCCATCGCCGACCATCAGGAGGTGCGCGGGAACGCTCTTGCGCACCTCGGCCAGGATGCGGATGCAATCGAGTACGCGTTTGACGGGCCGGAAGTTCGAGAGATGAATCAGCAGTTTCTCTCCCTGCGGGGCGTAGGCGGCGGCTCCGGCCTTGGCGTCATCGGGGAAGTAGAGCTCGCAGTTGACGAAGTTCTGGATCACGCGAATTTCGTTCGACACGCCGAACACCTCCACGGTCTCGCGGCGCAGATATTCGCTGATGGAGGTGACGCCGTCAGACTGCTCGATGGAGAATTTGGTGATCGGAAAATAGGAGCGGTCCGCGCCGACCAGGGTGATATCGGTGCCGTGCAGCGTGGTGATGAAGGGCAGGCGGCGGGTGGAGGCGAGCATCTGCTGCGCCAGCAAGGCCGCGATGGAATGGGGAATGGCGTAGTGCACGTGCAGCAGGTCGAGGTTGTAGCACTCGGCCACCTCACCCATACGCGAGGCCAGGGCCAGGCAGTAGGGCGGGTATTGGAACAGGGGGTAGGTGGAGACCTCGACCTCGTGATAATGGATGCGCGGGATTCCGGGATCGAGCCGGATGGGGTTGGCGTAGGTGATGAAGTGGACCTCGTGGCCGCGGGTGGCCAGCTCGAGGCCCAGTTCCGTGGCGACGATTCCACTGCCGCCGTAGGTGGGGTAGCAGGTGATGCCGACCTTCATTTTCCCAACGTAGCACTTACGGGACGGAGGATGCCGTAGCCGATCTGGCCGTTCAGGCCGTAATCGCGCCGAGCGGCGTCGCCACCGCCGAACCAGACGCGGATAGCATCACCTTCCACCAGGACCGTGGGGTCGCAGATCACCTTTGCATCCCAAGCTTCAGCGCCGCCGAAGACGGCAGGGAGTTTGGTCCAGTGGACCCCGTCGGTGGAGCGGGCCAGTCCCAAGCGCCGCTCCTGGGACACGTTCTGGCCAGTGTAGAGCATCCAATAGTAGCCGTGCGAATTCCAAACGGCGGGCTCGCCCAACGCGTCCTCGTCGAAGGCGCCGGGGTCACCCAATTCCAGGATCGGGTTGGCGCGGAGCCTTTGCCAGTGGATGCCATCGGTGGAGCGCGCGAGGCCGAGCCGTTGGCGGCGGGAGCGAGGCCGAGCCGTTGGCGGCGGGAGCGATCCTGGCCGAGATAGTAGAGGTAGAAGTAGGGCTCGATGCGGATCGCGTAAGGATCGGCCACGCCGTATTCGTCCCAGCTTCGGTAGGGACCGGGGTCGAGCACGGGTCGGGGTTCTTTGCGCAAGGCGCGACCGTCGGGGGAGCGGGCCAGCCCCAGGCGCGGCCGCTCCTCGGGGCCGGAGACGTACCAATAACAGAGGTGGTCTCCGCAGGGCAGGGCCGAACCGTTGGCAGCGATGTAACTGGCTTCCCAGGTTTGCGGGTCGGGCGACAGGACCGGACCATGTTTGTCCCAGCGGAGGCCGTCGGAGGAGGTGGCGAGGCCGGTGTGCCAGGTGCGGCCGTCGTAGGCGGAATAGAGATTGAGGAGGGCGGATCCGCGGCGCACCACCGAGGGGTTCAGAACGTCGTGCGATTCCCAGCCTTCTCCGCGAGTGAGTACGGGTTGGGGGTGGGGGTCGAATTGGAAGGTCAGGGTGGGGTCGCCGCCGGGGAGGGAGGGCAGAGTGAAATCGGCGTAGCGGCCACAGTGGGTCAGCAGGAGGACGGCGGCCAGGAGCAAGGGGGCTAGCTCCCGTTTCTCGCACTCCGCCGGCCGATGTGGCGCAGGCACTCGTGCCTGCCGTGTCGAGACTCGTCTCGACACCTTTTCACGGTTGTGACACAGTGTCGACGGTAGGCGTC
>OMOG01000762.1 GCA_900290305.1 Candidatus Sulfopaludibacter sp. SbA4
ACGGGCACGCGCAGGCGGTAAGCGGCGGCGAACACCGAAAGATCGCGGTGCGGAAAATCGCTGCCCGCGATGCGGCGCCCGATATTCTCGCCGAGCCCGAGCGAGAGGCCCGCGGCTTCCTGGATCCAGTCGTTCAATTCGCCGGTTTCGCGCCACAGTCCGAATTCGCCCGTGCGGATATAGCGGTCCACGCTCTCGGTAGTGGCGCCGATCCGCGCCAGTTCGTAGTCATGGATCGCGCCGGCTCCGTTCATCGCGATGTGGCCGATCGCGGAACGTTCCAGCAGGTCGATGAGGTGCCGGTTGACGCCAGCGCGGAGCACATGCGCGCCCATCATGAGGATGCGTGCGGCGCCCGACCGGCGAGCCGCCGCCATCCGCCCGGCCACCGTTGCCAGATCGGGGTGGGTGAAGGGCGGAGTCTCGTCGTCGAGTGCGATCCAGCGGTCCAGGTGCAGGTCGTGATGGCGCTCCGCCAGCGGCTTCAGTTCGAGCCGCGACCGGTCGAATATTTCGTAACGCGAGCCCTCGGCCATGTTCTGAGGATACCGTGGGTGGGCGCGCCGGAGCTATCTGTTTGACAACTCCGCCGTCTAACCTGTATAATCCTATAGCTAGTTATGCATAGCTAATTATGCATAGCTAGACAGGTATTTGATGGGAACGAAAAAGAACGACATACTGCAAGGCACGCTGGCGCTGCTGATCCTGAAAACCCTGGCCTCCAGCAGGCGCATGCACGGGTACGCCATCACGGCGCACATTCAACGTGTTTCGGCCCAATTGCTGCGCGTGGAGGAGGGCTCGCTGTACCCGGCGCTGCATCGCATGGAGCAGGAGGGCTGGGTGCGGGCCGAATGGGGCAAGACCGAGAAGAACAGGGACGCCCGCTTCTACTCGCTGACTGCCAAGGGCAGGAAGCAGCTCATGCAGGAAGAGGAAAACTGGACGCGGCTCACCGAGGGCGTGGCCCGGGTGATTCGCTACGCCTGAAACACGGGGGAAATTATGGCTTGGTATCGGCGGTTTTGGAACGTCTTGCGGCCGGGCCGCATGCGCAGGGATCTGGAGCGCGAGTTGTCGTTTCACGTGGCCGAGCGCGCAGAGGAATTGCAGGCCGGCGGCATGAGCGAGAAGGATGCCAAGCGCAACGCGCGGCTGCAGTTCGGCAATTTCGAGGCGCAAGTGGAAAGGACATGGGATATGGACGTCAGCGCGTGGGCGGATTCGACGGTGCGGAATTTGCGGTTGGCCGTGCGCGCCCTGGGGAAGACGCCGACCTTCACCGTCACGGTGGTCGCGACGCTGGCGCTCGGGATCGGCGCCAACAGCGCGGTCTTCTCGGCCATATCCGCGGTGCTGCTTCGGCCTTTGCCCTTTCCCGACGGCGATCGGCTCGTTAGTCTGGCGCAAGCGCGTCCCAAGGTCTCGCAGCCCTTTGTGGCGCCGGTCCGGCTGGAGGAATGGAACCGCCTGAACCGCACCTTCCAGGCGATTACCGGCTACTATTCAGAGGACGAATCGGAGACCTCCGGCGAACTTCCCGAGAAGCTGACGCGGGCGCTGGTGGCTCCTCGCTTCCTGCAGGTCTGGGGCGTAGCCCCGGCGGTGGGACGCGACTTCAGCCCGCAGGAAGAGCACTTCGGCGGGCCCAACGCGGTGCTGATCAGCGACCGCCTGTGGCGCCGCCGATTCGGCGCAAGCCCCAACGCGGTGGGCAAAACACTACGGCTCGGCAGATCTTCCGTCCCCATCATCGGGGTCATGCCGGCCTCCTTTCTCTTCCCGGAACGCAACGTGGATCTCTGGTCGGTCAGCCCTCCGGATGCGCCTTACGCGCAAGGCAGGGAGGAGACGTGGTTCACCGCGGTAGGGCGTTTGAAGCCGGGCGTGACGCTGGCCGAAGCGCGCGCCGACCTGGCGGCCGTGCAAGCCGGCCTGGGCCGGCAGTATCCCAAGCCGGACTCCGAAATCGCGGCCGTCATCGGGCCCCTCAAGGAAGCCACGGTGGGCGGAGTGCGGCAGTCTCTCTGGATTCTGTTCGGATCGGTCTCGCTGCTGCTTCTCATCGCCTGCACCAATGTGGCCGCGCTGTTGCTCTCGCGGGCGGCCGGACGCGGCCATGAGGTCTCCGTCCGCTTCTCGCTGGGAGCTTCACGAGCTTCGGTGGCGGCGCAGTTTCTGACGGAAGTCCTGCTGCTGGCGCTGGCGGGGGCGGTCCTGGGGCTGGCGATGGCGGCCGGGGCATCGCGCCTGTTCCGTGCTCTGGCCAAAGACCTGCCGCGCATCGAGGAGATTGCGCTGGATTGGCGAATCGTGGTCTATTCCCTGCTCTGTGCGGTGGCCGCGACGCTCGCGTGCGGAATCCTGCCAGCCATCCGCGGCACCGGGCGGGATCTCGCCGGCTCGCTCGGGCAGGCGGGCCGTTCCCAGGTATCCGGACGTAACCCGGTGCAGTTCCTGCTGGTGGGGGTGCAAGTCGCCCTGGCGGTGACGCTGCTGGCGGGCGCGGGCCTGCTGCTGCGCAGTTTTCAGGAGCTGGGCCGCGTCTCTCCGGGCTTCGATGCCCGGCACGTGCTCACGTTCAACATCAGCTCCTCATGGGGTGAAACCGTCGACCAGAAAGCGGCCCAGCGCCGAATCGACCGAATTCTGGATGCCGTGCGCGCGGCGCCTGGGGTGGAAGCCGCAGCCACTGCGTACAGCCTGCCGGGCGTGCCCACGGACTATCAGGTCGAGATGAAATCCGAGGAGGGCCGGGCGGAGACGGAGCCGAAAATGCTCGCACAGGGGCGCACCGTGATCCCAGAGTACTTCGCCACCATGCGCATCCCGGTGCTCTCCGGCGAGTTGTGCCGGTACGAGCCCAACACCGCCACCATGATGGTGAACCGCAGTTTTGCGAATGCCTACCTGGGCGGATCGGCGGCCATCGGGCATCGCCTCTCCCAGCCGGGCAACGCGAATGTACCGGTGAGCGA
>OMOG01000042.1:0-8442 GCA_900290305.1 Candidatus Sulfopaludibacter sp. SbA4
CGGGATCGCTGATGTTCAAGCCGAACAAATCGAGAAACATCTTCTCCAGCGACCCGGCGCTGAGCTGGTGCGCAACGTGCTCGTACATCGCCCAGCTCATCAGGCCATGGAAGTGCTTCGCGAGCCGGTGATATCGCTCCGAAGTGAAGGAATGACCACAACTTGAACATCGATATCTGGTCGCCCGGCACTCGATGACCCTCCGCTTAATGCCGCCCGAAGTAATCACCAGGTCGAATGACCGTTTCACATTCGCTCTCACGCCCTCGAATCGCTGACCCTTCGCGATGATGACCAGGTGCCGACTTCCGCAGACGGGACACTTGGACGCCGTGACCTCGATTCGCTTGGTGGGACGGATTCTCCGATTCTGGCGCATCGCCGCCCTGCGCTGGTGGCGCCTCAGTATCTTGCTGCTTCGGACGAACACCCTTTGCCGCTGGTAATCGAAGTAAGCGCAGTTGTTCACGAACTCGAAGTCGTCGTGCACGAACGCAACCCTGCCCCAGGTTCGCGTATCGACCAATTTATCCAAGTCCTGAACCCGCATGACCTGTGGTGTGCTGGCATCAACGCGACCGGAGTCAGATGTCGCGGGCGCTCGGTCACAGGCGCCTTGAAGAAATTCAGTCACCGTCCGAAGTGCGGCGCAGTCTTCAAGATTGTAGTCGATCAGCTTCGCCTTCCACTGTTCGTCCTGTGTTCGATCCCAGCGTATTCTCCACGCGATACTTTGGAGCCCCGACGCATCCGGATCACTCCATCGGAACGCCAGCCAGGTCGCCACTTCCTTCAGCCCATTAGAGTAGGTCGGGAAATAGAAATGAGCGTAGATGATTGATAGCGTGTTGACGAGCGCTACCAGCAGGTTGTCAACCGGGCGCTTTCGCTTGGCGTACCGCCGCATGCGCCTGACGAAAGCCTTCTCGTAGCTCCCGTAACAGAAGACCACGGGATTCTCGTACCGAGCGACCACAGCAATGAGTTGCTCGAAGATCTCGCACTCCTGGTCCTTACTATCGACCCAAAATGAATATCGGCGCTCGCCGCCGGCATCACACACGATCATCCCTATGAGGTAGACGAACCCCTCTTCGGGGTTGCTCTCCACGTCCAGGTAGATCCTGACCGCACCATTAGGCACCTCCGGTGCTCCCAGGACATACACTCTTTTGTCCCGAATCGCGAGAGCTTGTAACGCGTAGTAGCGCTTGCTGCTCCGCCGATTTGTTTGACGATGGTAACCGACCCGCCCGTAACCCACCAGCGAGTGCCGGCGCCACCGCCGCCCTTGCCGCCGCCGCCGCGGGAATAGTAGCTATAGGCGTACACGACAAACTGCATCGTGAAGTCGGCCCCCTTGGTGTCTACACCTGAGCAGGACGCGGTAATTTCAGTGGTGCTTCCCGCAGGCGCGCCGCTGCCGGACGGCCCACGCTGATAGGCGGCGGAGTTGCAGTGGTAGGTATCGACGACCGAAAAGCCGCCAACCCACGAATACACATTGAAAATCTGCCAGCTCTGGCCGTTGGCTCCGATTTCTTCCCAGAGCGAGAAGCTTTCGGCCGGACCGTAGATGATGCAGTTGCCGATGTTCACGCATCCCGCTTGCGGCAGCACATAGGTTGTCGTCTGGCCCAGGAGCGGAAGCGCCGGGGCCGCGAAAAGAACGAACCACGTTACGAGTCTCGTCATCTGTGCCAGTTTACACAAGTGTTACTTCGCCGGGCGGGATTCTTGGTTGTCGAATTGTGAGGAAACATACGCCGCGGGCCGGGGCTACTCAACGGTCACCGACCCGACCGCCTGCCAGCCGGAATTGAGCACGTCCCCATTGCTCCGCGCCGCCAGGTACATCACCTGGTTCCCGGCGAATCCCGCGGGGAAAATCAAGTTCAACGTCAGCGTCAGCGAGTTCCCGCTGCCGCTCGCCGACGATCCCGCGCCGGTTACCGTGCACTGGCTGTTACTCACGCTCCCGCGGCCGTTCAGCGCCAGTCCCGCCGAGAGAGCGGTGCCCGCGTCGTTCACCAGGTACAGCACGTTGCTCGACCGCACATATGCCAGGTAACAGGCCTGGTTGCCATTCAACGCATTGTTGATCAGGACGTTCACCACCCCAGATCCTGCCATCCGTTGGTATCGTTGAACGTGAACACATAAGTTTGCTCCGCGGTAGTGTTGCGCGCCGGCGTCACGCCTCCCACCGATGGCCCCGCGATCGCCGCTCCGGGGACGCCCCAGGTCCCCAACGGCTGCCAGCCCGAATTGCCCCCTTGCAGGTCCCGCGCGGCCTGGTAAATCACCTTGTTCCCCACAAATCCCGCCGCGAAAGTCATATTCAAGGTCAACGTGAGGGTGGTGCCGTTGCCGACGGCGTACGATCCCTCGCCAGTCACTGTGCACTGACTATTACCGGTCTGTCCCGATCCTCCCAAAGTCAGTGCCGGCAGCAGCCCGCTACAGAAGAGAACCATGCCCAAGAGAAGTCGGTTTTGCGGCAGTATTGTCACCCCACGGATTGATCACCAGTAAGATTCAGGCCTGATGACATCAATTACACTACAAGAACATCTCGCCGCAGACGGCGTCCCAGTCGGCATCGGGATAACTGGCCGCGATGTCGGCCACGGGGACGCCGCCATCGGCCAGGGTCGCTCCGGCGCTTTCGAGCGACAATGCCAGTTGCAGACGCTCCATTTCGCGCATGAGCCACGGACGGATTTCCGAGCCGCGCAGCAGGTGCGTCAGGTCGAGGGACTCGGGCCGCACCCGCAGGTACCAGGGGCGGCCGGGGCCGCCGGTCTCGAGCACTTCGCCATCCACGGGAGATAGCACGCGCACGTCGGCATCGCGCTTGCGGACGCGAAAGGCCGGGCTGTTGGCATGCACCCGGGTTCCCGGCTGCGGTAGTTCGACCGCATCGGGGACGCCGAGCAGGCGGCGGCCCAGGTCGTCGAGTCCCACCGACATGGTGCCATCGGGCTCCAGGTGCGCCCAGGTGTGGCCGCGGTGATAGAAGCGGTCGAGCGGGAACTGCATGCCGAAGAGGTCTTCTTCGGGCTCTCCGGCCGGCGCGAGCGGATGCTTTTCGATAAGCCGGGCGTGCGTCTCGCATTCGCGGCAATCGAAGGCGTGCGGGCATTCGCGGGACTTGAATTCGCCGGTGAGCACATGGCGGCAGACGCGGTCGCGCTGCGGCAGATCGTGGAATTCGGAATTCCAGCGGATGCGGTCGACCTGGCAGGCACTCACCAGGGCGCGGCGGGAACGAAGGACGGCGGCGATCAGCGTGGCAGCCACGACTGCTATCACTGTATAGAACGCTCCGAAGAAGATGTAGTGCGTCATATTTGATACCTCTCGCGCTCTTCGGGGAACAGTTGGAAGTAGCGGAACGAGAACGAATAGACCAGTGCGCCGTACGCCACCACCGCGAGAAACGTGCCGACCTCCTGCCAGCTCGGATAGTAGGAGAGGAACTTGTCGAACGAGAGGGTGGGAAGCGCCAACGTCTGGATGGTCTGTACGAAGCGGTTGAGCGCCACTCCGCAGCAGGCCATGGCTGCAGCGGAGACCAGCCAGCCGGTGTGGGCGCGCAGCCGGGGGGTGAGCATGATGAGGGCCGGCACCAGGCCGAACAGCACGATTTCGGCGAACAGGATCCAGGTGCCGAACGGCCGCCAACTGTAATACTGCGCCGCGGGGAAGCCGCTTTCGGGCGATGTGCGGTTGATCCAGACCAGCGTGTCGACGGTCTTCGCGAGCACGTACACCGCGAGCAGCAGGCCGGAGATGCGGCCGAGCAGTTCGAGCACCGCGGGACGGACCAGGGGCTTGCGGGAAATCTTCTCGACCAGCCACGTGGTGAGGAGGACGAAGCTGGGGCCTACCGCGGCGGCCGAGATAATAAAGAGGAAGAAGGTGGACGGCCACACCGCCAGGCCCTCGCGGAAGGCGAACGGCCGGCCGCGCAGCACGCCGTACAATCCGCCAAGCGAGCCCTGGTGGAAGAATGACAGGAAGGTGCCTACTCCGGCCAGCACGTAGATGAGCTTGTGCAGCTCGAATTCGAAGACCAGGAACGTGGGAATCTCGCGGAGCTTGCGGTTCTTGAGCACGATGGGCAGGTATTCGATAAAGAGCACCGTCAGGTAGCAAGTGATGCAGAAGGTCACCTCGGTGAGCATGGAGTGCACGTTCGGGTACCAGAAGGTGAACCAGGCGCGGAGGGGCTGGCCGACATCCACCATGAGGACGGCCACGGCGCCCGAATAGCACACCAGGCCGATGACTACGGCGCTGTTGATGACGGCGCGCAACTCGTCAACTTTCAGGATGTAGAGCAGGAAGCCGGTGAAGAAGGCGCCTGCGCCGAGCGCGATGACGGTGAGATCGAGGAAGATCCAGAGGCCGAAGGCGAAGCGGTTGTCCATGTTGGTCTGGTTCAGGCCCTCGACGAGGCACAGGCCCGCTGAGTAGAGGCCGAAGGCGAGCAGCGCGGCCCAGGGGGCGATCCATAATAAGAACCTTCGAGTGGAGCAGCGTTTCAGGCCGCGGGCGATGAGGTTGTTAGCCATGAGAGGCCTCCTTTTGAGAAGACACAGGCCTGGAGGCCTGTGCTACGTTTCGCACCCAATCGCGTTTGGAGCGGTAGTAGATCTTGGGATCGGTGCCGAGTTTCTTGAGCAGGCGGAAGCTGTCGGGGTGGCGGAGATCGTTCGAGGGGTCGTTGAGATCGCCGAAGCGGATGGCGCCGGTGGGGCAGGCTTCCACGCAGGCCGGGACGTAATCGCCGGGCTCGATTTCGCTCTTGCCGGCGGCCGCGGCTTTCTGCTTGGCGGCGTGCCAGCGGCCATGGCAGAAGTTGCACTTCTCGACCACGCCGCGCATGCGGGGCGCGACATCGGGGTTGAGAGTCTTCTCCATGCCGGCGGGCCATCGCGGGTCCCACCAGTTGAAGTAGCGGGCGTGATAGGGGCATGCGGCCATGCAGTAGCGGCAGCCCAGGCAGCGCTCGGGCATCTGGCCGACTATGCCGGTCCGCGGATCGACATCCACGGCCTGCTGCGGGCAGACGCTGGCGCACGGGGTGTGCTCGCCGCACTGCTGGCAGAGCACCGGTATGAAGGCCGAGCGCTTGCCGGGATAGTCCTCGCCGTTATCGACCTTGTACACGCGGATCCAGGTGAGGCCGTTGCGGTCGTTGGCGCCCGCGTGCGCCGGCGGGATATTGTTTTCGACGGCGCAGGCCACCATGCAGGAGCCGCAGCCGGTGCAGCGATCCACGTCGATCGACATGCCGTATTTCTTTTGCGCGTTCATACTCGTACCACCTTTCCCGAGGCGCTGGCCATTTCGGGGCGCGCCGCCAGCACGACGCCGGGGCGTACGCTGGAATCGGTCAGGATTCGTACCGACCACTTTCCGTTGGGCGTCTCGAGGGTGGCGCGGTTGCCTGCGGAGACGCCGCACCGGGCGGCATCCTGCGGGTGGAGGGCTATGCAGTTGGGCGCCAGGAGCAGGTCGGATTCTTGATAGAGCTTGGTGAAGAGGGGCGAAGCGGGTGAAGGAGCGGGAGGGGTGGCGAGGACTACGAGACCTTGGGAAGGGTTGGCAGGCGGAAGCGCCTGCCCCACCGGGGCTCGGAAGTTGGCAGGCGGAAGCGCCTGCCCCACCCAGCAACCGCCCGCGTTGAGCGCCTTCCAGAAATCGTCCGGCTTCACTTCTTTCACCGGCACCGATTTCGCGTCGGCGTAGGTGACCAAGGTTCCGCGCCCGCCCTGATGAATGGCGCGGGCGCGCTCGCGCAGGGCATCGGCTGGCGGCAATCCGGCCAGGCTGGCGATGAACTCGGATGGGGTGACCACTCCCGCAGGCGCGGCCAACAGCGGAGCCGCAATCCGGAAGCAGGGCGCTGGCGAGTCGATGGCCGGCGGAATGTCATCCGTCGCCTCGGGGTACACCGGGGTGGGCAGAACGTACTTGGCGTATCGGCCGTAGCCGTTTGCCGACCAGGCGAAGACCACCACCAGCGGATTTCCCGCCGCCAGCTTTTTCTCGATGGCGTCCCACGGCAGATACTCACCGGGCGCGGATTCGTCGATCAGCAGGACGCGGATGGAGCGGTCGGGCACGGCGGCCAGGTCGGTGACCGGGGCGGCCTTTTTCCATTCCGGGGGAACGGGCGCCTCCGCGCGCGGGACGATGGTGCGTCCCCAGCCGCCGAGCTTCACGTTCAATGCGACCACCGCGGGGGACATGGCGCGATCGATCACGAGTGACAGACGACCAAAACCGATCGTCTGTCCCACCGACTCAATCTGATGCTCCGAGAGGCCGGTCATCGCGGCGGTCTCGGCGGAGGTCAGTTGTCCGGCCAACCCCAGCGCCAGCGCTTCTTCCGAACCCGGCCGTATGGGCAGCCAGAGATCGGCCAGCGCCGCGGTGCGGGATTCGACCGGGTCGGCCTGAATCAGGCGGAAGCCATCGCGCACCGCGAAGACATTGGCGGGCGTGCCCCATCGTTCCAGCAGCGGAGCACTCAGGCTCAGGACCGTCCTGGCCTTTGTGAGATCCACGGCCACCGGCGACTGCACGGGCGCGATGTACCAGCCGTTCTTCAGCACAGCCATGGCACGCCGCGCGGTCCAGGAGGCCGTGCGGCCGGGACGCAGGTCGAGCACCGCAACTCGCTCGCCGGGCCCGCACTTGGCGATGGCATCGGCGACCGCGGCCATGGCTTCGCTCACCGGCCCTTGCCTGAGGCGCGCCGGATGGTACGGAAGCTGGTGCCCCGTGACGCCGAACGGGCACAAGCCGCCGCGCACACCGGCCAGCGATACCGGTTGCTCGCCCACACACCGCGCGCGCACCGCACACCCAGCGGGGCACAGCGAACAGTGGGTGAATTTGGCGCGGATTTCGCCGCGCGCGGGTCGCGGAATCCCCGGCCAGTTTTCCGACCAGAGCGCGGTATCGGTGATGAGACGCCACGGAGCCGGCGTCAGCAAGGCGCCCAGAGCCGAGCCGCCTGCGAATTTGAAGATATCTCTGCGTGTGGTTGTCATTTGTGGCAATCCAAACAACTGTCTGCGCGCGCCTGTTGGCGGTGGCACGCGATGCAGTCGGTCATCGACATTCCGAGGCGCGAGTAGCCGCTGATGCGGTCCTGCCGATAGCGCGGCAGCTTGTCGCTTGCTCCCAGCGCGCCGTGGCAGCTTTCGCACTTCACGTTCCCGAGCTTGACGTGCGCGGCGTGGGAGAAGAAGACGTTCTCCGGCTGGCGCGCATACGAGGCCCATGGCGGCTCGCGCTGCGGCGTGACGTACTGGTCGATGAAATTCTCTTCCGCCGCGGTAGTGCCCATGGCGGCGGCGTGGCAGCCGGCGCATTTGTCGAGGGTGGGAATGCCGGCAAAAGTTCCGTCGTCGCGGAACGCGTGGCAGTCCTCGCATTTGGCGCCGGCTTTATCGGCGTGGACCTTGTGACTGAAGTCCACCGGCTGCGGGCGGCTGGTGTAGATGGCGTACGGAAAGCCCGCCCAGCCCGCACCCAGGGCGGCAGCCAGTCCGGCTAGAAAAATGATCTTTCCGCGCATGTTTACGACACTCCTTTTTCACTCGCATAAGGCGAAAAAAATTCATGGAACAGGCCCAACAGGTGGTCGCGGTCGAGCTTCCGCGCAACGCCCGGAGCGAACAGCCCGCCGTCGGCCGCCAGGTGGCACAGGTCTCCTGACCTGTGATCTTGCTGCAGGAACTCGTTCATGCGGCGCTGCTCGTCCTCCATCCAATCGCGGGCTTCGGGCCCCCGGAACAGGCCCTTGGCCGTCTCCGGCTCCGGCACGCCTTCGAAGAGCCATCCGCCGGTGTACGGCTCGTTGGTGATGGGGGAGGGCTCGGCGCGCAGATACAGGTTGCATTTCGTCAGCAGGAACGGATTGGGAAAGACCACTTCCAAATCGGTTCCGCCGACGGTGAGGACCGCGGTAGGCCGATGCCGCCCCGCCAACCAGACGTAGCTGAGGCGATCGATCTTCCCCAGCGCGCGGCTCAGGAACGCATCGATACCGGCGTGGCAGGTGCCGTCATCGGTGACGTCGAGCCACATGTGGTTGGCGGAATACCGCAGCCAGCCGGGGAGCCCTATGCCATCGACCTCTTCGGAGGGGCGCCCCGGATGCGCCATGGCGAGGTACAGCTCACAATAGCGAAAGCTGTCGTTCCCGCAACGCGACAGCAGCGACTCGCTATAGGGCACGAACCGGGTGACCGGGGCCGCGCCGCAGTACTGCATCAAGGATTCGCGGAGATACGGACATGGTCCGAAGGCGGGCTGCTCCGCGGGCTGCGACTGGAAGACGGGACAGCCCTGGTGGGCGGCGGACGCGCATTTCTCGTCCGCGTTTCCGGCCGGCGCCAGCGGGATCAGCTTGCGGGG
>OMOG01000042.1:8452-23268 GCA_900290305.1 Candidatus Sulfopaludibacter sp. SbA4
GTGGAAGGCGTGCCCATCACTGAACGAGGAGACCAGGTCGGCCACCTCATGATCCAACGCGGACATCGCCGCGTGCTTTTTGCGCTTTGCGGCCAGCTCCTGAAGTATGCCGATCCCGACGGCGATGCAGCAGATCAGGGTCACCAGGCCCAACGCGATGTTGGTGACGGTCAACCAATACGTGGACGGATCGATCACGAGAGATGACTCCTTTCGAGGAGAGTCAATGCACGGACGGGGCCGTGCGGGAAACAAAGAAGTTAGCGCGGGAAATGGCGGCGCCGTGCGGGAATATCGGATTAAGCCGTCTGGAAATCCGGCACGGAGGGCGGGGGTCGGGGGGCGCACCTTGGCCGGGTGTGTCAGTTTATTTTTCACGGCGTTGTAACCTCTTCTGTTTCTATGGATTGCGGAGGGGGCTCAAAATCGGGGGGCGCAGATAGAGGGTCGTTTTTACAATTTGCGCCCCCCGACCTATGCGAGGTGATGCGGGCGGTGAAGGGATCGCAGCGTCCGAGGGGTCCGATTAGTTGGGCGAACGGTTTGGGTTGCATCAATTCCTCTCTAATTTCAAGTTAAGGGGTAATCATCAGCGTTGCGGGTCCTGAAATCCGGAAGTGATTGAAATGATTGAGAAAATTTCCCGGGAAATTTTGTGACCGTGTTTTTGGGAGGGGTCGAGTTGGGGGCATGGGCGTTAAAATTAGCCCGTTGCCCGAGTGGCCTCGGCTGTGCGCGATCCGGTCCCGGGCTCCCGTTTGCCTGCCACTTCCCAGAACTTCCTAGCCCTTGGTAGTTTGGAAGGGGGTCTCGCGACTGGGAGCGCGGGCGCGAAGCGCAGTCGTCAAGTTTCCGATTCGCGCGGTTCCCGTCCGGTTGAGGTGAGGCAGGCCCTCGCCGGGACAACGTCGCTATTTGGGTCCGCTCACCCCCGGGGCAATGCGCCCGCTACTGCCGATTTCCTTTTCCCCCTTCATGTTGGCAGGGTCCCGAAGGACCGTCGGGCTGGATTTGTCCCCGCTTCCGCCGATATGTGAAGTGTGGATGTCGCCGGGCCGCTTGGATAGATCATAATATGGCAAATGGACAACGTATCTGCAGCCGTTCGGTCACGAACGATGGCGGCCATTCTCTCCACAGGGAATCGGTCCACTGAAAGGGTCCTGCGGGCCCGTCTCGTGCGCGGTGGATTCCGTGGATGGCGGCTGAATGCGAAGGACGTGTTAGGTTGCCCGGATTTCGTGTTTGATGAGGAGCGATTGGCGGTGTTCGTAGACGGGTGCTTCTGGCACGGTTGTCCTTCGTGCCATCGGCCTCCGAGTTCCAATCAGGCGTATTGGACCCAGAAGGTTGAACGCAACAAGAGCCGTCATAGAAGGACATCACGCCAATTACGCAGAGATAATTGGCGGGTGCTGAGAATCTGTGAACATGAGCTGAGACGCGCCCGCCCGGTCCGTAATGCAAGGAATCCTAAACGAGTTGGAAAAAGGTTAATGTAAAAGCATCGTCGTGCCACGTTGGCCTCATCGTCGGTCCTGGTGAGAGTTGAAGACATGGTCTTGAATCCGCAGCGAATCGGAATCAGGGAGAAGCTCATCCTCGCTGGCTTGTATTTTTCCAAATACGATTCGGCTGGAGTGAGGAAGCTCGGCTTTGGGAGCTTTTCGGAGGCGTTCAACGTCATCGGTTACGCGCTTGGCGCGAAACCTGCCTCCGTTAAGAACTATCGCGATGAGTTTGACCCTTTGTTCCCGAATCGCAGAAAGGGTTGGCACAAGCGGTCCACTCGCGACTACTGCCTGAAGGTGTTTAATCGGTACAAGGATTTGGACTTCGAGACATTTAGTGGCTTAGTCAGGTCATTTGTTGGCTATGACGAGAACGCTTGGAGCGAAGTGCGGCCAGAAGAGGAGAAAGAGGACGGAGAATCCTCCTTCGCGAAAAGGCTGATTACGGGCCTGGCTGCCGAGCGCTATTTTGAGTCGGTTCAACCCGGGCTTCCTGAGTTCAAAGACTGTGTTCTGGAGAACACGACGCGACTTGGATGTGGGTACGATTTTCGACTGCGGTCAGAGGCGCGTAGGAATTTCTTAGCAGTCGAGGTTAAGGGTTTGAAGGGGCGAGCGGGGACCCTGGCGCTCACGCCCAAGGAGCATGAAGTCGCAGCGGCGCTAAACGACCGATTTTTCCTTTTCGTTGTGAAGAATTTCGGGGAGTCACCGTTTCACGAGATCTACCAGGACCCCCTTGGCGGGCTTCAATTTGAGAAGAAGGAACGAGTCATAGTTCACACTTCCTGGCTGGCGAGCGTATAGCGCATGCGACGCTGAACACACATCCCTGGGGCTGGGAACTATTCACTACGGACGGAGTGCACACAATGACGAAAAGCGAAGGCTACGAACAAATGGCCCAGTTTGTCCGACAGATTTCGAGGCTCACAAAGGACAACGAGTGCCAAACAAGAGAGCACGGGGTTAGATTGGACCGCGCTTCCAGAGGGCTGACGGCCGCTCGCGGTCTCGTTTCGCGAGCGAATCTGGGCGCTTTTTCGGAGGCGTGATAGGACGACCATCCGGATGGCAAGGCCGCTCAAGATTTTCGTGTCCTATAGCCGTGACGACCCTTCGGGGTCGGATTGGGCCGAGAAACTCGACTGCTGGCTTGAACACGAGGGCTTCGACGTTTGGCGCGATGTCAGCCGCCTCTACGCAGGCGAAAGATGGGTTCCTGAAATCCACCGCCAGATTGCGGAGTGCGATGTATTCCTCGCTGTGATCTCAGCCCACTACTTGGAGTCATACGTATGCAAAGCCGAGTACGTCTTTGCCTTCGAGAAGCCTGGTCGCGTGCTTCCAGTGCTCGTCGACGAGACTGTGAGGGAACTCCCTTTTCTCTTCAGGCCCATCCAACACCTGAACCTCAGTGAGTCGAATTCTCGTTCGACTCTCCTTAAGTGCCTAGAGCGCTTCGGCTCTGTACCCCGGGGCCCACCGTGGAAGCAGGCGCCCTGGAGACAGCTCACCAACGTCAATCAGGAGGACCGTGCGGAGCGCATCGTGAGCCAGCCCGCGGAAACGGATGCTGCCTTGAGGGAAAGCGCCGCAAGGCGTCGGATCGAGGCGTCGTCTTCTGCCAAACGAATCGTTCTGGAGCGCTTCGAGTGCGAGTGCGCCGCTTGCGGACAGGCGAGTGAGCTCACGGCTGACGTTGCGCATTTGTATGAGGACGCTACCACACACCCGCCAGAACCGGATAGGCTGATTGTCCTCTGTTCGAACTGCAATCAGGCGGAGGAGCGCGCTAAAAGTCGCTCCAAGCCCCCACTCTTGGAGCTATTCAGTCCGGGCATGGTCGCTGAACGGGCTCGGCAGCGATACCGCCTAGGCAGGTACGGTTGCGCTTACCAGGGGCATCGGCTCGCTGCATATTTGTTCGAGAGGCAGGGGTCTTATTCTAGGGCCGTCGAGTGCCTGGTCGAAGCTATTTCGTCGCTAAGGCCAGTTCGCTGGGGCGACTTCTTGAAGGCCACCCTGCTCGAAATCGAAAGGCTATGTTGCTTGCACGAGGTTTTTCCGGTCCAAAGATGGCTGTGCGTCGATCGGTTCGCGCTGGTGTTGTACGACTACAGGCGTTGGAACGAGTCCGCCGACGTTCAATCCGCCTCCGTGATCCTTCGTGCCGAGCTCGGGAGCGATAGTTACCCAAAAGACGAACAAAAGTTCGACTCAGCCAACTCTTTCCGGCGAGAGGCTCTCATCAAGGCGTGCACCGTGCTTCAATTCGGGAGTAGGCCGCTGGCGATGCTCTTGGGCAGGCTTCTGGAGGATGCGAAGGAGTTTGAGCGGTTAAAGTATTTCGACGCATTTGCGACGAACTTGGACGTGGCTGGTAAGCTCTCTTTGAAGGTCGGAGGCAACATTGAAGTGGCGCACAAATATAGCCTGCGGGCGCTTGACAAAGCTCATAAGATCACTCATAAGTGGGTGCTTCAGGAACACTACTGGCGCGAGACTGAGTACTACCTCGAGAAGCACGACGGTGACAACAAGCGCCGGAATATGTTCGAAGCGCTCAGAATCTTTCGAGATCATCCGGTCGTCCTAGAGCCGACGTTAGGCGCCGCCGGCCCAGTGCCTCACGACCCGATCAAGGAAATTGAACGGTACGGCGTCACAGCGGAGGAACTGAGGGAACACGGGGTCTTCCCCTCAAGGAATCCCCCACCGGAGGTGCCACTGCAACTCAATGAGGCTCAGATTTATCAGCTAGTCAGGAACATTGGCGGAAAATAGGCGCGATGACAGACGCGTTCGGGCTGCCCAACGCGAACGTGAGCGGCGGCTCTCCGGGCGTGATCACGTCGTTGGCGGCCGATCCGCGAGTCATGCAGTTCGCGCTGAGACTCAGCTTTTAACTCGACGCGGAGCCGCGGGGCCGCGGAGACAAGCGCGGAGCTTTAGCCGCGATGCACGTGGCGGAATGAGAAGGGAAACTTGCTGGAATGGGCCTCAGGCATCTGGAGGGTGTCGAAGAAGCGTCGACACGAATGTCCGGCCCAGAGGGCACCCCGGCACGCTGAGAGCGTGCGCCACGGTTGCATACGAGACTGCTGTTACAACCTGATAGGAGGTTTCCAGAGAGAAAGAAGAGAGGTACTCTGTGATTTGGCGCCTTCCAGCAGAACCATCCGAACCTATGTTTTGCTCCTCCTCTTTCTCGCCTTGCGGGCCTTCGGCAACTTGAGCCTGGCGTGGGGCACCAAGCACCTGCCGGAGACGTTGGCGGCCGACCCGCTGGTATATCTCCGCTCCATGATGGATCCCTTCGTCGCGCTCGGTATCGTGATGCTGATCCTGGCGCTGCTGGCAAGGCTGGCCCTCTTGAGCGTGGCCGACCTCAGTTTCATTCTGCCCATGACCGCCATCGGATACCTGCTGGCGGCGCTGCTGGGAAGGTTCTTTCTGCACGAGGCCGTGAGCCCGCAACGATGGCTCGCCGTCGCCTTGATTTTCGGCGGCGCGGCGCTGGTGAGCGGCACGCCGCAGAATACCACCGGCAGGGTCGAGGACCGGAAATGACCTGGGTCCTGGTGGCTGTCATGGTGGTGGCAACCGCGCTGAGCGACCTGCTGCAGAGCTACGAAATGAAGCAGGCGGGCGCGCAATCGGTAGGGGCGCGGGGCCTGGGCCGCCTGCTGCGGACCATCGTGGAACGCCGCTATCTGCTGCTCTCGTTCGTGTGCCTGGCGTTCTCGTTTTTCGCGTTTATGGCGCTGGTGCAGACGGCGCCGCTCAGCTTTGCCGTGCCTGCGTCGGCGGCCAGTTTCATTCTGGAAACCGCGCTGGCGAAGATTCTGCTGAAGGAACAGATCGGCGCGCGCCGGGCCGCCGGCACACTATTGGTCCTGTGCGGCGTGCTGCTGCTGGGCCGCTAACACCAGCGCCCCGCCGCGGATGTTGTAGTCGGCGCCGCGCCAGCGGATGCTGCGGCGGGCGAAGCTCGCCACCCAAATCAGGAACGCCAACGCGTCCCAGAGCGGGATCAGGCCCATTTTTCGCCAGTACGAGCGCTGATGCAGGCCCCAGACGGCAATCACGGCGGTGATCGCGCAGCGCACCGCGAAATAGCCTCCCAGGTAAACCGCGGAGACGGCGAGCGAGGGATGGACCGCCACGGCCGCCAGCGCCCAAGGCAGGCCATGCGTGAACAACAGGCCGAAATGACCCCAGGGCCGCATGTGCCGCATGACCACGATCCAGCGCAGGCGCTTGTGCATCAACTCGCGCATGGAATGGTAGTCGGCCACCGTCTCCACGGGATATCGGGACAGTTCCACCTCGCAGCCCTGGTCTGCGATCAGGCGGCCGACCAGCAGATCGTCCCCTGGGCGATTCTCGATGGATTCGTAACCGCCGAAGGCCGCCAGCCGCTCGCGAGTGGTCGCAATCGTGGGTCCCAGGGCGAATTTGACGCCATCCAATTGCCACGCGACCACGATGCCGGCGTAAAAATCGGACATCATGCCGACCGAATGCAGGCGATCGGCGAAGCTCCGTTCCTCGATGGAAAGATAGAAGCAGGTGACGGCGCCGATTTTCGGATCGGCCAGGGGCGCGATCACGCTCCTCAAATAGTCGGGGCGCGCCCGGACGTCGCTATCGCTGATCACGACGTACTCGTGGGCCGCCTCGCTCACCAGGCGCGCCAGTTTGGCGACTTTGTCGTTGGATGCGTTGCGTCC
This sequence comes from Candidatus Sulfopaludibacter sp. SbA4, assembly GCA_900290305.1. Classification (GTDB taxonomy): domain Bacteria; phylum Acidobacteriota; class Terriglobia; order Bryobacterales; family Bryobacteraceae; genus OMOG01. Next base: position 14,700 of record OMOG01000042.1, read on the forward strand.
CGAACCGAACAGCACGCGGATTGGCCGCTCCGGGAACTCCCGCATCAATCGATCGATCAGAGGCAACGCGGAGTCGTCGCGGCCGGACAGGCAGAAGAGCAACTCGTAATCCGGATAGTCTTGCCTGCAAAAGCTGGCAAAGTTTTCGTAAGCGTCCGGATCGAGGCCGCGGATGGGTTTCAGAATACTGACCGGGGGAGTGAACGCGGCGACGTCGTGGCGCGCCGGCCGGCGGAAGAAACGCCAGCAGCTAAAAAGGACAATGCCATAATAAATGAATGGGATAGCTGCCATTCCCAGGAACACGAAAGTAGCGATTTCGAGCGACATGGCACATATCCCGGCGATCTGCCGCGTACCGGCGATTGGCTAATAGACGCTTTTTCCCGGCCCTTGGGTAACGCCGGCCTGTAGCCCTTATTGACTAGACGGTCAGTAAGGGGCCTTCTGATACAGTGAAATGTACCCGCGCCCGTCCGTTTCAGGCCCTGCCGCCGCTCCGGGCGGCGGGAGCACTTTTGAGGAACTCGCGCAAAACGGCCGCGGCGCGATCAGTTTCCGCTCTGGGTGGTGCCGCGCCGCGGCCTTTGCGCTGCAAAAGGGTGGTAAGTTTTGTGTGGAATCGCTGGGTTTACGCATTGTGAGTTTCGCCCCGACCCTGCACGGATACGGGACGCCGCAGCCAGCATTCTGCACCGCGGGCCTGACCAGCAGGGGGTTTTTGAATCCGACGGCGTATCGCTGGCAGCGACGCGCCTGAAGATCATCGACCTGGAATCCGGCAACCAGCCCATTGTCTCCGAAAGCGGCGATACCGTAGTCGTCTTCAATGGCGAGATTTACAACCATGCCGAGCTGCGGCGCGAGTTGGAACAGCGCGGCCACCGCTTTCGCTCCCTGAGCGATACCGAGGTGGTGTTGGCTGCGTTTCTCGAATGGGACCTGGACTGCTTCGCCCGTCTGCGGGGCATGTTCGCCATCGCGCTGTGGTCGGAATCGCGCGGCCGCCTGATTCTGGCACGCGACCGCGTCGGCATCAAGCCGCTATATGTGGCGCGGCGCGGCCGCGAGCTCTACTTCGCCTCCGAGCTCAAGGCCATCTTCGTGCATCCCGAGATCGAGCGGAATCTGAACCTGGCGGCTCTCGATTGCTATCTCTCCATGAACTATGTGCCGGCGCCGTACACTATGGTGCAGGGCATCGAGAAGCTCCGTCCGGGCCACTGGCTGGNNTAGGAGAGACGAGGTCGGAGCCGTTTTGGCGGTTGCCCTGCCATGCCGATCCGCATTGCGACATGGAATCGGCCAAGAGCGCTCTCGACGCGCTGCTCCAGCAGTCCGTACGCGAGCATCTGTTGTCCGACGTGCCGCTGGGCATATGGCTCAGCGGCGGGCTGGATTCCTCGACCTTGCTGCACTACGCCGCGGCCGCATCCACGTCGCGGCTGAGGACGTTTTCGATTTCCTTCGCCGGCCGGAGTTTTGACGAATCGGCGCATATCCGGCGCATCGCCACCCGGTACGAAACCGAGCACGAAGAGTTCGACGTGAATCCGGACTGCGGGCTGGCCGATGCCATCGAGCAGTTCGCCTACTACCTTGACGAGCCCAACGCAGATGGCGGCGCGCTGCCGGTGTGGTTCCTTTCACGGCTCACCCGGCGCAGCGTCACTGTCGCGCTGAGCGGCGAAGGGGCCGACGAGTTGTTCGGGGGGTACCTGACCTATCGTGCCGACCAGTTGGCGCGGAGGGTGCGCCGGCTGCCGGCCTGGCTGTTGCGCGCAACCCGTGGAGCGCTGCGGTACTGGCCCGTTTCCGACGAGAAGATCGGCTTCGAGTACATGCTGAAGCGCTTCGTGGAGGGCTGCCTCATGCCCGCCGGCCGGGCGCATGTCTACTGGAACGGCGCCTTCTCGGATGGGGAAAAAGCTGCCCTGGTCAGCATGCCGCTGCCTGGGGCGCTGTCCGAGATGCTGCGGGACCTCTCCCCGGAGGGCGACGGCGTGGGCGCCTACCTGCGTTTCGACCAGCGCTGGTATCTTCCCGACGATATTCTGGCCAAACTGGACCGCGTAAGCATGGCGCATTCAATTGAGACCCGGCCGCCGTTCCTCGACCACCGCATCGTGGAATTCGCCGCTGCGCTGCCGGACCAGCTTAAGGTGCGCGGCAGGGCGCAGAAGATCGTGCTGCGCGAGTTGATGCGGCAAAAGCTGCCCGCTTCCACGCTGCGGCGCAAGAAGGTGGGGTTCGATTTCCCGGCCCACGAATGGCTGCGCGGCCCCTTGCGCAGCCTGCTGCTGGACACGGTTTCCTCGAGCGGCCATACGGGGCTATTCCGGCGGGATGCCCTGGAAGGCTGCGTCCGGCAACACCTGAACCGGCGCGCGAACCTGGGATACCATCTGTGGGGCCTGATGCTGCTGCTATTGTGGATGAAACGATGGAGAGTTCAGACGACCCAAACTTTCGACATGGACCAAGTGGCGGCAAGCACCTCTATCTAGCGGCCGTACTTTTTGCCGCGGCGGTTTATCTCGGCTGCATTCTTTCTCCCCCTTCGCTGATGGACGACGTGGACGCCGTGCAGGCGCAGATCGCGCGCAACATGCTGGCCTCGGGCGATTGGGTCACGGCGCGCATCGATGGCATTGTCTATCTCGAAAAATCGCCGCTGATCTATTGGCTGATTGCCATCTGTTACAAAATCTTCGGCGCCTGCGACTGGGCGGCCCGCATTCCCGTGGCGCTCGCGTGCGTGTCGCTGGGGTGGCTCACCGCGGCCTTCGGCACGTGGGCCTTCGGCAGGCGCGCCGGGTTTTATGCGGGCCTGACGATATCCACCTGCATGGGACTGTTCCTGTTCACGCGGATTCTGATCCCCGACGTGATGCTGACCGCCACGATTGCGCTGGCCATGTGGGCCTTTCTGCGCGTTCTGGACGACCAGGAGCTGCATCCGCGCTTCTGGGCGTTCGTGCTGGCGGCCAGTCTCGGAGTCGGACTGCTGCTCAAGAGCGCGGTCGCGCTGCTCTTCCCCGGCGGCGCGGCAGCGGTTTATCTGCTGCTCACGCGGCAGTTGTTTTCGGCCAAGGTGTGGAGGCGCCTGCGGCCCTGGAGCGGGCTCGCGATCATGCTGCTGGTGGCCGTACCCTGGCACGTGCTGGCCACTTTGCGCAATCCTCCGTATTTCGACCTGACGATGCGCAGCGTGGCCGGCGAATATCATGGGTTTCTCTGGTTTTACTTCATCAACGAACAGGTGCTGCGGTTCTTGAATCTGCGCTATCCGCGCGACTATAACACGGTGCCGCGGCTGTACTTCTGGCTGTTCCATCTGATCTGGCTGTTTCCCTGGAGCGTTTACTTTCCGGCGGTGGCGCGGCTGTCTTTCAAGCCGCTCGACCGCGCCGGGCGCACGCGTTTGCTGGCGCTGTGCTGGACTGGGTTTCTACTGGTCTTCTTCACCTTTTCCACCACGCAGGAGTATTACTCGATGCCGTGCTACCCCGCGCTGGCCTTGCTGCTCGGCTCGGCCATGGCGGAGGGCGGCGTTTGGGTGCGGCGCGGCACACGCGTCCTGGCGGCGGTTACCGGCGCCGCGGCCATAGCGGCCGTGCTGATTCTGGCGGCGGTGCGCCACGTTCCCACTCCGGGCGATATTGCGCAGGCGCTCTCGCAGCATCCCAGCGCCTACACCCTGTCGCTGGGCCACATGGAAGACCTGACGCTGGAATCCTTCGCCTACCTGCGGCTGCCTCTGGGCATGGCCGCCGTGGCTTTCCTCATCGGCGCGCTGGGCAGCCTGCGAGCCGTGGGGCAACGAGCCTTCCTGGCAGCCGCCCTGATGATGGTGCTGTTTTTCCACGCCGCCCGGCTGGCCATGGTGGCGTTCGATCCCTATCTTTCGTCGCGCCCGCTGGCGGAGGCGCTGCTGCGGTCGCCACCCGGAGACCTGGTGGTGGACCATCACTACTACACGTTCTCGTCGATTTTCTTCTATACCAACCGCACGGCCTGGCTGCTCAACGGGCGGTTCAACAACCTGGTGTACGGATCCTACGCGCCGGGCGCGCCGGACGTCTTTCTGGACGATCAGCATTGGAAGAACCTGTGGCTGGGGCCGCGCCGGTATTACCTGGTGGCCAAGACCTCGGAGCGGCCGCGCTTTGAAAAGCTGGTGGACCAGGGCGCGCTCTTCGTCCTGGCGCAAAGCGGCGGAAAGATGGTGCTCACTAATCGGGCGCCGGGGGAGTAGCTAATCAATGTATCGTGGGACCCGTTGCTGACGCGCGGTGCGCCAGGATAAGCCTGGCTGATCTAGTTTGCGGGGAAACTTTGTCGAAGACCGGCGTCGAGAAGAACGGATCGCCGGGGATCGCGCCGGTTACCGGCAGGGGATTGGCCGCACCGTTCATTACCACGGCCGGCGTTGGGTCGGCAGCCTTGGCATGCTCCCTCCTGAATGCACCAGGGAACCGATCAGTGACAGACCAGCGCAACGCCGGGGGCTCTCATTTTCTTCATGTTGCTTTCCTCCACTGACGATGCGCAATCTCGCGCGAAAAACTGCCAGTTCCAGGAAATCTTTTTGGCCGGGCCGCGGGAAGCGGCGCAGGCCTTTCCTCAGAGCTTCTCGATCAGCAGGTTGCGGATTTCGTTGTCGCTGAACATGCCATCGGTCCGCAAGGCGTAGGCGCAGTGCATCTCCAGCACGCCGCCGCTGAACGCCAGGCTCATCTCGTCCTTGCTCTTCACGTTCTTGAGCTTGATCTGCTGCAGACCGTCGCGAACGGCCTCCTTGCCCAGTTCGTCCTGGCAGATCACCCGCAAGGCCATATTGAGGCGATGACAGGAGAGGTTGTCAATGAAGTTGAGCGCTTCCATGTCGTCCTTGAGGCTCTCCCAGTCGACCTCGTAGGGGATGGGCGCGCCGCAGATCTCTGCAATCTCTTTTACCCGCTCCGGAAACGTCGTTTCCTGCAGTTCTTTCATCTTCCGCCGCTCGTTCAGTCCCATGGTGAACCAGTATCACAGATCTTTACAAAGAAACCAAACAACCTTTACGGCCTGCGCACACGGATCGGTCGGCCAGGATGACGCCATCCGCCAGATCATCGACAGGTACCAGACCTTCGTCGCCGGAATGTCAAGTTCCGGAAAACCGGTGGGGGGCCTTTTGTTCCTCGGGCCGGCCGGCTCCGGCAAGACGCGCACGGTGGAAGCGGTGGCCGAGAGCCTCACCGGCCCATCGAACACGGCGATTCTAGCCTGACCCGGCAGGGGAATTCTGGGATACTATCAAGTGTAGTGAACATCGAGATCCTGAGCGCGGGCGAAGCGGAGAGGGAAGCACACCTACGGAAAGCGCTGGAGGCGCGCATCGCAGAGCACACCGGCGGGTTGGAGTCTATCGCGTTCAACGATCCCAATGTCGAGCCCGACATACTAATTTACTTGGGAAGCCGCCAAGCCAAGGCAGACCCCAATATTACCGGCCGCATCGAAACCGCGTTGGTACAGAAGTGGCGTGTGCTGCCCCTAGTGGACCATCTGGAAGACTATCAGAACCTCACGCCAGACTCGTTGCATTCCATCAATGGCGATTGCTGGACCAGCGCCGGCCAGATCGCTGAAAACATACTTCGCCAGCTTGGTGTCACGGAGAGGGACCGCCGTGTGTTCCTGAGCTACCGCCGCCGGGAGAGCACGCCCATGGCGCTGCAGCTTTACGAAAAACTGCACCAAGCGGGCTACCTGGTGTTCCTGGACTATTTCAGCGTAGAGCGCGGCATCCGGATTCAGGAGCGTATCCAGCAGGCGCTGGACGAAATGTCTTTCGTTCTGCTGCTTGAATCGGCCGGAGCCGCACAATCCAAGTGGGTTGCGGAAGACGAAATTGGGTACGCTCTCAGCCACCGGCTGGGGCTGCTTTCCCTGGCTTGGCCCGAGTTGAAGAGCGCGCCCGGATTCCCAATGATTCCGCCAGACCGCCGCGAGCAACTGAGCCCCGATGACTTGGAAGAGGATGGACGCTTGACCTCTGAAGCGATCGAGCGCACCACGCTTCGGATCGAGCGCGAGCACGCCGACCAACTGCGGGCGCGCCGTGAGGGTATGGTCAAGAATGTCTCGGAATTGCTGGCCGAAGCCGGACACAAGACGATACGTCTCGGACCTTACTCTTTACTGCAGCCACGCTCCGCCCCGGAAGCAGAACTTATCGAGGACCTCGTTATCCGCGTCTGTCCGCGCCCGGCAAACCACCGGGACATGTTTGAATTGGGTCAAGACTGTTTGCGCCGGAGAGCCGGTAAAGAGGTCCTCGGACCGAGTGCATGGATTGTCAGCCTGCCTGGCGGATACCAGGAAAACCTCGACGTCGCAAGATGGATCGGTGGAATCCAGAACCCGCAAGTGTCCTTCGTCGGCCCTCTGGATATACCCGAAATTGGCGCGAAGGAGGTGGCTTCCAGATCTTGAGCCTCCAACTCCAAGACCGGTTCGTTTTCCTGTCGGCGAGTTATCCGGCACGCCGGTATCGGGAGACTGCCGACAGTCAGGAGATCGCCAGCGCAGTGAAGGCCTGCTTGGGAGCGATTTTTCACGCGCGTGGCAAGATCCTCTTCGGCGGACATCCTTCCATTTCACCCCTGGTACTGATGATGGCGCGTGAATACGGTGAGAAGGGACGTGTGCTCATCTTTCAATCGCGTGTGTTTGAGGCTGGCTTGAGTGAAGCGACGCTGAGGCTTTGTGATGAAGGCTACGGAAAGATCACGCTGACCAACGCCGATCCGTCAGAGAGCCCTCAGCCGGGTGGTACGCCCATCCCCGAGAACACTCCCCTGAGTTTGCGTTATATGCGCGAAAAAATGCTTTCCTTGGAAACCAACCCGGCGGCTGCCGTTTTCATTGGTGGCGACACGGGCATTTTTGCGGAGCGGAACCTGTTCTCGGCTAAACAGCCCGGTGCTCCATTGTATGCCGTCGGCTGCCCGGGAGGCGCGGCCCGGGATATCGCTCAGGAACTGGCCGCCGCGAACCCAACGCCACTTCACCTGAAACTGGCCACTTCCCGGAATTACATCGCGTTAATGCTTCACGTGGTTCGGGACATTGAAGGGCATCTGGGCAGAAAGACACTGGTGGCTGCGCAATAACTCCTTGCCCGTTGGATCCGGGCGGTCCGGCAACGCCTTGGTGAAATTCCTCAACCCTCCTTTCGCTCGCCCGCGCTGAGCTGATGTATCACAGATCTTTACAAAGAAACCAAACAACCTTTACGAGCGCAGTGAGTCCAGGTGCGAAGCCGCGCGTCCAACGCAGTGGAGGGCAACTGAAATGGCTGGACTCAAGATGCTGTTGGATCCCACGAAGATGGGCCGGGAAGCCGAGAAACTCGAAAGCGACTTGCAGAAACGGATCGTCGGTCAGGATGAGGCCATCCGGCAGATCATCGACATGTACCAGACCTACGTGGCCGGCATGTCCAGTCCTGGAAAACCCGTGGGAAGCCTGCTTTTCCTCGGGCCCACTGGCTCCGGCAAAACGCGCACGGTGGAAGCGGTTGCCGAAAGCCTGGTCGGCGACCCCCGCGCGGTAATCAAGATCGACTGCGCCGAGTTTCAGCACAGCCACGAGATTGCCAAACTGGTCGGCTCGCCTCCCGGATATCTGGGACATCGCGAGACCCATCCGATGCTCAGCCAGGAAGCTCTCAACCTGTTCCACACGGAAAACGTCAAGCTGAGCTTTGTATTGTTCGACGAGATCGAGAAGGCCAGCGACGCGCTTTGGAACCTGCTGCTGGGCATCCTCGACAAGGCCGTCCTGACTCTGGGAGACAACCGGCGGGTGGATTTCTCGCGCGCCATCATCTTCCTGACCAGCAACCTGGGCGCGGTGGAGATGAACTCGCTCCTGCGGCCGAACCTCGGGTTTGCCGCCCGTGAAGCCGAGCGGGCACGGCCCTCCGGTGTGTTGGATGAAAAGCTGAACGAGAAGGTTTCGCGCGCGGGCGTCGATGCGGCGCGGCGCAAGTTCACGCCGGAGTTCATGAACCGGATCGACCGCACGGTCGTCTTCAAGCCGCTGGGCACGGCTGAATTGCAGCGCATCCTCGATATCGAGCTGCAGGCGGTCGAGGACCGCATCCTGCGCGCCGCCGGCGCCAACGCCATGACGTTCACGGTCAACGGCGAGGCCAGGGATTTTCTGCTTCGCGAGGGCACCGACGAGCGTTATGGCGCCCGCCATTTGAAGCGCGCCGTGGAACGCCACCTGGTTCAGCCCATGTCGAACCTGATGGCGACTGGCCAGGCGCAGTCCGGCGATCGGCTCATCGTGGACTTCGACTCCGAGCGCACGCGCCTGGTTTTTCTCAAGGAGTCTCGAGAAGTTGCACCGGAAGCGGTAGTGCAGGTGGCCGCCGCCGGCCAATCCGCCGCGGCGTGAGGCCGCAAAAGAATATGGGCCGTGGAGAGGACACCGGTAGCCAACTAGATCCAATACTGTTCACTTAACTTCGTGGCGCAGGCTGTCGAGCCTGCTGAGCCGAGATTCATCT
>OMOG01000051.1:0-11903 GCA_900290305.1 Candidatus Sulfopaludibacter sp. SbA4
AGGATATCGCCGCTTCAGCTAAGCGCTTGAACACCAATATTTTATAACACAGTAGTACTAGGACCCCGGGACCCCGGGAACGCGTCCCCAACCCGAAATTCCCGGCCGGGCGATGCCAGAGGCGCCACGGATTCCTTGGCGCCGTAGACCGTGACCGAACGGTACAATCCGTTCTGCGGATCGCGGTGCACGACGAGTCTGCGGGCTTCCACATCGAGGACCCAATATTCGACAATGCCGGCGCGGGCGTACAATCCGGCCTTTTTGGTGAGATCGAATCCGAGCGTGGAGTCGGATATTTCGACTACCAGGCGAAGGTCGCCTGGCTGGGGGTTGTTCTTGGGGAAATCCCATGAGGGCCTGGTCAGAACGATGAGGTCGGGCTGCGGCTCGTTGGTGGGGTTGTCCTCGGGCGCGACGTCAATCGGCACCTCCTGATTCACGTACTCCTCACCAAAGACCCGGATGAGCCACCCATGGATAAATACCAGGGCATTCGAGTGCGGACGGTTCTTGCCCATCTTGTTGATCAACTCTCCATCGACCAGCTCGAGCTTCTGCTGATCCCACAACCCGGATGCCTCAAAGGCTTCGCACTCCTGGCGGGTCCACCGTTTTCGCGGCGGATCGGTGGGAACGGGACGATATGGTCTCTCGGTGACGACTGCCGGCATGCAAGCCTCGATTCTCATTCTACGCCAGTGGGCGAGCGGAATAGCGGACCACAGGCTGGAGTGTAAAGAATCTTTAAACTCCCGCCGGCTTGCTAACTCTCGGGGGGTGGCACGCGTCTGAACGTGTAGATGATACGAAAAGCTTACATCATCGGAATCATGGCCTTGGGGCTGACGGCCAGCGCGGCCCATACGCCCGTCCTGTGCCGATTCGTATCGTCGGCGCACAGCTTTCAGCAGCACTTCCGCGAGTTGCAGAATTCCGGAAGCTCCCTGAGCCCCATGGAGCGCTTCGTGTTCAGCCTGATTCTGGTCAACACGCAAGCCCCGGCCGACCGCCGCATGTAAGAAACGTGGGGCAGGCCTCCTGACCCCACCCCACAAGTTCACAAGCGACCTAGCCAATCGTTATCACTACTAATAGACGGGGAGGCCCGCAGAATATTCGTACGCCTCCAGAAAAAATCCACTACCCCTTCCGCTCTCCGCGCTTTCTGGGCCTCAACCGCGCAGCCGAGGCCGCTCTTCCGGTCTCTGGGTCTTCCTCTCCGCGTTTTTTCTCCGCGGCTCCGCGGCTCCGCGTCAAGCTCTCTACCGCCTCCGCGCGCGAATCGTCACCGCCAGGCCGGTCATCGCGGACCCATGAGCCGGGCTCCGAATCGGCCGGAGCGCAGCCGCTGCTGAAGCATCCCGCGGGCATCTTCGGGGAGAAGCATCGGACTGGCCACGCCTTGTGCCGCGGACGAAAGGTCTTCGCCGGCGTCCGGTCCGCTGCTCGGGGTCGCCAGATAGCCATGCAGATCGCCGTTGCTGGTCATGCCAAAGCCTACGATCTCCCCGCGGGAGTTGATGACCACTGCCCACAACAGCATCAAGGGAGAGCCGGCCGGAATGAGTGTGTTGAGGTCGGTCATCACGCCGCTGTGCCAGAGGAACGCGCGTGAGTTCCCGCTCTTGTCGAACGACACGCCAACCACCTCGCCTCTGTCGTTAATCCCCGAGGCGCCGCTCGCAACGTCCCCGGGAAGCGTGCCGAGGTCACGCATACCTGTCGCCCTGGTCCACAGGAAGGCGTCAGTCCCATTGAACGGCGTGGCTTGGGCCGTCAGGGACGAAGCACCAACCACCTGACCTTGGTTATTGATATACACACCAATATTTAACGCTTTTCCGCCCAGGTTGCCGAGGTCCGTGACCGAGCCGTTTTCCCAGAGTACGGCGTGCGGTCCGGCGGTGAGCGGAACGAGTGCGGTGTTCGCGCACGATCCCGACGTGCCGACGGCCTGGCCGTTGTCGTTGATCCAGAGCGCGCTTCCGACGGTGTCGCCGGCGAGCGGAGGAAGCTGGTGGATCTCGCCCGGACTCGGCCCCCATATCACGGCTTCAAAATCGAATACTCGCGGCGACGGGCAGTTTTGGTCCTTGGCGCCAGTCTCCGCAACCCCGGCCGCTTCGCCTCGATTGTTGATCGCGCCGGCTGTGCCATTGGTGCCGCCCAGCGTCGGGAGCGGAGTCATCACGCCGTCTTGCCACAGGAAAGGTAGACATTGGCGGCCGGTACCGTAACCGCAAAAGTCTTCATGATTCGGATCTGTAGCGAGGGTTTCAGCTTGACCCGTGACCTGTCCCATTTCGTTGAGGGCAAACGCGCCACTGTTCGGTCCTCCGAGTCCGGGTACGGCGATGTCCCCTATCCGTCCGTTATACCAGAGAACGGCATGCGTTGTGCCGTCAGCGGAGGATGCCTGCCCACCCATCAAGCCATTATTGTTGATGGTGAACGCTTGGCTAAGCGTCCCGCCCGGCAACGTGCCGAGGTCGGTGATGGTATAGGTTGGCGGCAGTGTGTACAACTCGGCACTCGCGAGGGCGTGAACCCCATTGTCCCCTTCGGCGACCAGCACTGCGCCGTTCGGCAGCAGCGTGGCGGTTTGGGCGTGCCGGGCGATACTCAGGTTGCCGGTAGGGGAAAAGCGGCCGGTGTCCGGGTCGTATAGTTCGGCACTCGCCAGCAAGCCGCTGACGAACGGACCAGCGTCCCCTCCGGCGATCAGCACCTTGCCGTGCGGCCGCAGCTCGTAGGCCGGCAGCAGCGTGGCGGAGTGGATCCACCGGCCGGCACTCATGTCGCCGGTAGGAGTGAAGAGACCGGTGTCCGGGTCGTATAGCTCGGCGCTCGCGAAGGCGGGCGGGCCACCAAGCGAATTGCTGTTCCCTCCGGCGATCAGCACCTTGCCGCGCGGCCGCGCCGTGGAGGGCGGAAGCAGCGTGGCGGTGTGGCCGGTACGGGCGGTACCCATGCTGCCGGTAGGAGTGAAGATACCGGTGTCCGGGTCGTATATCTCGGCATTCGCGAAGACGTTGGGGCCAGCATTCCCTCCGGCGATGAGCACCCTACCGTCCGGCAGCAGCGCGGCGGTGTGGTAGTACCGGGCGGTATTCAGGCTGCCCGTGGGGGAGAAGAGACCGGTGTCCGGGTCGTATAGCTCGGCACTCGCCACGGCGACGCCACTACTTATCCCTCCGGCGACCAGCACCTTGCCGTTTGACAGCAGCGTGGCGGTGTAGATGGCCCGGGCCGTGCTCATGCTGCCGGTGAAGGAGAACAGACCAGTGTCTGGATCGTATAGCTCGGCGCTCGCGTAGGTGGTGGGGGGAAACCGCCCACCGGCGATCAGCACCTTGCCGTTCGGCAGCAACGTCGCGGTGGCGTCCCGCCGGGCGGTCTTCAGGCTGCCGGTGGGGGAGAACAGACCGGTGTCCGGGTCGTATATCTCGGCACTCGCCGTAAGGGTAGGTGGATTCCAGCCTCCGGCCACCAGCACCTTGCCGTTCGGCAGCAGCGTGGCGACGTGAGAGGTCCGGGCGTTACTTGCGCTGCCGGTGGCGGAGAAAGTCCCGGCCTGGGCAGCCGCCGGGCGCGGCAGAGTCAATATGAGAAGCCCAATGGCGCAGACTCCGGCCCGCCATGGGTGCATGATCGAATTCGTTGACATCGGGAGCATCGGAGCAACCGCCAGTCCGATGCCGGTGTAAGTTTCCGTCGTCTTCATGTTGTCTTCTCCAGGTTTGAATTGACCGAAGCCGTATCGGCTTTCACCTGAGAAGGCGCAAATGGAGGTTGGAACCCGACAAGGTTTGCGAAAGAATTCTCCGGGTGCGAACTTAATACGTCGTTTCATAAATTCGGCAACGTATTTTTCAGGCGCCGAGCAAGCGTCGACACGAGTGTCGACGCGGCAGGCACGAGTGCCCGCGCCACGGTTCGATACGAGAAGGCATTTATGAAATGGAGTACTTAGCGGCTCAGCTCCCGCATCAGCCACGATCGGGCAAATTGCCAGTCGCGCTCCACGGTGCGGGTAGTGGTTTTCGTGACTTCCGCAATTTCTTCCTCGCTCAGACCGGCGAAGTAACGCAGCTCGACCACCTTGGCCTGGCGCGGGGCGAGCTTCGCGAAGGCCTGCAGCGCCTCATCCAAGGCCATGATCGATTCCTCGGGCTGGGGCGAAAGGACGGCTACCTCATCGACGTTGACTCTTTTCGCGCTGCCGCCCCGCTTACGGGAGCCACGCGCTCTAGCGGCGTCCACCAGGATACGCCGCATCATCTGTGCGGAGATCGCGAAGAATTGCGCCCGCTGCTGCCAATCGACGTTCTTGACGTCCACCAGGCGGAGATACACCTCATTGACAAGAGCAGTGGTCTGAAGGGTGGCGCCGGCGCGCTCCTTGCGCATATATCGCCGCGCCATCCGGCGGAGCTCTTCGTAGACTACCGGGGTCAGCCGGTCCAAGGCCGCGCGGTCGCCGCTGCTCGAAGCCTTCAGTAAAACGGTGACTTCAGCCGATCCGGGCGCGTCCATGGCTTCCTGGAAAGGAAGGTTACCACAACCGTGCCGGCATTTTCTTCCCTCTGGACTTGGGACCTCGCGGGTTGCGGCCCGTAAACGAGGTTACTATACATCTGCGCATGAGTAAGGGGGCATCTTGTTCACTTGGAATGCACGAGACGTGGGGCAGGCGATCGTTTTTTGTCGCCTGCCCTCCCGCATAGGGAAGCGGCAGGCCACAAAAGACGATGGCCTGCCCCACGCTGCCCCACAGGCACTCATGTCCCCTCAATTGTGCGCGGTTGTATATCATGAAACCATTATCCGAGTTCGCGATGAGCCCACAACGGCTGCGGCAAATCGAGGAGTTGTACCACTCGGCGCGAGAACGCGAACCGGGCGAGCGCGGGGCCTTCCTGGCCGAAGCCTGCCGCGGCGATCCAGAGCTCCGCCACGAAGTGGAGTCTCTGCTGGCCCAGGATTCGCCAAAGATCGGTGCGCTGGACCGGCCTGCGTGGCACGGCGCGGCTGGGCTCACCGCCGCGGATTTAACGGCGACGGGAGTTACTCCGGGAACCCTACTGGGACCGTACAAAATCGAAGGTCTGCTGGGCAAAGGCGGCATGGGCGAAGTGTATAAGGCGCGGCACACGCGCCTCGATCGCGATGTGGCCGTCAAAGTTCTGCCGCAATCGTTTGCGACTGAGACTGCGCAGGAGCGTTTCCAGCGCGAAGCACGCGCGGCTTCGGCGCTGAATCATCCGAACATCGTCACCATCTACGACATCAGCGCGGCCGACGGCGTGGATTTCATCGCCATGGAGCTGGTTCCGGGCCGGACGCTCGAGGATCTGCTGGCCAGGCGGCGCCCGAAAGTCACCGAGACGATGAAATATGCGGTCCAGATCGCCGGCGCGCTGGCGGCCGCGCATGCAGCCGGCATCGTCCACCGCGATCTCAAGCCGTCGAATGTGATGATCACGGAGAGCGGATTGGTGAAGGTCCTGGATTTCGGGCTGGCGAAGCTCACCGATGCATCGGAAATATCGGAGGACGACGCCACCCGCACGGCGCACGTCCTCAGCGAAGAGGGCACGGTGATGGGCAGCGCCCCCTACATGTCGCCCGAGCAGGCGGAGGGCAGGAAAGTCGATGCGCGGTCGGATATCTTTTCGTTCGGCGTAGTGCTCTACGAGATGCTGAGCGGCAGGCGGGCCTTTCGCGCCGAGACCCGCATGGCCACCTTGGCGGCGGTTCTGAATCAAGAGCCGGCGCCGCTCGGCGAAATCGCTCCCGGTCTGCCCAAGGAACTGGAGCGAATCGTCACCCGCTGCCTGCGCAAGGACCTGGCGCGGCGCAGCCAGAGCATGGCGGAGATCAAGATCGCGCTGGAGGAATTGAAGGAAGAGACGGAATCCGGCGCGTCTGTTGCCATGGCTTCCGCGGCGAGAAGGCCCGTCAGCCGCCGGCGCTGGATGGCGCTGGGAGGAGTGCTGCTGGCGTCAGGCGCTGCCCTGTTCCTTTCGCTGCCGCACTGGCGCGAAACGCGAGCGCCGCTGAAGGAAGTTCCGCTCACGTCCTACCCAGGCTATCAGGGTGAGCCGACACTCTCGCCGGACGGAAGCCAGTTCGCCTTTGTCTGGGACGGCGGCCAGGAGAACGCTCCGCCGCAGATCTACGTCAGCCTGGCTGGCCGCGGCACTCCGCTGAAACTGACGAATACGCCCGGCGCCGCGGCCCGGAATCCGGCCTGGTCGCCCGATGGACAGACCATCGCATTCGTGCGATCTATCCAAGGGAAGAATACGGGCGACCTGATCGTCATTCCGGCGCTGGGCGGGCCCGAGCGGAGAATTGCCGATGCCGCGACCCAGAACCGCCTGGCCTGGTCTCCCGACGGGAAGTGGCTCTATTTCTCCGCCAGGGTGCCGCCCCACCCCCTCGCTCTCTTTGTTGAGCCCTCGGCCGGTGGTGAGAAGCTCCGGTTGACGGACCCTCCGACCGGGTCGGTTGGTGACGTTGCCCCTTCCGTTTCTCCGGACGGCCGGCAGTTGGTTTTCGTTCGCTCGCTCGGGCTCTTTAAACAAGACCTCTTTGTGGCCGATTTGCGTGACGGCAACATCGCGGGTGTGCCGCGGCGGCTCACGAGCGATCACCGGAACAAGTCCTCGCCAGTGTGGACCACTGATGGCGAAGAGATCGTCTATGTTGCCGGCGAATTCAGCAGCCTTAGGGCTGTTTACCGTGTGCGGGCCTCCGGCGGCCCGCCCGAGCGGGTGGAAGGGATGGGGGATTACGCGCTGGGCTTGGCCATTGCACCGAAAGGGCACAGGCTGGTCTACAGCCGGTCGTTCCGGGACTACAACATATGGCGGATGCCCCTTCCGGGGGTGCCCTCCGGGCCCGGCGACTCTGGCGGCGGCCCGGGCAAGTTCCTGTCTTCGACACGCTACGAGGATGGACCGGCCTATTCACCCGATGGAAGGCGCATTGCCTTCGCTTCCAACCGCGGTGGCCTACAACAGCTTTGGGCAGCCGATGCCGACGGCTCTAACCCGCTGGCGTTGACGAACTTCACGGAGGGGGTGGCCGGCAATCCGCAATGGTCGCCGGATGGCCAGACGATCGTGTTTGTCGCGCGGCCGGAGGGTATGGCCGATATTTATTCCATCCCAGCGGAGGGAGGGACGCCCAAGCGGCTGACCGATAATCCCGCGGAGGACCATAACCCGTGCTATTCCGCCGATGGCCGCTGGATTTACTTCGCATCCACGCGCTCGGGCGAGCGGCAACTCTATCGCATGCCGGCCCAAGGAGGCGAAGCCGGGCAGATCACGCGCAAGGGGGCGGACCTGCCGGCTGCATCGCGGGATGGCAAATGGATCTATTACAGCAAGAGCAACAGCATCTGGAAGGTGCCGGCAGAGGGCGGCGAGGAAACACCAGTCCTGGATATCGGGAGCATTTACAACGATTTCACGTTTTGTGTTACAGCCTCCGGCATTTATTTCGCCGGTGCGCTCGACCCTGTGTCCAGGACGGCGCCGTTGAAGCTGTACCGCTTCGCGGACGGCAAGACGGTAGAACTGGGGCACTTTGATAAGCCTTTGGTCGCGGCCCCGCGATTCAGCCTCTCGCCCGACGAAAAATGGTTGTTGTACACGCAGCTCGATTCCTCGGTGGACGATTTGGTGTTGGTGGAAAATTTCCGGTAAAACGCAAAAACCAAGCAAAGGCGAATACGCTGGGTCCGTCTGATTCGAGCCAAAAACTGACATGTCGGTTACTCGCAACTACCGCCCCCGGAACGCCGCCCGATCCACCGTCATGCCCGCCCCATTGGCGCGCGCATTGTCCGCCAGAACCGCCTTCGCCCGGACTTCCAGCGCCTTGGCTGCCTTCTTGTTCCCGAACTTCCGCTCGGTCGCCGCGTAATTGAGCAGAATCTTTCCGTAAAGTGGATTCTCCACTCCCAAACGCTTCTCGGCCACCGCTAGCGCGCGCTGGAATCCCGCCTCCGCGGCCTCACGATGGCCTAACAACACCTCCGTCAAAGCGAGGTTGTTCAAAGAGCGCACCAGCAGCGGATGGTCGTTGCCTAATTGGCTTTCAGTCGACGCAATCGATTCCGCAAACAGGTGCGCCGCCTCGTCATAGCGGCCCTGAAAGCGGCGCAGGGCGCCCAGGTTGCTCACGGTGACCGCCACGAGGCCAGGCGGGGACTCGGGCTGTCGCAGGCCCTCCAGCGCTTGCTCCATCAGCCTCTCCGCTTCATCGTACCGGCGATTGCCTATGGCCACAAGCGCCAGGCAATTGCGGGCCATGGTCAGGTGGAGGTCGCCCCGTGGAAGCACCGCGGCCAACACCCCGATCGACTCGCGCAGCATGCCCTCACCCTTGGCGCCCTGCCCCAGGTCGACAAAGTGGGCGCCCAGGTTCACGGCAATCGCGGCATAAGCCGGACTCTCTCTCCCATCCCCAGCTTCCACCAGCGAAAGCGCCCGCCGATATTGGCGCTCGGCCTCCGCGTAGTGCCCCAATTCGTCGTTCTCGTCCGCCAGTCCGGACAACGCCTTGGGCAGCCGCGAATCTCCGGAAGCTTCCGCCGTCCGCACGGCCTCGCGGTACAGATCCGCAGCCTGCGCGTGGTTGCCGGCCTGCCCCAGCGCGTACGCCCCTTCGATGAGCCGCTTTAGTGGATCTTCCTGCGCGTATGCCGCCACCGCCGCGGCCAATCCCGCGACCCACACTACCGCCACCCTGTGTCTCATCGCTCCTCCAGAAATGAAAAAGGCCGCCGCCAGGGGATTGCGCTCCCTGACGGCGGCCTCCAAGTGTTTTGGTCAGCCGCCTGATTCGGCAGTGTCAGTGCCGGGTCAGTGGTCCCGGTTGAACTTGACCTTTTTCTTGGTCACTTCGGCCAGAACGGGAAGACCGTCCTGAATGCTCAACCGTTCGATCTCTCCGTGCCGCAACTCGCGGCAATAACGAATGAACTCCCGCCACGCAGAAGGCAACGCGTGTTCCCCGTCAGCAGCGGCTGAAGACAATACGATAGGCTGCCTGCTCGCTTCGCTCATGCGCCTGCTTTCATGATTAAGACGCTCCGCAGGACACAAATGTTCATGGCATCGTCCGAAAAAACTCGACCAATCGCCGGGCGATGGTTGTCGTCTATAGAGACGAAGGCCGCGGGTAGTTCGTTAGTAGCGATCGGGACCCGGCGCGGCGATGTCTTTTTCGGCTCGTTTTCGGTACCCTATTAGGAGGGGCAGCGACCCTGCCCAGAAAGGTTGCATGCAGATATCGTTTCGATTGGCCGCGTTGGCTGCCGCCGCGGCCGTACTCAACTTGATGGGTTGGGCCCAAGCCTCCCGTACCGTGAATGGAGAGTGGAAAGGCACCATCAAAGGGCCCAAGGGAATCGGCGACATCGCCATCGTCGTGGACCTCACCAAGAGCCCGAAGGGTGAATGGATCGGCACTTTCGGCATGCCCGACGTCCCAGTCACCGGTCTGCCGCTCGACAAACTCGTCGTCCGCGAGCCGAACATCAGTTTCGCCGTTCCCGGCGTGCCCGGAGCGGCATCGTTTGAAGGGAAGCTGTCGCCCGATGGCCAGCTCGCCGGCACGTTTATCACTGGCTCTTCCAAGACGCCCCTGTCGCTCACAAGAACCGGGCAGGCGAAGGTGGCTCTTCCCACGGCGAATTCGGCGCTGGCGAAAGGCTTCGAAGGTGCGTGGTGGGGCAGCTACGATGCGGGCGGACCCAACCGGTACCACCTGGTGCTGAAGCTCTCGCGCCGGCCCGATGGCGCCGCCATGGGGACGTTTACCAACATCGATGGCGACAACGTGGAGACTCCCATCACCTCCATCGATCAAGTTGGTAATTACCTGACATTCGAAGTCCGGCCGCTCGCCGCCAGTTTTCGCGGATCGTTGAACACCGCCGGCACCAACATCGCGGGAGAGTGGAAGCAAGGCGCCAACACCACGCCCTTGACCTTCGGCCGCGGCGCATCGATTAACTCGATCAACTCGGTGCTCCCCAAACCTCTCGAGGGGAATTGGGAGTCCACCTTTGACGCCGGCACGGAGGGGAAAATCGACTTTGTTCTCAAGCTTGGGCACATTGCCGACGGCACCGCTACCGGAACCCTGTCGAATAAAGAGCCCAACAGCAAAGCGCTCCCCCTCTCGGTAATCCTGGTGAAGGGCAACACCATAAGTTTCGATGTCGGGTTGATCAAAGGAAAATTTCACGGGACGTGGAACGCCATCGGCAATGCCGTGGCCGGAACGTATGAGATGCAGGAGATCATGACCGCGCCCATGACGTTCAAACGCCCGGTGAGCGCCTCGAAGAAGTAGGGGTGGGCTGGGGGCGTCCGCCTCAATGCCACTTACTTTGGGGTTCTGCACATCTTGTGGGGCGGACCCCCTGGTCCGCGCGTCCGCCGCGGACGCTTTCGCCAATGGAATCAGGTTGCGGCTAGATACAAAAAGGCGGACGAGGGCGTCCGCCGCGGACCGGGGGGTCCGCCCCACGGCCAAAGGAAGCGGTATTTCCTATAGTATTATGGGGTTAGGGTCCCGGGTCTCAGGAAGACCACTGGTATGAGCGCGATCGGCGAGACTTTGCGTCGCGAGCGGGAAAAACGCAATCTCGGGTTGGAACAGATCTCCCGCGAACTCAAGATTTCCTCGCGCTTTCTCGAGGCCATCGAAGAGGAAAAGTTCGACAAGCTTCCAGGAGTCGTGTTCGCCAAGAGCTTTGTCCGCCAATATGCCCGCATGCTCGGCCTGGATGAAGACGAACTCGCCGCCGAAGTGCAGCGCGCCATCGACCCGCCTTCCGCCGTACCGAAGTTTGCCGAACAGGCCAAGCTGCCCGTAGCCGATATCCACGTGCCGCGCGTCGAAGCCTGGCAAACCGTCGGACAAAATCGCTTCTCGTGGTCGTCCGCGTTGCCTGCGCTGGCCCTCGTGGTGGTGGTGATGCTGGTCTGCTCCGGAGTCTACGCATGGTGGCAGCGGCAACGCAGCCTGGTCTCGGCGCACGCCGATGTGCAGGCGCCCATACAGACGCCCGTGCAGACGTCGCAGGCGCCGCCACCGGAACCCGCGGCGGCGCCGCCGGCGACTCCGCTCGAGTCCACCCCGGCTCCCGCCGCACAGCCCCAGGCTCCTGCGGCAACTTCGGCCGCGGCCGAGCGGTCCCACGGCGAGAGCGCTCCACCGAGCAAGCGCGATTTGCCCAAACAGGCCGCGGCCGATTCACCGAAGCAACCTGCGGCCGATCCGCCGAAGCCGCCGCCCCCTCCACAGAATGCATCCCCAGCGAATCCGGCCGCCCCGAATCCCAACGCCGCGGTGCGCGTCGAAGTGACCGCCGACGAGACCGTTTGGCTTCTGGCGCAGGGCGACGGCAAGTATCTCTTTTCCGGCACCCTCGAAGCCAACCAGACCCGCACCGTGGAGGCCAACGAAAAAGTGCTGCTCCGGCTGGGCAACGCCGGCGGTGTCAGCATCACGCTGAATGGCAAACCCATCGGCGCCGTCGGGCCGAAAGGGCAGGTGCGGACCGTTCAGTTCACCTCGGGCGGCTTCCAGATTGTGGCGGCCCCCAAGCCTTCTTTGCCTCTCGACGACGACGTTCGCTGACGAACCCGCGCCCGTTGACGTTTGCGCTCCAGCTTCAGCAGCTCGTTGCGGGGCCGCATTTTGATGCGCTGGTCCACCTTGTGCCAGAATTTGCGGAAGTAGCTGATGGCCGAAATAATGGCGAAAAAGATCACGCCCCACATCAGGATCTTCCCCGGCAACAGCGCCCAGGAGTGCCGCACGCTCACCAGCATGAAGGAGATCGCTATCACCTGGGAAAACATTTTGGT
>OMOG01000051.1:11913-17632 GCA_900290305.1 Candidatus Sulfopaludibacter sp. SbA4
CGCAATCCCGAAACCGCGAATTCCCGACCGATGATCAGAATCGCCATCCAGCCCGGCAGCATGCGCACCTCGACCAACGAGATCAGCGCGGCCGAGACCAGCAGCTTGTCCGCGATGGGGTCGAGCAGCGTGCCGATGGTGGTCACCTGCCTCCAGCGCCGCGCCAGGTAGCCGTCCAGAAGATCGGTGGCCGCGGCCGAAAGAAAAATCGCCAGCGCCAGCCACTCGTGGGTCACCCGCAGAGAGCCAACGTTCAGGACGACATTCTCCTGCACCAGCGCCGCCACCAGCAGCGGCACGAAGAAGATCCGCAGGATCGTCAGGAAATTCGGAAAATTCATCGCCCCAACCAACTATAATGCCCCGGCGTACCCGCTAACAACTGCCCGGTGCCCGCCAACAACTGCCCCGCCCGCTTATACTTGTAATTTCACCATGCTTGTCTCGCGCCGTTACTTCTTTTTCGGCAGCCTCGCGCTGCCCGCCCTGGCTGCGAAGAAGCCCGCCCCGGCTGCGAGCAAGCTCGCCCGGCCCAATCTTCTCCTGATCCTGGTGGACGGACTGCCATCGTGGATTCTCGGCTGCTACGGCAATCAGGAGATCCGCACCCCCAGCCTCGACCGTCTGGCCCAAACCGGCACGCACTTCCTGAATCATATGGCCTGCACGGCCGCGCCGGCGCTGAGCCGCGCCACCCTGTTGACGGGCCGCACCCCCATGCAACTGGGGGATGCGGAGAATCCGCCCGCCGGTGCAGCTTCGCTCGACAAAGCCCTTGGCGATGCAGGGTATGTGACGCATGCCGCCGATCTCGGCGCCGCCGGACAGTTCCTCGATCAGCAGGCGGCCGGCAAGCCCTTCTTCCTGACGGCCAGCCACCCGGGCCCGCGCCCGCCCTACGACGGCGTCGAGCAGAAGTACCACGATCTGTACGCCAAGACCCAGTTCGACACGCTCGACCTGCAGCGGACGCCGGCCGCCAATGCCCGGCTCGGCAGGGAAATGCTGGCCGACACCATCGGCAACATTCGTAAATTCGCGGCCGCGGTGAGCGCGCTGGACGCCGATGTCGGAGCGCTCCTGCAGAAGCTCTCCCAGCGCAAGCTGCTGGACAACACCCTGGTGGTCTTCACTTCCGCATGCGGTGCGCTCTTGGGCCGCCGCGGCCTGTGGGATGCGGGCGATGCATCCGACCCGCCCAACATGTACGAGGAAACCGTCGGCACTCCGCTGATCTGGAGCTGGTCGGGCCACGTGCCCGCCCAGGCCATGCGCCCCGAAGTGGTCAGCACCTACGATCTGGTGCCGTCGATCTGCGGCGTGGCCGACGCGGACCCGCCCCCCGGCAACCTCTGCGGCCTCAGTTACCGGTTGCTCGCCACCGGAAAGCCGCTGCCCAAAAAACAGCCGTGGCGGACCACGGTCTACGGCCACTATCGGACTACCGAGATGGCGCGCGGAGACCGCTACAAGCTGGTCATGCACGGTGGCGCCACGGGCGAGTTATACGATCTCAGGCCGGACCCCGGCGAGAAAATCAATCAGTACGACAATGAGCAATTCCTGACCGTCCGGACCACGCTCTCGCAAGGCCTGTCCAACTGGAAGCAGCGCTACTCGGCGTAGGATGCGGGCTACAGTGTGGCTGGGTTGCGCCACCAAGACCGCTCCCTCACGGTCGCGGCTCTGATACGACTGCTGAGTGTGAACAGGCCCGTTCAGAGCCGCGACCGTTAGGGAGCGGTCCGTGGCCGGATCCGCGGCCCCAAACCTGCATATACTGGGTCAATGTGGCGTGCCGCCTGGATCGCAAGCCTCGCCGCCGGGCTCCTCCCGGCGCAGGTTTTCGAAGGACTGGTCCGCGATTCGGTGACTGGCCAGCCCGTCCCCAAGGCATCCATTCAGCTCATGCGCGGCGAAAAGCAGCCCGCATACTCCGGAACCACAAAGCCCGACGGTACTTTTCGCTTCGAGGAAATCGCGCCCGGCGACTATCGCATAGACATCCGCCGGCCGGGATACGCCGATGCGGCCCTCGTCTCCCGTTTCACCGCGGGCAAGGATGTCACTGGCGCGGCCATCGATCTCGAACCGTGGGCCTCAGTCACCGGCCGCGTCACGGACGCCGATGGCGATCCCGTTCCGGGCGCGCAGGTCCTGGTCATCGATCGGCCCGGCGCCACCACGGAAACCGGCGCCCACGGAGAGTATCGTCTGCGGTTGGTGGCGGGGCGCTATTCCATTGCAGCCCATCCAAGCGACTACAGCGTTTTCGCCGAGGAGCCCGGCGGCCCGGAGATGCGAAGCGTTGACGTAATACACCCACCGCTCGATCTCGGCCCCGGACAGCATATCGACGGGATCGATTTCCGTTTGCCCACCGTGGTTACGTACCATGTGCGCGGGTGGTTGAGACCGTACCCCACGCCGCAGGAGAATCTGTTCGTGATCGCGCGGATCCGAAACGGCGGCCGCTCCCCAGGCGCGCGATCCGGTCCGGTGCACAAGGATGGATCCTTCGAAGTTGTCGGCATGCCACCCGGCAGCTACTCGCTGGAGCTCTACCCGCATCTCAGCAGCCGCCCGTCCGGGAAGACGGCGGTCGATGTGGCCGATCGGGACGTGAACGGAGTGACGCTGCCGGCCATCCAGCCGTTTGACCTTAAGGGCCGCGCCCGGTTCGAGGACGACGCCGTCCCCCAGTCGTTTGACGGAGTGAAGCTGCACCTCGAATCGCTGGACCCGTTTCCATTCGCCTCCTCCGGATCGGACGCCTCGCTCGAGCCCGATGGCACGTTTCAGTTCCGCAATGTGAGGGTGGGCGAATTCGCCGTCACACTGGCATCGCAGAGCGACATCTATCTGAAATCGGGCAATCGGATCGACCTCTCCAACGGCCCGTCTGGCGAGATGGAGATCGTGCTCGGCACCGGCACGGGGGAGATCGAAGGCAACCTGGACCGGTCCGGCGTCCTGCTTCCCGCCGCGACCGCCGTGCTGCTGCCGGCGGAAGGACCGGCCCGCGTGCGCACCAGCGAAATCGACGTGAGCGGCCGGTTCCGATTCCGCTTCGTGCCTCCCGGGAAGTACTTTGTATTTGCCAGTACACGTCTTGACAGAGAACCCTGGAACGACATGAGCTTTGTAGAGCAAATGAAGGAGCAGGGCGTTGCCGTGGACGTGCCGAAGAAGGGTACCGCGCACGCGGCGGTCAAGATCCTGGCTACCGATGCCGTCGCGCGCGCGATAGGCCTGGCGGGGCAATGAAGCGCTTTCTCGCCAGCTTGATTCTTCTCGCCATCCCNNAAATCCGGCAAGCCGCTTCCCCGTACGAAGGTCTTCGCCACGCCGCACCGGAACCCCGTGAAGCCGGCCATCCGGCGGATCGCCGGCGCACAAGGCACATTCTGCTTCGAGCGCCTCGAACCGGGCGACTACGACCTCAACGCGGAACACCTCGGCTACCTCGACGCCGCGTACGGCGCCAGGCCTGGGGACGACAAAGGGATCCTCCTGACGATTCCCGCCGCCGCATTGCCGGCCCTGACTATCAAAATGGTGCCGGCCGCCTCCATCGGCGGCATCGTCCTGGAGCCGAGCGGCGAGCCGAAGGAGAACGCCGGCGTGGATCTGCTGCGTAAGACTTGGAACAAGGCCTGGACTTCGAAGCAGCTCGCCTCTACCGCGACCGACGAACGCGGCATGTTCCGCTTCCCCCTGCTCGCGCCGGGGACCTACTACTTGAGCATCGATCCGGGCTTCACCATCCAGCACGCTGCGCCCATTCCCCTAAAGGCCGGACAGGATCTTGCCAGCCTCGTCCTGACGATGAAACCGCCAACTCACAGGCACTTCTCGGGCAGGCTGGCCGCAGGCTTCAAGCCCCTTCCCCAGCGCGAGCGCGACCCGGTCCTCTACGTTCGCCCCGAGCGGGGGCCATCGTCGGAGATCGCTGTCGGCAAAGACGGGACCTTTTCGGCGGACGATCTGCTCCCCGCGAAGTACTTCATTCAGGTTCAGGGCGTGATGGACGGAATCCTGACCCATGTGGACCTGACCGAGGGCGATCTCTATGGGTTCACGATCGAGCCCGTGCGAGGGTACGAGGTGCGGATCTCCTTCCGCGTGGAGGGCAACGTACCGCCGCAAAAGGTAAATCTGCAGATGCGCGAGGTCGACACCGGCTACGAGCGTTTCACTTCCGCGGAGCCCGACGGCACATTTCTCTTCCGCAACGTGCAGCCCGGCATCTATCGCATCGAGGCGGACACCGCGGGCCTCTACGTGAAGAAGCCCGCCACCCTCGATCTGCGCAAGCCGCAATCCGGCCCCATCGAAGCGATCTTGAGTACCGGCGTCGCACGCATTGACGGGCGCCTCGACCTGCCCGAGGGCGCCATGCCTTCGCTGGCGGCCACCGTGGTGTGGATGGACGAAGCCAAGTCCCGCACGGAGGTGTCGGGCGATTCGACGGACGTCGATTCCACGGGCAAGTTCGAATTGCCACGGCTGGCACCCGGCAAGTACCGCCTGTTCGCCATCGAAGGCTTCGATGACAGCCTGTGGGGCAGCCTCGAGCTGGCGGCTGCGCTACGCGAGAAGTCGGTCTCCGTCGAGCTGCACGAGAGCGAGACCAGGCCAATCGCGCTCCCGGTGATTTCGTTCGAGGAGTGGACCGCCGCCTTGCGAAAAGCCGGCATATAGCGCCGGCGACAGTGGGGCGGACCCCCTGGTCCGCGCGCGACCCCCTGGTCGCGCTCTTGCTCGCGCCAATCCGTGGTACATTTCTCGAATGCACCGCCGTATCGCGCTGTCTCTCGTCATCTCCGCGCTCTCCGCCTCCTCGGCCGATCTCAACTCGGCCCTCTTCGAACGCCTGGAATTCCGCAGCATCGGGCCCGCTTCCATGGGCGGCCGCATCACCGATGTCGAAGGCATTCCCGGCAATCCCGCGCTGGTCTACGTGGCCACCGCCTCGGGCGGCCTCTTCAAGACCACCAACGGCGGCACCACCTGGACCCCCATCTTCGACCATGAGGCGACCATCTCCATCGGCAACATCGCCGTCGATCCGCACAATCCCGATGTGGTCTGGGTGGGCACCGGCGAGGCCAACGCGCGCAACAGCGTCTCCTTCGGCGACGGCGTCTACAAGACCCTCGATGGCGGCCGCACGTGGCGCAACCTGGGCCTCAAGGATACCCACCACATCTCGCGCGTGGTCGTCGATCCGCTGAATTCGAACGTCGCCCACGTCTGCGCGCTGGGCCACAACACCGGTCCCAACCCGGAGCGCGGCGTCTTCATGACCACCGACGGCGGCGAGACCTGGAAGAAGACGTTGTACATCGACGCGGAGCACGGCTGCGCCGACATGGACCTCGACGTCAACAATCCCAACATCCTCTACGCCACCATGTGGCGCTTCGACCGCAAGCCCTGGCGCTTCACCTCGGGCAGCGAGAAGACCGGCGTCTTCCGCTCGACCGATGGCGGCCGCACCTGGCAGCAGCTCACCAACGGTCTCTCGAAGAACTGGGGCCGCATCGGCGTGCGCGTGGCGCCCAGCAATTCGAACGTCGTCTACGCCATCGGCGAATCGAACGATGGCACCCTCTTCCGCTCCGACGACCGCGGCGAGCACTTCCGCATGATTACCAAAAACCCCGTCATCGTGGGCCGCGGCCTCTATTACAGCCACCTCACCATCGACCCCACA
>OMOG01000221.1 GCA_900290305.1 Candidatus Sulfopaludibacter sp. SbA4
GGGCTTGACGAACACGGGGAACGGCAGGTGCGCGCAGGCAGACGGATCGAGCCGTTCCCGCGGCAGCACCACGTAGTCTACAATCGGCAACATCCGTTCCTTACAGACACGTTTCATCATCTCCTTATCCATGGAGACGGAAGACGCCAGCACGCCCGCGCCGACGTAGGGCAGGGCGGCCAGCTCGAGCAGCCCCTGCACCGTGCCGTCTTCGCCGAAGGTTCCGTGCAGGACGGGAAACACCACGTCGATCTCGGGCTGCGCGCCGGGCTCGGGCAGGATGGGCCCGGGGCGCCACTTGCCTTCGCGGTCGATGAAGTACTCGACCTTCTCGTACTTCGCGGGGTCCATGGCGTCCATGATGGCGCGCGCCGACCGCATGGATACGTCGTGCTCCCCGGTGCGGCCGCCGTAGATGACGGCTACTCGTAGTTTCATAGAATGCGCTTTCCCAATCCGGACATGATCAGCTCGACGGCCAGGTCGGCGGTGCGGTTCACCTCGTCGATAACGGGGTTGACCTCGACTACTTCCATCGAGACCATGCCACCGGAGTCACAGATCATTTCCATTGCCAAATGCGCCTCGCGGTAGGTGGCGCCGCCGCGGACCGGCGTGCCGACTCCGGGCGCGTCCCGGGGATCCACGAAATCCATGTCGAGCGAGAGGTGGAAGCCGGCGGTGCCGTCGCGGGCGAGGCGAATGGCCTCGTCCATCACGGAGCGGAAGGCGAATGGCCTCGTCCATCACGGAGCGGAGGCCGCGCTCGTCGATGTCGCGCATGGTGAAGGCGCGGACTCCGGAGTCGCGCACCTGGGGCTTCTCCATCTGATCGACGTCGCGCAGGCCGACGATCACGATGTTGCGCGGCGCGATCTTGGGTTGGTAGCCGAAGAGGCCGGTCAGTTCCGTAGGGCCGAGGCCGGCGATGCAGGCCAGCGGCATGCCGTGGACGTTGCCGCTGGGGCTGCTTTCGGGCGTGTTCATGTCGGCGTGGGCGTCGAGCCAGATGAGGCCGGCGGATTGCTGCCGGTTGCGAAAATGGTGCGAGACGCCGCTCACGGTGCCGATGGCCACGGAGTGGTCGCCGCCCAGCACGAGCGGGACCTGCCCTTGCGCAAGAGCTTGCTCCACCTTGACCGCGAGCAGTGTGCAGGCAGTGGCGATCTGCGGAAGGTACTTGGCGCGCGGGTCGCCCTCGGGAGCGGTCTCGGCCTGTTCGACGTGGATGTTGCCGAGGTCGGCGACTTCGTACCCGAGAGCCGCCACGCGCGCATTCAGGTTGGCCACACGCAGGGCGGAGGGTCCCATGTCGACGCCGCGGCGTCCCTGGCCGAGATCCAGGGGGGCTCCGATGATGGCGATGTGCGAGTGAGGCATAAGAAAATGGGGGTTGGGGGTGGGGTTTGGGGGTTGGGGCTCAGAACTCGGCATTCCCCGGTGTGCGCGGGAACGGGATCACGTCGCGGATGTTTTTCATGCCGGTAAGGTACATCATCATGCGCTCGAAGCCCATACCGAAACCGGCATGCTCGACGCCGCCGAAGCGGCGCAGCTCCAGGTACCACCAGTAGGATTCTTCCTTCATGCCGCGGTCGGCGTGGGCGCGGATCTTGTCGCGCAGCACGTCGTGACGCTCTTCGCGCTGGCTGCCGCCGATGATCTCTCCGATGCGCGGCACCAGCACATCCATGGCGGCGACGGTCTTCCCGTCGTCGTTGGAGCGCATGTAGAACGCCTTGATCTGCTGCGGGTAATCCACCACGATGACGGGCTTGCGGAACAGCTCTTCGGTGAGGTGGCGCTCGTGCTCGCTCTGCAGGTCGGAGCCCCAATCCACCGGGAACTCCCAATTGCGGCCGGCCTTCTGCAGCAGGGCGACGGCTTCGGTGTAAGTGATGCGCTCGAAGGGTGCGGCGACCAGGGTCTCGAGGTTCCTGAACAGATCGGGCTCGTACCACTTGGCGAGGAATTCGAGATCCGGACGGCAGTCGCGCAGCACCTGCTCCACCTGGCTCTTGAGGAAGGCCTCGGCCAGGTCCTGGTTGTCCTTCAGGTCGCAGAAGGCCATCTCGGGCTCGATCATGTAGAACTCGGCGAGGTGGCGCGGCGTGTTCGAGTTCTCGGCGCGGAAGGTCGGGCCGAAGGTGTAGACGTTGGCGAAGGCTAGCGCGAAGATCTCGGCTTCCAGTTGTCCGCTTACCGTGAGGTAAGTGCGGCGGCCGAAGAAATCCTGGGAGACATCACAGGCAGGAATGCCTGTGCCACATGTGGTCACCGTGAACATGGAGCCGGCGCCTTCCGCATCGGACGCGGAGATCACGGGTGCGTGTACGTAGATGAAGCCGCGCTCCTGGAAGAAGTGGTGGATGGCGCGGGCCAGCGCGTTGCGCACGCGAAACACCGCGCCGAAGGTATTGGTGCGGGCGCGGAGGTGTCCCAGCGGACGCAGGGTCTCGAGGTTGTGCTTCTTCTTTTGCAGCGGGTACTCTTCGGGGTCGGCGGCGCCGTGCACCGTCAGGGTCCGGGCCTTCAGCTCGACGGCCTGGCCCTTTCCGGGGGACGCCACCAGCTCTCCCTCGACGCTGAGGCAGGCGCCGGTGGTGATGCGGGCGATCACTTCGGGCGGCACGAGGCCTGCTTCGACCACTACCTGCAAGTCAGTGGGCGAGGAGCCATCGTTCAACTGGATGAAGTGGACGCTCTTGCCGTCGCGCCGCGTTTTGACCCATCCGCGGGCGCAGACCGTGTCGCCGGGAGCGCGCTTCAGCAAGTCGCGAACGTAGTTGCCGGGCTGAATCATATTCTAAAGTTCGGTGCTACTGGTCTTCCAGACGGTCGAAGACCAGCTTCACGTTTTCCAATTGGTTGCCGGTGTCGGCGCGTTCCTTTAATTCCAGCAACAGCGGGTAGTGGTCTTCGCGGCTGCGCAGCAGTTGCATGGCGTTCTTCCAATCGATGGTTCCGGCGGACCCGGCCGCGAGCGGGAAGAGGTGCGCATCCTCCTTGCCGTTGTTGTCGTGGACGTGGGTGGAACGGATGCGGTCCTTCATCAACGAGAAGGCGCGCTCCACGCCCTCGTTCATGTGGGCGTGGCCGGTATCGAAAACGAAATTGAGGCCCAGGTGCGTCAGCTCGTCGAATTGCAGCAGGCGCTCGGCGCTCGAAAGCTGGTTGGGGATGTTCTCGAGGAGGATCTCGACGCCCCGCTGGCGGGCGAAAATCGTCAGCTCTTCGAGCGCCGCGAAGGCCGCGTCGACCTTGCGCTCGTCATACTCTTCGCCGCCCACTCCCATGTGCTGCACCAGGTAGCGGCAGGGAACCACCTCGGCCACCTCGATGGCGCGCTTGATCTCGTCGACCATTTGCAGGCGCTTCGATTTCACCGGCTCGGTGATGGTGACCACGGCATGCGGGCCGGAGCGCCCCCAGATTTCGTCGTTGTACATGGGCGAATGCAACGAGTGCAGCTTCAAATCGGAATCGCGAAACCAGTGGCCCAGCTCGGCAACCTGCTCCTTGTTCCGGTAGTCCAGGTGCTGGCGCGCGCAGAAAATCTCCACCGCGGGAATGCCCGCCTGGTGGATCCGCGTCAACAACGCTACGGTCAGCCGGTGGTTGACGAACAGGTGCGTCGACAGTGCATGGATCATCTGGAGGTTAGTGTCCTTCCGCCGTGCCTTCGGTGCGCGGGTCGGGCGCGCCGAGCAGCCATCCGTTCTCGAACGCGATGGCGGCGCACTCGCCCTGGGCGCGCGTGGGCTTCACCGTGTAGCCGCGCTTTTCGAGCAGGGCGATGGTGTCGGGAGAGTAGCCGGGCTCCATGCGCAGCTCGTCAGGCATCCACTGGTGGTGGAAGCGCGGCCAGTTGACGGCGTCCTGCACGTTCATGCCGAAATCGATCACGTTGACCATGACTTCGAGCACCGTGTTGATGATGGTGGGTCCGCCCGGAGAGCCGAGGGCGAGAACCGGCTTGCCGTCCTTCAATACGATGGTGGGCACCATGGAGGAGAGCGGCGTCTTGCGCGGCTGGATGGCGTTGGCTTCTCCCTGGATCAGCCCGTACATGTTGGCTTCGCCGGGCTTGGGAGCGAAATCGTCCATCTCGTTGTTCAGCAGGAAGCCCAGGCCGGTGGCAGTGACTTTGCTGCCGTATCCGCCGTTCAGCGTGTAGGTCACGATGGCGATGTTGCCGTCGCCATCGGCCACCGAGTAGTGCGTGGTCTCGTTGGATTCGTGGCCGTCGAATTTGGCGGCGTGGATCTGACTCGAAGGCGTGGCCTTTTCGGGATCGATGGAGGCGCGGAGTCTCTTGATGTAGCCGGGGTCGAGCAGGGAGGTGAGCGGCACCTTGACGAAATCGGGATCGCCGAGGTGCTCGGAGCGGTCGGCGAAGTAGCGGCGCATGGCCTCGGTCATGTAATGGACCGCGGTGGCGGAGCCCGCGCCGGCCTTTTCGTAGCCGGTGCCTTCGAGCACGCCCAGCATCTGGAGGACGCCCACACCGCCGGAGCTGGGCGGCGGCGAAGTCACGATGCTGTATCCGCGATACGTGCCGGTCATGGGCTGGCGCTCGATGGCTTTGTAGCCTTTCAGATCGTCGAGGGTGATGAGGCCGCCGTGCTCCTTCATGTCCTTGGCGAGCAGGCTGGCGGTTTCGCCCTCGTAGAAGTCCTTGGCGCCGAGGCGGGCGATGCGGTCGAGGGTGCGGCCGAGGTCGGGCTGGACGAAGACCTCGCCGGCCTCGTAGAATTTGCCGTCTCTTAAGAAGATGCGTTTGGATTCGGGGAAGTTGCCCAAGGTGCGCGCGCCGGAATGAAAGCTCTGCGCCTGCGCGTAGGAGAGCGGGAAGCCCTTGGAAGCGAGATCGGCGGCGGGGCGGACCAGATCGGCCCAGGGCTTCGTGCCGTACTTCTGCGAGGCATACGCCAACCCGCGGACGGTGCCGGGCACGCCGGACGCGCGATAGCCGACGGTGCTGTCGGTAGTGGCCTTGCCGGCGGCGTCGAGATACATGTTGCGCGAGGCGGCCAGGGGCGCGCGCTCGCGGAAGTCGATGAAGGTGGTGCGGCCGTCGGCGAGGCGGATGAGCATGAAGCCGCCGCCTCCGATGTTGCCGGCCGAGGAGTGGGTGACGGCGAGGGCGAACCCCACCGCGACGGCGGCGTCAACGGCGTTGCCGCCGGATTTGAGAACCTGGAGCCCGACTTCGGTGGCGTGACGTTCCCGGGTGACCACCATGCCGTGACGGGCGCGCACAGGTTGCGCGGCCGAGAGCGGTACGGCGGCCGCGATTGTGAGCAGCAAAGCTAAGGTGCGACGCATACACTCGATTCTACTATGAGGCGAAAGAGATCCTCGGGCTGGTGAAAGAAATTGGGCCACGGATGAACACGGATAAACGCGGATAGGATGAAGGGTCATCGGCGTTGATCCGCGGCGTAAGATTTCATGGCGTTTCATCGGCGCCCCGGGAGCAGGTGCTCGGGTAGCGGCCGGAAGTTGCAGTCGTCGCAAGTCCCGTCCAGTTGATTGCAGCTATGACAGAGTTGGATGAACGGGTGGTTGGGGTTGTTCGGGTTGAAGCCACGGGGCTGAGAAGCGGGGGTTGGGGGTTGGGGTTGGGGGTTGGG
>OMOG01000052.1 GCA_900290305.1 Candidatus Sulfopaludibacter sp. SbA4
TCGGCATAATCCGGCACTCGGCATAAGGCCGGTTAAGGGGCAGGCGCTTCCGCCTGCCAACCGATCCTGCGGCCGGCTTTCAGCCGCGCTTGCTATGCAGCCAGTGATTCCACTCCGGCGAGCGCAGTCAACAAGAGTTGCTGGATATAGGTTTGGTCATCCAGGCCCGCTTTGACTGCGAGTTGGTGGAAGCGTTCCCGGTCCTGTTCGGATGAACTGGCAATGAACGCCTTGGCTGCCTCCCTGGCGGCAAGCGCGCGCTTGGCTGCAAGAATCACCCGGCGGCCATGTTCTGTCTCCGATGTCCGTCGAAGCGTCCCCTTTTCGGCCGCCTCGAGGAAAGTCGCTTCGACCACGTCCATATGCTGATCCCACCAGTCGGCCTCCTCGGCTTCGGTGGCGAATTTCGGTACAACCAGTTTTTCCATGGCTCACCCTCGGCTGCGGAAATAGCCTTCCCGCATGCGCTTTCCTACCTCGCGTGCGGTGATCGGCCGGACCAATCCATTGCGGTCGGTCCATACGACCGGCACTACGCGGAGGCTGTTAGTGTGGCCGATCACCGTATAGCGGTCTTCGCCCCAAACGTGTCGAACCCTGCATCCTTCACGCCGTTCGCAAACACCTGCTCAATCTCCTGCGGCGTCACGTTGTGGCGGGCGATGTGTTCCACGTTCGCCTCGTCCCAGTCGAATCTGATCTTATCCGCCACGACTCAATCACACCAAACCACCTCGTTTGCGTCAACACTTCTTGGTCAATTGCTTTTCTACCCATCCACCAGGATTCTTACACAAACCATGCAATAATTGCAGGATTGCCAGTGGCAAGACTGGGAGCGCGCGTCGGAGAGCGCCGTTCAAAGGGCGCATCCCTTCCGAAGCGGTATAATCCGAGGCGATGCGCCCCCATTCGCGTCGTTTCCTGCTGGCCGTGCTGCTGATAGCCTCGGCCGCGCCCGCCCGCTTGTGCGGTCAGGCCTCGGCCGCGCCCGCCCGCTTGTGCGGTCAGTCCCCCGCCGCGTCTCCCAACCCCGCGGCCATCCGCTTCATCGAAAGCCGCAAGATCTGGCTCCTGACCACGCGCGAGAGTTCCTACGCCATGGGGGTCGGCGCCAACGGCACTCTGGAACATCTGTACTGGGGCGCCCCCCTGTGGCGCGCCGACGATTTGCCCGCAGCCTCCACCGCGCGCGACATCTCTTCCTTCGATCCGCACCAGATGCTGGAAAACGAAGAGTATCCCGGCTGGGGAGGGCCGCGCTACTACGAGCCCGCGCTGAAGATCGCCCGCCCGGATGGCAACCGCGACCTGGTGCTCGCATACGTCTCCCATAAAACTCAAGGCGACGATCTCGACATCGCCCTGAAAGACATTCGCGACGATATCGATGTGACCCTGCACTACCGCGTGTATCCGGAGTACGGGATCCTGGCGCGCAGCTCCACGATTCGCAATCGCACCAACCGCCCGCTGACCGTGGAGAGCGCGCAATCGGCAACCTGGAACCTCCCGCCCGGCGCCGGCTATCAGCTCAGCTATCTCACCGGGCGCTGGGCCGCCGAGACGCAGCTCAACCGCGAGCCGGTGCACGAAGGCATGAAGGTGACGCAGCTCAACCGCGAGCCGGTGCACGAAGGCATGAAGGTGCTGGAGAGCCGCAAGGGGCACACCAGCCACAACATCAACCCCTGGTTCGCACTCAGTTTGGGAGATGCCCAGGGCGATGCCGCCGAAGAGAACGGGCGCGTCTGGTTCGGCGCGCTTGCCTGGAGCGGCAACTGGCGGATCACCGTCGAGCAGACGCCCTACCGGCAGGTGCGCGTCACGGGCGGTTTGAACACGTTCGATTTTGCGTACCCGCTCAAACCCGGTGAAAGCCTCGACACGCCGCAGTTCTTCGCTGGGTTTTCGGCGGCCGGCTTCGGCGGAGCGTCGCGCCTGCTTCACCGTTTCGAGCGCGAGAAGATTCTGCCCGGGGGCGCCGGCGCGCGCGTCCGCCCGGTCTTGTACAACTCCTGGGAGGCCACCACCTTCAACGTCAACGAGGACGGCCAAAAGCTGCTGGCGGAAAAAGCGGCCAAACTCGGCGTCGAGCTGTTCGTGATGGACGACGGATGGTTCGGCAAGCGCAACAACGACCGCGCCGGACTCGGCGACTGGTTCGTGAATCCGCAGAAATTCCCGCAGGGCCTCAAGCCCCTGATCGATCGCGTCAACCAACTCGGCATGGATTTCGGTCTCTGGGTGGAACCCGAAATGGTGAATGCCGATAGCGACCTGTACCGCAGCCATCCCGACTGGGTAATCAACTTCCCCGGCCGTCCGCGCAGTGAGCTGCGCAACCAGATGATCCTCAACCTCGCGCGCAGCGACGTGAGGGAATACGTGTTCGGATTTCTCGACAAGCTGGCGAGCACTTACAACATCCGCTACTTCAAGTGGGACATGAACCGGTCCTTCTCCGAGCCGGGCTGGCCCGAGATGGAGCCGGCCGATCAGCGCAAGCTCTGGGTGGAATACGTGCGGAACCTGTACGAGGTCATGGACCGCCTGCGGGCCCGCCACCCCAAGCTCGAGATCGAATCCTGTTCGGGCGGAGGCGGGCGCGTGGACTTGGGCATCCTCCAGCACGTCGACGAAGTGTGGACGTCGGACAACACCGAGGCGTTCGACCGCCTGCGCATCCAGGAAGGCTTCTCGCAAGCCTACGCGGCCAAGGTGATGTCGGCATGGGTCACGGATGTTCCCAACATGAACACGCGCAGCACTCCGCTGCAATACCGGTTTCTGGTGGCGATGCAGGGCGCGCTGGGCATCGGCGCGAACCTGAATCGCTTCACCGAGAGTGACTCCGCGATGGCGGCGAAGATGATCGAGATCTACAAGCGAATCCGCCACACCGTGCAGGGCGGCAATCTGTACCGCCTGCTCTCTCCGCGCCTCGACGATGTGACAGCGAACGAGTATGTCTCCAACGACGGCAAGCAGGCGGTGCTGTTCGCCTTCCGCCACTCACAGGAATACAACACCGCGGCGCCTGCGATCCGTCTGCGCGGGCTGGAGGAACGGGCCTTGTACAAGCTCGAATCGGCTGATGGGAAGCTGGTCGACAAGCAGCCGCAACTCAGCGGAGCGTACCTCATGCGCGCCGGCCTGAATCTGAATCTGCGAGGCGATTTCGACAGCACCGCGGTGATTCTGGACAAAGTGAATTAAGAAAGAGCGGGAAAAGAATCGCAGCGCGAGAAGGCTTCCGCGGCGCCGGACTCTTGCGTGTTGTCGGCGATAGGGGCTTTTTCATGAATCCCTCCTGCCGGACGCGATGTGGCCGGCGATGTACAGCGGTCCATCAGTTTAGTACACGGGATGGAGCGTTGCCAGGGGTCACCAGGGGTCCAGGTGCCCATGGCGTGCCAGTCGGTGTTGTTGGCTTCGTTGACGTCCCGTGCGGCCATGTAAACGATGCGGTTCCCGCCGAAGGCCGCGGTGAAGGCGATGTTCAGAGTCAGTGACAAGTTGTTGCCGCCTGGACTCACTGGGTTGGCTCCCCAACTCACTGTGCACTGACTGTTGCTCACGCTCCCGCTTGCCGCCAGACTCTGCCCGGGCAACAGCCCGTCGCCGTTGTCGTCCACCAGATACAGCGCGTTGCCGGGCCGCGAAAACGCGGCGTAGCAGGCATGCCGGCCGTCCAGCGCGCTGTCGATCAGAATATTCTCCACTCCCAGATCCTGGTATCCCAGGGTGTCGGACCAGTTGAAGGTGAACGGATTGGGCCCGAGGCCGGCGCCGCGATTGGGATTCATCGACACCACCGCGGTGGTCGTGGTTTGGGTGCCTCCCGGCGCCCGCGCGACTCCCAGCGGCTGCCATCCCGAGTTATTCCCGGCCAAGTCTCCGGCCGACAGATACAGGATCTTATCGCCGGCAAAGCTGGCGGTAAATGCGACGCTCACTACCAGGGTCAGATTGTTGCCGCTTCCCGCAGCCGACACCAGGTTCACCGAGCACTGACTATTGTGAATCGGCGCGGAATTTCCCAGCGCCACATTACCCGCGTAGGGTCCGCCGGCATCTCCGCCGTCATCCACCAGGATCAAGGTATTCTGCGCCACGATGTAGGCGAGGTAGCAGGCGTGGCGGCCATCCAGGAAGTTATTCACCAGGATATCGACCACGTTGAGGTCCTGGTATCCGCGGGGGTCGGTGTAGACGAAGGTGAAACTCGGGGCGGCGATGGTGACGGAGACCGGCGACGGCACCACCACCGCTGCCACGTTGATGGAGCCGGAAGTTCCGGTGATCGTTGCTGTAGCCGTGTCGGCCGCCGTGATAGTCTGGTTGCCCGCCGTATTGAGCGTCGCGGAGAATGTACCGGTGCCGTTGGTCAGCGTGGCGTTGGCGGGCATCGTCGACGCGCCATCCGTGCTGGTGAAGTGAACGGTGCCCGAGTAACCCGCTGCGGTGTGATTGGAAGAATCGAGCGCGGTCACGGTGAAGTTGATCGCGGTTCCGGCCGTCGCCGACGTGGGCGCCGAGACCGTGAAGTGAGTCGCCACGCCGCTCACCGCAATGGCGGCGGAAACTCCGGTAATAGTTGACACCAAGGTATCGGTAGCGGCGATGGTCTGGCTGCCCGCGGTGGTGAGCGTGGCGGAGAACGTGCCGGTTCCGTTGACCAGTGTGGAATCGGCGGGCACCACGGCGGCGCCATCCGTGCTGGTAAAGTGTACGGTGCCCAGATAACCGGGAAACGTGTTGTTGTTAACGGCCTCGGCAGTCACGGTGAAGTTGAATGCGGCGCCGGCGGTAGTTGAGGCGGGCGACGATACCGCAAAGTGCGTGGCTGCCGGTTGGGTGAACACCCACACCGCTCCCACGAAGTTATTGTCACCGAAACCGCCGGTCAGAGCCGTGCTGCCATCGGCCGAGAGCCCCACCGCCTGTTGCTGCGCTCCGCCGAGCGGGCCGTTCACGGAACCGGTACCGACCAGCTTGCTGCCCTGTTGGCTCCAGACCCCGTTGCTGCGGGTGAAGACCCAGGTAGCGCCCGTGCCAAAATAGCATGCGCTAGAATCGTCCGCGAATCCTCCGATGAGGGCCAGATTGCCATCGCCGGAAAGGCGGACGGTAGAGCCTTGCGACGCCCCGCCCGCCGCGCCGGTACCTACGAGTTTATCGCCTTGCTGGCTCCAGACGCCGTTCTTGCGCGTGAAGACCCACGCCGCCCCGGTGTAGAAGTAGTACCCTATCAGACCTCCGTTGAGAGAGCAGAATTGCGGGGGCAATCGCGAGTCGGCTCCTCCTCCGATGAGGGCCGTATTCCCGTCGGCAGAAAGCGCGACGGAATTGCCCTGCCCCCCCCGCCTGCCGGCGCGCCTCCTGGGACTGGGGCAGCGCCGGTACCGACCAGTTTGTTGCCTTGCTGGCTCCAGACGCCGTTACTGCGCGTGAATACCCACACTGCGCCGGTGGACTCGTGTGTACCTAGGTCAAAGTTGTCAGCACTTCCACCCACTAACGCCGTATTCCCGTCCGCGGATAGCGCCACGGAACCGCCCTGGTGCGCTCCGACGCCGAGGGAGCTAGTAGCAGCGCCAGTCCCAACCAGTTTGTTTCCTTGTTGGCTCCAGACCCCATCGGCGCGAACGAAGACCCACACCGCCCCACGTGAGTCATTATCTACTGGACCTCCGACGAGCGCCGTGTTCCCATCCGCCGAAAGCGCGACTGAGGAGCCGAATTCGACAGCGTTTCCGTGGGGATCGATCGTCGCGTCGGAAGGAAGGAGTTTGCCGCCTTGCTGGCTCCAGGCCCCGTTGGTGCGGGTGAACACCACCACCGCACCGGTGAAGGCATCAAGGGGCACGCCCGCAATCACCGTATTCCCGTCCGCGGAAATGGCGACGGAAAAGCCGAACTGGTTCCCGTCTGAGGTAACGACCAGCTTGGGGCCTTGCTGCGTCCAGGCTCCATTGGTGCGCGTGAACACCAACAGAGCCCCCGGAGCACTCCCGGAAGTAACGAAACCATCCCACGGCCTACCCACAACCGCGGTATTCCCGTCCGCGGAGATCGCGCCGGCCCCGGCGGCAGAGGAGAGCGATCCGAGCGAGGGTGGCTGAGTTCCCGAGGCGTCGGCGCCGACCAGTTTGTCGCCCTGCTGCGTGAACTGCGCGCGGGCGGGCGGAGAGAATCCGGGAAGCAGGGACAAAAGAAAGACCGGGAAAAGAATCGCAGCGCGAGAGGGCTTCCGCGGCCCCGGACTCTTGCGTGTTGTCGGCGATGGGGGTTTTTTCATGAATCCCTCCTGCCGGACGCGACCGTGGTTGTGGCCGGCGATGTACAGCGGTCCACCAGTTTAGTACACAGGATGGAGCGCTGCCAGGGGTTACCGCGGGGTCCAGGTGCCCATGGCGTGCCAGTCGGTGTTGTTAGCTTCGTTGACGTCCCGCGCGGCCATGTAGACGATGCGGTTGCCGGCGAACGCCGCGGTGAACGCAATGTTGAGAGTCAGTGACAGGTTGTTGCCGCCGGGACTCACTGGGTTGGATGCCCAACTGACTGTGCACTGACTGTTGCTCACGCTCCCGCTTGCCGCCAGACTCTGCCCGGGCAACAGCCCGTCTCCGTTGTCGTCTTCCAGATACAGCACGTTGCCGGGCCGGGAAAACGCGAGATAGCAGGCATGCCGGCCATCCAGCGCACTGTTGATCAGAATATTCTCCACTCCCAGATCCTGGTATCCCAGCGTGTCGGACCAGTTGAACGTGAACGGATTGGGGCCGAGGCCGGTGCCTCGATTGGGGCTCATCGACACCACCGCGGTGGTCGTGGTTTGGGTGCCTCCCGGCGCCCGCACGACTCCCAGCGGCTGCCACCCCGAGTTATTCCCCGCCACGTCTCCAGCCGACAGATAGAGAATCTTGTCGCCGGCAAAGCTGCCAGTAAATGCGATGCTCACTACCAGAGTCAGATTGTTAGCGCTGCCCGAGGCCGACACCAGGTTCACCGAGCACTGACTATTGTGGATGGGCGCGGAATTCCCCAGCGCCACGTTACCCGCGTAGGGTCCGCCGGCATCTCCGCCGTCATCCACCAGGATCAAGGTATTCTGCGCCACGATGTAGGCCAGGTAACAGGCGTGGCGGCCATCCAGGAAGTTATTCACCAGGATGTCGACCACGTTGAGATCATGGTATCCGCGGGGGTCGGTGTAGACGAAGGTGAAACTCGGAGCGGCGATGGTGGCGGAGACCGGCGAGGGCGGGACTAAGGGCACCGTCCCGGTCACGGCAATCGCGCCGGAGGTTCCGGTCACCGCCGGGTTGGCCGTATCGGTTGCGGTAATGGTCTGACTGCCACCGGTATTCAGAGTCGCCGAGAGGCTGCGCACTCCGGAGGAAAGGGTGGAATCGGCGGGCAGCGCCGCAGCGGCATCGGTACTGGTGAAGTGCACGGTCCCGGAGTAAGTGGGCAGCAGCAGGTAGTTGGCGTCGAAAACGGAGACCATGAAGTTGAAGGGCGTGCCGCCGTTGGCCGCGGTGGGCGTGGTGAAGGTGAAGTGCGGCAGCGCAAACGGCCAGGCCGCTCCGTCCAGGCCGCTGTCGTCCCATCCGCCGATCAGGGCCGTGGTCCCATCCGCCGAAAGCGCGACGCTTGAGCCTTCTCGCGGACCTTCGTCGAAGCCATCGGTGAGGTTGTCCGGGGCGCTGCCGCTGCCCACGAGCTTGCTGCCTTGCTGGCTCCAGAGGCCGTTCGGGCCGCGCCGGAATACCCATGCCGCCCCGATACCGGTGGCGAATCCACCGTTCTCGTCGGGCCCGCCGGCCATAGCCGTATTCCCATCGCCGGAGAGCGCGACCGAGTAGCCCTGCGCAGCCGTGTTGCCCAGCCCAGTGGATTCGTCGGCGCCCGTGCCTACCAGTCTCTGGCCCTGCTGAGTCCAGACGCCGCTGGTGCGGGTGAAGATCCATACCGCTCCCGGGCCGCCCTCGAAGTTGCCGTTGGCGCTGTCGCTGGGCCCGCCCACAATCGCGGTGTTCCCGTCGGACGAGAGCGCGACGGAATAGCCCTGATTGGCGACGCCGCTGCCTCCCGTTCCGACCAGTTTGTGACCTTGCTGGGACCACACGCTGCCGGTCCGGGTGAAGACCCACGACGCTCCCAGAGTGTTGCTGTCCCAGTCTCCACCCACCAGCGCGGTATTCCCGTCGGATGACAGCGCCACCGAACGTCCCTGGCCGGCGAAACCGGACGCGTCATTGCCCAGCAACGGGTTGCCTTGTGGATGCCAGGCGCCGCTGCTATCCCGCGTGAAGACCCATGCGCCCCCGGCGATTGGGGGAGGGCCGGTAGTCAGGTCAGGTGAAAAGCCAATGCGATCGCCCGGCCCACCGGCAATCGCCGTGTTCCCATCGGCCGAGACGGCCACGGAGTAACCCAGGTGCGATCCTGCCACTGCCCCGGCGCCCACCAGCTTGGCGCCCTGCTGGTTCCAAACCCCATTGGCGCGCGTGAAGACCCACACCGCGCCGACGCCCTGGTCGCTGCCTCCGTTGTCGGTCGATCCGCCCACGATGGCCGTGTTCCCATCCGCCGAAAGCGCCACGGAAGTACCCAGGTCCGCGGCACCCGCCGCGCCGTTGCCCACCAGTTTGGGGCCCTGCTGGCTCCAGGCCCCATGGCTTCGCGTATACACATATACCGCGCCGCCCTGGCTGTCGAAGGGCGCCCCCGCAACCGCCGTGTTGCCATCGGAAGACAGCGCGACCGACCAGCCCATGGCCGCGCCGCTACTCGGCGTGCCCACCAGCTTCTGGCCTTGCTGCGTGTACTGGGCTTCGGCCGGACGAATGCCTGCGCCGATCCACACCGGCAACAGAACGCAGAAGATTCCGCTCTTGATCCCCATATCGACGAATGCCTCCTCACTGGAGGCAGCGACATCGCGCGGGAATATGACTCATTTATTTTTTTGGAGGTTTTTCGGCGGGGCATGCAGCACCTTTTCGCGGACAGGGGTGGGCTTGTAACATCCCACGCGCTCCTATTGACACTTATCCGCGAGGCACACGACAATGGTTTTCCGATGAAGCAGTGGAAGAACCCGGTTCTACGGGCGGCCCTGTGCGGCGCGGCGGCCGGCGCCCTGGTCACCCGGCGTATGCACACGCGGCTGGACCTGGCGAACCTCTTAGGGCGGCATGTGCCGTGGCTGGCGCTGGACGACACGTTGCAAGGCCATTGGCCGATGTACGTGGTGGGCGTCGCGGGTTGGGCGCTCTTCAGTTTGTACTGGGAGGCCGCGGCGAAGAACGCGGCTGCGGCGCAGCGGTCGGAATCCCGGGCGTCGCGCGCGGTTCATCTGGTCCTGGTGACCCTCGCCCAATTGTTGATTTTCATCCCGGTCCGCGGGTTGGGCCGATATTTGCCGGTATCTTTCCCCATGATGGCGGCGGGCCTTGCCGTGCAGGCGCTGGGGACTTGGCTGGCGGTTTGGGCGCGGATCCACCTGGGCCGCAACTGGAGCGGGGCCATCGCCATCAAGGTGGAACATCAACTGATCCGGTCGGGGCCCTACCGGCTTCTACGGCATCCTATCTATACGGGCTTGCTGGCGATGTACCTCGGTCTGGCCGTGGTGACGGGTGAGTGGCTGGCACTGATCGGCGTGGCTTTGGCCGCGATCGCGTACTGGCGCAAGATCCGGCTGGAAGAGACGGCCCTCGACGGGGCGTTCGGCGCGGACTACGACGCCTACCGCCGCGCGACCTGGGCGCTGGTGCCGGGGCTGTTCTGAGCTAGGACCAATACTGTTCACTTTGTATGAACAGACCTTGAAATTCCTGGTTGCCGAACTGTGGGGCAGACTTCAGTCTGCGGCGGGCGTCAGCCAAGCATTCCCGCGAACGATTTGAGAACTGGAGCAGGCGGACTGAAGTCCGCCGCAGGCTGAAGCCTGCCTACCGA
The DNA here is from genome assembly GCA_900290305.1 of Candidatus Sulfopaludibacter sp. SbA4. Classification (GTDB taxonomy): domain Bacteria; phylum Acidobacteriota; class Terriglobia; order Bryobacterales; family Bryobacteraceae; genus OMOG01. Next base: position 9,976 of record OMOG01000052.1, read on the forward strand.
AACTCCCTGAGATGTCCGTTAAGTGAACAGCATTGGAGGTAGGACGCCAACTTCTTTCACGACAACCAGGCGGCGATCGTCCCGCTCAATTGCTGCACATTCCACGCCGAAAGCTGCGCCAGCATATTCACGGCCTCCACGCCCAGCCAAATCTGCTCGACGGTGGAATAGTTCGGGAAGTTCCAGAGCGGCGTCGCCGGATCTTTCACCTGCCCCAGATCCTGCTGAATCCCCGGGTCCGCGATCGCGTTCTGCCAATTGCTTACCGGGTTGTTGTACACCCACAACACGTCTACGACCCGCCCGGTGGCGATATTCGCCACCGGATTCGCAATCGTCACCAACCCCTTTTGCAGAAACGCCGCCGTGGCCACACCCAACGACGGACCCCCACCGCAACTCGCGTTGTACAGGCCAGCCTGCACGGCGTTATAAGCCCCTCCCGGGTACAAGGGATTCGAGTCGTCGAACACCTGCACGGAGGTCAGGTCGCCGGACCCCGCGCCCCCGTACCCGAACAGCAACCCGATCGACGAATCCACCGTCAGGTTCTTCGCCGTCCCGCTCAGCGCGGTCTCCGTGTTCACGAATGCGATGATCCTGTTGGCGTCCGTCTGCGCCAGCAGACCCAAAATCCCCGTGTTGTCGAAGCTTCCGCCGTCCGAAAACCCGAAGGTTTTGTTGGACGGACTGCTTACCTGTCCGGCCGGCCAATAGTTGTAGGTCGGAATCACGACCGAAATGTTTGTTGCGAAGAGCTTGAAGGCTCCCTCCACTAACTGGCCGAACGCTTCCGCCAGCAGTTTGTCCCAGCCCAGGTCGTTGACCAGGTAATTCACGAGAGCTTTGACCACATCGTCGATTCCAGCGTTAATGTACTGCAATAGAAGCGCCGCGAAGAAGGCGCTGGAACAGCCGGCGATATCGCACAACGAATAGTTCCGGTTGACCGTAATCGACGCCGTCCCGCTCACGGAGCCGGCGCCATTCAAGGTGGAAGTGAACCCGAAAGACTCCACGCCGCCGCCTCCCTTCACCGTGCCGTCCGGACTTTGGCCCAAAACACTGGTCGCGACCGGTGTCGCCTGCACCGGTATCTGCGGTGAATCCTCTACCTGGTAATTCTCGAGGAGATTCGTGTTCACGATCAGCGAGGGCCGCCCCGCTCGCGCCAGATAGAACTGCGACGGCCCCAGGGAGTAATTGTACTTCGTGATGCACTGCACGACCTGCGAGTCCGACAGGCTGAACATCATGCTCGGTTGAACGAACGGCCCGCTGGCATTGTAGGTGGCGGAGTACAGCGCGAACGGCTTCAGCACGATCTCGCCGGTGCCCGCGATCCAGAACCAGCCATATTGGTAAGGACTCGTAAAGAAGCCCGAATCCCACAGCAATTTCAGAAAAACCGCGATGTTCGACGAACTGAATTGCTGCGGCGTGGTCCCCATGCAATACCGCCCCATGTACGAAACATTTCCGGGCTTATTGGTATTCGGATCGCCCTTGGTCAGCGACTGCGGCGCCACCGGTTGGATCAGGAAGTCCGCGTCGCTCACGTTCGTGCCGTTAATGGTCTGCGGCAGAAAGGTGTACAGCACGGACGCCCAACTTCCGCCCGACACCGACGAAATATACTGCGCCGGACCCAGAATGGGCTGCCCGTTGGGCAGGGTCATCGCATTCAACGCCGACAGTTGTCCCAACGCGCATGTCAACGCGCGCGACCCGCCGCCCGAAAGACATATGCCCAGGACCGGTTGCTTGGCGCCGCTTTGGGTCACGGCGGGATACAACTTCGCGACATATTGCTGTGCCATCAGATTATTCCTCCAGTTATTAGAAAATCCTTGGGGCCTACGGTATCACGTCCGGCAAACATTCTCAAGTGGCATCTTAAGCCCGCGACTTACGGGCTTGCCTAAGTATGCCGTTTCAGAAGTGCACTAAGTACGTACTTTCACAAATACATTTTTCGGGCGCCGCCTCTGGCGGCAGAAATCTCCGTGATCGGGGAGCGCCGGCTGAAGCCGGCGGCAGGCTGAAGCCGGCTGAAGCCTGCCCCACTAAGCAGTTATGAAATGGGTTACTAACCGTCCGGCCCACTTATTCGTGGCCGTGGGTCGAGGGCGGAGCCGGCTGGTCCGCGTATTGCAGCATGGTCATGAAGCCGAAATCCATGTGCAGTTGCATGTGGCAGTGAAACAGCGACGGACCGGGGTTGTCGGCCACCAGATCGACTTCCACTTTCGTGCGGGGCATGACGTCCACCACGTCCTTCATCACTCCCCGGGTTGGTATTCCAGCCACGCTCACTAACTCGAAGGAGTGGCGGTGCAGATGGACAGGATGCATGTCGTCGCTCTGGTTATCGAAGATCAGCCGGTAGCGGCCGTTGGCGCGGACCTGGATGGGGGCGGTCTTGGGATACTCTTTGCCGTTGATGGTCCAGTGATCCACGGCGCGGTTGCCGGCCCACTTCTGTTTGAAGACCAGGGGGATGCGCCCGTCGGGTTCGGGGGCGGTTTCCTTGCGGCCGAAGAGGGTGTAGTCCCAGTGCCCGGCGGGCGGGGCGGTCCATTGCGGAGCGCCGGTGCGGCGGGCGTATTCGACCACTACGCCCAGGCCGGTGTTGCGGACCTTGTCGTCGGCGTCTCCCAGGATCGCGATGCCCGGCTGATCCATTTCGACCACGGCATCGATGCGCTCGCCGGGCGCCATCTCCAGCACGTTGACCGCGGTTGGATTCGCCACGGGATTGCCATCCAGCGCCACGACCAGGAATTTGTGGCCGGGGAGCGCGAGGCGATGCACCAGCGTGGCGTTGGCATTGACGATGCGGAAGAGCACGCGCTGGCCCTCGCGGACGCGGACCGGCTCGCCCGCGCCCAGGGCGTGACTGTTGACGCTGAACGCGTCGTAGTGGACTTCGAGCGAGCTTTCATCCCCCTCGCCGCCGCCGCCGTGAGTAGATAGAAAAGGATTCCACCCGTGGAGCGCGAGCGGAATCTCCTGATCGTAGCGGGCCGGGTTCTGGCGCGGTTCGATGATCAGAACGCCGTACTGGCCGGTGTACGTGGAGCGGTGCAGATTGCGGCCGGCGTAGACGTGGGAGTGATACCAGCGCGTGCCGGATGGCCGCGGCTCGAAGGAATAGCGCCGCTGGCCGTGGGCCGGCACCATGGGAGTGCCTTCTTCGGCGGAGCCGTCGGCATCGATCGGAGTGAAGAGACCGTGCCAGTGAACCAGCTCCGGCGTGGCGGTGTTGTTGACCACATCCACCGTCACGGTGCGGCCTTCGGGGAAGCGCAGAACCGGGCCGGGGAACGAACCGTTATATCCGACCGTGCGGATGGTGCGTTTGGGAGCGATGGCGACATCCACGGTCCCGATCTGGAGCGTGAGATCGGGCGGGGC
>OMOG01000671.1 GCA_900290305.1 Candidatus Sulfopaludibacter sp. SbA4
CCGGACCGCTGACCAACTTAGTACCGTCATTTTACAGGACTTCTGACACAGGACACTAGCTAGGACTCGATCTCTGCCAACGGCTTCGAGATCGGCCCCCCGAATCTGAAGGCAACTCGCAGTAGATCTGGTCGCCTCAGTTTCGGGTGCTTTGGGTGCCTCGCAGGCAGCGAACAACACTGAAAAGATCAGCAACGAGCGCATAGAGCGGGCATTGTAGCGCATATCGACATCTTGGGTTGGACAGATCGTCCAGATCCTCAAGGAATCCTTAGGACACTACCACTCCCTGCCGTCGACGCGCGCGCGTTATCATGGAGTCGATGCTCACGCGTTACATTCGGGAAGCGATGAAGAGGGCTCGCTACGAGACGCTGGCAGATGGCGCCTGTTTCGGTGAGATCCCGGGTCTCACCGGCGTTTGGGCGAACGAGCACAGGCCGGACAAGTGCCGGGAAGTACTCCAGGAGGTATTGGAGGAATGGCTCGTGCTGAAGATCCGCGACAACGATCCGATTCCTCGAATTGGCCGCGTGAGGTTACCCCAGAGGGCCGCTTGAGGGATGGCCAGCCCGGTTTCCCGCCGAGAACTGATCCGCAGGTTAGAAAACTTGGTTTCACCGGGCCCATCTCGGGCGGGCGACACCAATTCATGAAGAACGGTCCGCTCAACGGTCCGCTCAAAGGTGTGTAATCCCGAACCCGCATAAAAGCGGCACCATCGGCGGGCCCCTGGTCGGCGAGATTGGCTGGGATCACTGCAGATCCATGGGACGACGCATGAACGTGGCCGGGCCGGTCGCGCCTCCTCTTCCCGACCCACCTCGTGGCGCTTCAGGACGAACACCACGAACCCCGCCAGGATCTGGAACGGCGGCGCGCCGATGCGTGCCATTACTACAAAGCGGGCGCGGTCCGGCGTTGGCAGGTGCGCTGCACTCTTAGCACACCACCCGTTGGCAGGGTCTCCACGTTGGCGCATAATGGAAGAGAGAATCGAAATTATGACCATCGCTGCCGGCATCGAGTTACCCGAGGCTGAGATCGCTGAGATTTGCCGCCGCCATCAGGTCAGGGAGTTATCCCTGTTCGGTTCCGCCGCGCGCGGTGAGATGCGTCCAGACAGCGACGTCGACCTCCTCGTCGATTTCCTGCCCGGCGCGCGCCCTGGACTGCTGGGCGTTTCGGCGATGATGCGTGAGTTGACTGCCCTGCTCGGCCGCCGCGTCGATCTGGCCGTTAAGCCGGCATTGAAGCCACTCATCCGGCCCGGCGTGCTGGCGGAGGCCCGGCCGATCTATGCATTCACGGGTAGCGTTCCAGCCCCGAAGAGCGGTATCGTGTGGTCATGGGGATGAGCGATATGCCGAACCCACGTTACGACCAGGCAAAGAGATCTGCGCAAGCCCTCGGTCCTGCCGACCAGTTGCGTCTCATTGCCGAACTCGTTGGGCGACTGAGTGGCGAACTGGCGCCCCGGCCGCGCCGGAGTCTGTTGGAGCTTCAGGGCTTAGGCAAAGGGGTCTGGGAAGGCGTGGATGTCGATGAGTACCTGCGCCGGGAACGCTCGTCGTGGAATGGATAGAAGCGCTAAGTGGCTCTACCGTCGGCCTGGACACAGCGCCGCTGGCCTACTACATCGAGGAGCACGCGGCCCTCCTCGCCAAAACTAAGCCGTTCTTCGAAGCTGCGGAGCGCAACGAGTTCCGCATGTGACTTCGTTCGTCACACTCATTGAAGTCCTGGTCCACCCACTTCGCGAAGGCCGGCCGGAGTTGGCGGAGGAGTATCGCAAAATACTCCTTCAGTCGCGTGCTCTGACCGCGATCCCGTTGGATGAGGGCATCGCCGCGGAAGCTGCGGGGTTACGGGCACGTCATAACCTCCGAACACCAGATGCGATTCAACTTGCAACGGCAATCCGCTCCGGGGCTTCCTGGTTTCTGACGAACGATGCCGAATTGGCGAACTTGCCTGAGATCTCGGTGCTTGTCTTGAAGCGGTTGCCTTAGTTTAGTGCGCCGTTTCGTAAATTAGCCAATGTGTTTCTTAGGCGCCGAGCGAGCGTCGACACGAGTGTCGACGCGGCACGCAGGAGTGCGTGCGCCACGATTGAATACGAGACTGTATTTATGAAATGGTGCACTTAGAGAGGGCGCAAGAGTAACTGCGCAGTGTTGGGAACTCCAGAGAAGCGGGGCTAACTAAAGCCCCGCGCAGGCTGAAAGCCTGCCCCACAAGAGGGTGCCCCGCCCCGGCGTTACTCTTCCCGACCCATCTGGTCGCGCTTGAGCACGAACACCACGAAGCCCGCCAGGATCAGGAACGGCGGCGCGCCCAGAATCAGTATCCCCATGTCGAGCACGCGGGCGCGGGCCTGGTTCTGCGAGTGGGCGGTCCGGTAGCACATCACGCATTGCGCCCCGGCGGGCAGGGAAAGCGCTGTGAAAAGCGCAGGAATCAACAGCAAACGCTTCATAAGGTCGGCCTCATTACGGGGATGCGCGTGGCATCGCCCAGGAAGATCAGCATCAGCACGATGCAGAAGATGAGCATGGGAAACAGCGTCAGGAACAGACTGAGCCGCTCGAACTTCATGTGCATGAAATACGCGATGATCAGGGCCGCCTTGATGATCGAGAGCCCCACCAGGATGGTCAGCATGATCAGGGTGGGCACCTGTTCGTAGGCCAGCAGAACCTCCGCGCCGGTGATAACCAGAAGGACGATCCAGACCTTGGCGAAGGTGACGGTGGTGCCACCGACGTGAACGGCTTCTTCGGTGTGCGCGCTCATTAGCTTGGTCCTCCAACCCGGGCGGACATCAGGTAGACCAGCGGGAAGATGAACATCCACACCAGGTCGACAAAGTGCCAGTACAGGCCGGCCACTTCCACGTCCTCGGCCTTGAACTTGCCGCGGAGCACGGCCTGCGCAATGATCGCGAGGTAGATCAGCCCGATGATCACGTGGGTCATGTGCAGGCCGGTCAATCCGAAAAATGTGGCGCCGAAGAGGGGCACGTTCCACGGATTGTGGGCCGGCGTCACGCCCTCGTTGTTGATCAGGTTCAGCCATTCCGACAAGTGCAGGACGACGAACGCGCCGCCGCCCGCCATGGTCGCCAGAATCCAACCGACCGCCGACTTGCGGTTGCCGTGGTTCATGGCGTGCACCCCCATGACCATGGTCAAGCTGCTCGAGAGCAGGCAGAACGTCATGATGCTCGAAAAGATGATGCTCGGCGAGAATTGGAACGGCTTGGGCCAGTCGGGATTGGCGACGCGGCTATACGTGTAGGCGAACAGCAATGCCGCAAACGTAAGCGAGTCCGAAATGAGAAAAAGCCACATGCCGAACTTCTTCGAGTTAGTCGCATAGGGCGATTGCCCTCCAGCCCACGGCGACGATGTGGCGACGGAAACGGACGACATCCTTACCCCCAAACGTAGAATAGAAGCATCAGGTACACCCAGAGGCCATCCAGAAAGTGCCAGAAGATGGCCGTCAAACGTAGAATAGAAGCATCAGGTACACCCAGAGGCCATCCAGAAAGTGCCAGAAGATGGCCGTGACGTCGATGGCCGTGCGCTTGGCCGGGCCCAGCCTGAGCCGCCACGCCTGCACATCCACGTACAACAACGCGGAAACGCCGCCCAGCAGATGGAAGGCATGGGCTGCGGTCAAAACGTAAAAGAAGGAACTGCTGGGATTGGTGGAAACGTACACACCGGCTGCCTTCAACTGCAGCCACGCCACAGCCTGGCCTGCCAGGAACAGGACGCCCAGCGCGGTGGCAGCGGTCCACCAGAGGTTGAATTTAGAGCGGTCGCCGGCTTTGAGGGAGCGGCGCGAGAGGTCGAGCACCAGGCTCGAAGCCAGCAGCACTACCGTGTTCACAAACAGGATAGGCGGC
>OMOG01000520.1:0-5672 GCA_900290305.1 Candidatus Sulfopaludibacter sp. SbA4
ATCGGATGGAACGCGCTGCCCGTGCCGCGGTCGGCCATCCAGATCTGGCGTCCTACCCCGTTGTCCACGGTGGCCACCCGGATCGACCATGAATCGGCACTGCCGCCGCCACCGCCTCGCCCGCCGCGTCCGCCGCCGCCGGAGGGCTGGCGCATGAAGGCAATCTGCTTGCCGTCGGGCGACCAAACGGGATTGCTGTCGCGATCCACCGTGGGGTCGAGGTAGCTCAGGCTCTTGGCCGTCAAGTCGTACACCGCGATGAAGCTGTGGGTCGTGCGGTCGCTGACGAACGCCAGCTTGGAGCCGTCGGGCGACCACTCCGGCTCCGCCGCGGTCACTCCGCTGCGCGGATGGAAGACGAGCGTTGCCTTATCCGGGGCCTTGTCTGGGGCGGCCTTATCGGAGCCGCCGCCTTTATCTGAGCCTATTACCGGCGCCCACCAGAGCTGGCCGGCGCGGAGAAACGCGACGCGGTCGCCCTTGGGCGAAATAGCGGGTGTGTGGCCGTCGGCGATCTTGCGCGGCTTCTCGCCGGGCGACACGATCCAGATGGCCTGCTCGGTGCCGTCCGGGTTGGCGACCGGGTTGGGGTCGGGCCGCCCGAGAAACTCCAGGTCGCCGCCGCGTACATAGACGACTGACTTGCCATCCGGAGTCCATTGCAGTTGGCCGATGTCGGCGCCATCGTCCTGGCTGTACGAGGTGAGGCGCACGCCCTTGTAATCGGGCGCCGCGGCCATCCACACATTGCGCGCGCCGCGCTCGTTCAGCAGCCAGGCGACTCTGCCGCCTCCCGGGGCCGCAATCAACTCGGAGGGAAACGGCGCCGAGAGAACCTGCTCCAGTGTGAAGGTGCTCGCGGCCACCGTGGAAACCAGAATAAAGGTCGCCAGTAGAAAACGTCTCATGTGGATCTAGTCTATTACAAGTGGGGCGGGACAGACGAATCGAATCGATTCCCTCGATCTCTTCCTCCACCAATTCGAAGATCGACGACCGGAAGTATCCCGCGATGCGCCGGTACGTTTTTGCGCCCACCAGCCGGTCCTTCAGGAAGACATGGCTTAGACACCCCGTGCGCGAGCTGAAGCGCTCAATGGAACTAGCGGAATGAGTCAAAGGGCTCCGTGGGCTTATCCCGCCCTTCGCCTGTCGCGCTTTCGAGCGGAGGCCAGATCTGCTTCGGGGCGCCGCAGCGCTGGCGTCTTCTTGGACGCCGCGATCCGCTCGTGCAGTTTCTCCTTCGTCAACACCTGCGCTTCACCGGTCTTCACTGCGGCCGGAAGGTGTTTGCCGTGGATGTTGCGGTTCTTATACCACCATTCCGCTTCTTCCGCCTCAGTGGTGAACGCCGGTACGACGCGTTTGGCTCGCCTCATAAAACCCGTTCCATCAGATGAATAGTTCCACTGAAACTCCAAAGAATTCGGCCAACTTCCTAGCCTGGGCCTTGCTGATGCCCCGCTTGCCATTCACCAGATCGGACACTTGAGCGCGCGATCCGAGCACTGGAACAAGATCCGCCTGCTTCAGGTCGCGCTGTTCCATCAGGAATTTGACCATCTCGTGTGGCTTAGCGTCCGGGATCGCATAATACCGGTCGTCGTAGTCAACCACCAGTTTCTCGATCAGGTTGGCGAGTGCGTCTTCCTCCGGCGTCAACTCACGCTCAGGAATAGTCAGTTCCTCCAGCAGAGCGGCCATCCGGTCGAACTCCTCATCCGTTTCGATGATCTTTGGCAGTGTCTTGGCGAGGAGCTTACCGTACTTCTCTTGGTCGATATCGGCTGTCGCGGTTAAGCCCATTTCATCCACTCCTTGCGTTCGTATTCGCGGTGCGTTAGCAGCGCCTTGACGTGCATCAACTGGCGCGAGTAGGTGACAGTCATGATGAGCCGGTAGTTTCCACCCAGGACGTTGAAGATGAGCACGCCGCCCACCTGGTCGGCGGAAGGAAATCTCTCCCGGACTTCGTGCAGGCCGTTCCACCTGGACTTCCGCGCGACGCGGTAGATATTCTCCAGCGCGTCGATCGTCTCGGGATGCTTCGCCGCCAGGTTCATCAACCCGCGTTTGCTAATCACGTTCAAGAATTAATGTTAGCATACTGCTTACACTAGGGTCATCCTTACCCCAGCCGCTCGTTCTTGATTCGCGTGAAGAGAGTGCGTGCCGCCCGCGCCTCTTCTGGCCCCTTCACTTCCCGCTTCGCAGCAATCGCCGTCGCCAGTGCCATCAGGTCCTCGCGCCGGCTGAGATTCGAGTAATCGAGAGCCATGGGGTGCAGTTCGCAAGCGTCCTTTACGGTGAGCAACATCGTTAAGCCTCAGGGTACAGGAAACCACCCCAAAACCGGTCCCCCTTGGGATGAAACCCCGGCCAGACGCGGGGCAATGGGGTTTCCTCCGCTCACGCCCGGAGCGGCATTTGCCAGCCTGTCGAAGGCGCATGTAATGGAGCCAGATTGCCGCGGTCGCAACGCATGGCCGAACTGATCAAAGCCCCGGAAACGCCGCTCCCGGCGGGCTTCTATGCGCTCCTGCGGGGGAAGCTGGGAGTGTCCGGCATTCGCACCGGAGACGAGCTCGCCTGCCTGGTCGAGAAGCGGCTTCCCGTCTCCGCGATCAAGTCGATGGTCCGCGGCGGGTTGTCCCACGCCGAGGTGTACCGGTTGATCGTGCCGCGCAGAACACTGGCGCACCGCATCGCCAGGCGTCAGCCGCTCTCCCAAGCGGAGTCCGACAAGGCCGTGCGCGTGGCCCGGATCGCCGCCATGGCGGAACAGGTGTTCGGCGAACCGGACCGCGCCTGGCGCTGGCTGCGGAAACCGCAGCGCCGCTTCGACGGCAAGGCGCCCATCGAGATGCTGGCCACCGAAGCCGGCGCCCGCCTGGTGGAAGAGATGATCGTGCAAATCGATCATGGCATCTTCGCGTGATCCTGTGGCGCATTAGCAACTATTCCACGCCGGATGGCGCTGGCGGCTTGAGCGCTCCCGGCCGATGGCATCTGCGCGGACGCCGCATCGTCCATTGCGCTCCGAATCCCGCGACGGCGCTCCTCGAAGTGCTGGTTCACACCAGGGTCGACGTCGACGACGTACCCGCGAACTTCCGTTATTTGGAGATCGACGCTCCGACACGGTGGCTGTCGAGGATGTGGACACGGCGGCGCTTGGCCGGACCTGGCAGACCGGCCTGGAGGCGACCCGCCGCGCCGGCGATGAGTGGCTCCGCTCCGGCCGCACCGCCCTTCTCCGCGTTCCTTCGGTAATCGTGCCGGCGACATGGAACGTTCCGATCAATCCGCAACACCCCGAGAGCATCCGGGTCCAGGTACTCCGCGTCCACCGCCTCGCCGTCGACCCGCGCCTTCTGCGGTAGTCGACAGCGCCGGCGCCGCTACGGCCCGCAAACGGGGTCTTGCGGCCGGCCGGCGATGCAGGCACTGCACTTTTTCCTTGCGGGTTTCCACGCGGATGCGCCATATTGGGAATAGGCGTCGGAAAGCCGTGTAGACCGCATAGCAGCCAAGTCGAATGCTGTCCCGATACGCGCTCGGTCTAACATGATTCCAGCCAAGGCGCCGGGACGTATTGGATGGCGGACAACTTCCTGTTTTTCACGGAATTGCTGGCCATGCCGGTCTACGACGTCAAAGGTCGGCGGATCGGCAGGGTGAAGGACGCCGCCCTCGTTCCGCTCGTCCATTCCGCGCGCATCGACCGCATCCTGATGGGCGGCGGCGACGCCTGGCTGACCATCCGCTACGATCAGGTCGGCTCGATCTCTCTGGAAAAGGGCATCTCGCTCTCCGACGAAAAGCTCGTCCCCTACCACGACGACGAGTACATGCTGCGCATCGCGCGCGACCTGCTCGACCAGCAGATCATCGACGTGACGGGCCGCAAGGTNNGTGCTGGACATCGATATCGGGGTGCGCAGCATCTTCCGGCGGCTGTTCCAGGGCGTGCTGCCGCCGCGTTGGATCCGCCGGCTGCAGCAGCCCATCCCGCCCAACTCCATCCGCTGGGAATTCGCCAACGTCGTGGAGCCCGACCCACTGCGGCGCCTGCGCCTCAATATCTCCTACCAGAAACTGGAGCAGATGCACCCCGCCGACCTGGCCGACATCGTCGAAGACCTCAGTCCCGCCGAGCGCGAAGCCATCTTCGAGACCATCGACAGCGAGGCGGCGGCCGACGCTCTCTCGGAGGTCGAAGATCCCAAGATGCAGGCCAGCATCCTGGAAGCCCTGGAGCCGGAAAAGGCGGCCGACATCGTCGAAGAAATGGCCCCCGACGAAGCCGCCGACATCCTTTCCGAGTTGCAAGCCGAGACCTCCGAGGAGATCCTCGACGAGATGGACTCGGCGCCCAAGACCGAGGTGCGCGAGCTGCTCGAATTCAAGGAGGACACCGCCGGCGGCATGATGAACACCGAGTACGTGGCGCTCCACCACAACGCTACGGTGACGGATGCCCTGGCCGCGCTCAAGGGCAACGAAGACCTGCTGGAAGGTTTGAACACGCTGTTCCTGGTGGACGGCGACGAGAAGCTGGTGGCCGCCATCCCGCTGGCGCGGCTGTTCCTCGCATCGGGCAATGCCAGGCTCCAGGACCTGGCGGCCGAGACCCTCGTCCAGGTGAACGTCGACGAAAAACAGGACCGCGTCACCGAGTTGTTCGACAAGTACAACCTGCTGACCTTGCCCGTGGTGGACGAGGACGGCAAACTGGCCGGCGTGGTAACCGCCGATGACATCATCTCCCTCCTGAGGCAGAAGTGACGGATGCGGAAACTCCTGAGCCGTTTCCGCTATCACATAGCGATCTTTTTTGCTGTCATTGGACCGGGGTTCATCACTGCGGTCGTCGATAACGATTCGGGCGGCATCATCACCTACTCCGACGCCGGTGCGCGCTTCGGGTACCTGCCGCTGTGGACCCTGCTGCCCATCACCCTGCTCCTCATCATCACCCAGGAGATGTGTTCCCGCATGGGCGCCGTGACGGGCAAAGGCCTGTCCGACCTGATCCGCGAAGAGTTCGGCCTGCGCATAACCTTCTTACTGATGGCCCTCCTGGTGCTCGTCAATCTCACCAACGTGATGTCGGAGTTCGCAGGCATTGCCAGCTCCCTGGGGCTCTTCGGGATGAGCAAGTACATCACCGTTCCGCTGGCGGCCATGGCGGTCTGGTTCCTGGTGGTCAAGGGCAATTACCAAAGCGTGGAGAAGATCTGCCTGTTCGCCTGCGTCGTCTACATCACTTATGTGATTTCGGGTTTTCTGGTGAAGCCCGACTGGAAAGAGGCGGCCATTTACAGCGTCAAGCCGGTGCTGATGCTGGAGCCGTCCTACATCTACATGCTGCTCGGAATGGTGGGTACCACCATCGCGCCATGGATGCAGTTCTACTTGCAGGCGGCGGTGGTAGAGAAGGGCATCACCGCCAAGGAGTATGCGCAGTCGCGCATCGAAGTGATCGTGGGCTGCTTCATGACGTCGGTGATTGCGTTTTTCATCATCGTGGCCTGCGCGGGCGCCATCTACAGCGTCGCGCCCAAGCCCATCGAGGATGCGGCCGACGCCGCCAAGGCGCTGAAGCCCTTCGGGCAGTATGCCTTTCTGCTGTTCAGCGCGGGGCTGTTCAACGCCTCCATTTTCGCGGC
>OMOG01000520.1:5682-10256 GCA_900290305.1 Candidatus Sulfopaludibacter sp. SbA4
GCCGGGGTGATTCTGATTCCGCATTTTCCGCTGGTGCGGATGATCCTGCTCTCGCAGGTATTGAACGGCGTGCTGCTGCCCTTCGTGCTGATCTTCATGATCAAGCTAATCAACAAGCACGACCTCATGGGCGAATGGGTGAACCCGCGCTGGTTCAACGTGGTTTCCTGGTCCACCGTGGTGATCATTATCGGGCTGACGCTGGCCTGGATCGGCGTCTCCATGCGCGGCATGCAGTAAACTGTGGACGTGCTGACTCATCACCTTTTCATCAACGGGAAGTGGGAGCATTCCAACTGCGACCGCCATGTAGACGTCATCAATCCCGCCACCGGCGAGATGGTGGCCACCGTCCCGGACGCCGATACCTGCGACGTGAACCATGCGGTGGCGGCAGCGCGCTCGAGCTTCGAGAAGAAGTCATGGCGCGGCATGGACCCCTCCAAGCGCGAGCGCATCCTGTGGAACATTGCCGAGGGGCTGGCCAAGCATCGCGATGAGCTGGCGGCCATCATCACGCAGGAGAATGGCAAGACGCTGCGCGAATCCGTGGGGGCGGACATCGCGCCCGCCGCCGACTGCTTCCGCTACTACGCGGGGTGGGTGCGCAAGATCTACGGCGAGACCATCCCGGTGGATGGGCCGTTCTTCAACTACACGCTGCGCGAGCCGGTGGGAGTGGTGGGGGCCATCGTGCCGTGGAATTTTCCGCTGCAGATCGCGGCGTGGAAAGTCGCGCCGGCGCTGGCTTGTGGGTGCTCAGTGGTGTTGAAGCCCTCGGAGCTGACGCCGCTGAACGCGCTGAAGCTCGCCGAAATCGCCATGGAGGCGGGACTGCCCGAGGGCGTGCTCAACGTGGTGACGGGCTACGGGCAGACCACCGGCGAGGCGCTGGCGCTGCACGAGGACGTCGACAAGATCAGCTTCACCGGCAGCGTCGCCACGGCGCGCAAGCTGTTGCAGGCTTCGTCGGTGTCGAACCTCAAGCGGCTGAGCCTGGAGCTGGGCGGCAAATCGCCCAACATCGTGTTCCCCGATGCCGATCTGGATGCCGCTATGAAGGGCGCCTTCTGGGGCATCTTCGGCGGCAAGGGCGAGGTGTGCAGCGCCGGATCGCGCCTGCTGCTGCACGCCGATGTACACGACCGCTTCCTTGATGAGCTGGCGGCGCGGGCGCGGAAATTGCGGGTGGGGAATCCGCTGGACCCCGCCACCCAGATGGGCTCGCAGATTTCGGCGCGTCAGATGGATCGCATCCTGGACTACATCGAGAGCGGCAAGCAGGAAGGCGCGCGGCTGGTGTGCGGCGGCGAGCGCGACACCGATGGCGACAAGGCCAAGGGCTTCTTCGTTAAGCCGACGGTGTTCGCGGACGTGAAGCCCGAGATGCGCATCGCGCGCGAAGAGATCTTCGGGCCAGTGGTCAGCGCCATCCGGTTCGGCGATGCGGAGGAAGCGGTGCGCATCGCCAACGGCACGATCTACGGGCTGGCCGCGGCGGTGTGGACTCGGGACGTGCGGCTGGCGCATCGCATGGCGGGCGAAATCAAGGCCGGCTCGGTGTGGATCAATACCTACAACGGGTTCGATTCCGGGTCGCCCTTCGGCGGCTACAAGCAGAGCGGCTTCGGCCGGGACCTGGGCTCGTACGCGCTGGATCAATATACCAACGTGAAGTCGGTATGGGTGGCGTTGTAGGTTGCGGCCTACATGCAGAGGACCGGCGGCAAGACCGCCGGCGTTACCGGGTGCCGGCTCGGTTGCGGTTGTGCCGATTTCCGCGTGGCGTTGTAGGATCAAGGAATGCCGCGCTATATCTTCGCACTTCTGCTGGCTGCCTCCGTGCTGCCGGCCCAGCAATTCGACCCCTCGCTCTACGGCGCCATGCGCTGGAGGCAGATCGGACCTTTCCGCGCGGGCCGCGTCTCCGCGGTCGCGGGCATCCCCGGAGATGCCGCGGTCTACTACATGGGCACGCCGGGCGGCGGCGTCTGGAAGACGGTGGATGGCGGGGTGGTGTGGACCCCCATCTTCGACCAGGAGCGCGTGGCCTCGATCGGCGCGATCGTGGTGGCGCCTTCGAAGCCCGAGATCGTCTACGTGGGCACGGGCGACGTCAGCAATGTGGGCGGCGCGGTGAACCAGGGCAAGGGCGTCTACAAATCGACCGACGCGGGGAAGACGTGGCAGCACGCGGGGCTCGATGACTCGCGGCACATCGGCGCCATGTGGGTGGACCCGCACAATCCCGACATCGTGGTGGTGGCCGCGCTGGGCCACACCTTCGCGCCCAACCAGGAGCGCGGCGTCTTCAAGACCACCGACGGCGGCAAGAGCTGGCGCAAGGTCCTGTATAAGGACGACACCACGGGCGCGATCGACGTGGTGTTCGCGGCGGACAATTCCAGGATCGGCTACGCCGCGCTGTGGGGCCACTACCAGAAGCCCGGCGCGGCGGGGGGCGGACTGGATGCCATGAACGGCGCCGGCATCTACAAGACCACGGACGGCGGCGACACGTGGTCCGCAATCACCGGCGCCGGATTGCCCACCGGCCGGATGGGCCGCATCGGCGTGGCGGTGGCGCCCGGAGGCGAGCGCGTCTTCGCCATCATCGCGGCGACTCCCGGCAGCGGGCTCTATCGCTCCGACGACGGCGGGCAGCATTGGCAGCGCAGCACGCCCGACCCGCGCATTACGGGCAGCGGCTATTTCAGCCGCGTGTTTCTCGACCCCAGGAACCCCGACGTGGTCTACGTGGCGCAGACCTCGCTCTACCGCTCCGAGGATGGCGGCCGGACGTTCGCCTCGTACAAGGGCGCTCCCGGCGGCGACGACAATCACGCGCTGTGGATCGACCCCACCAACAGCGACCGCATGATCATGGCCAGCGACCAGGGCGCCACCATCAGCATGGACCGCGGCAAATCGTGGAGCTCGTGGTACAACCAGCCGACCGCCCAGATCTATCACCTCTCCGTTGACAATCGCTTCCCCTACTGGGTCTACGGCACGCAGCAGGATTCGGGCGCGGTGGCCACGCTGAGCCGCGGCGACTATGGGGAGATCACGTTCATGGATTGGGACCCCATCGGCGGGTACGAGTTCGGCTATATTGTGCCCGACCCGCTCAATCCCAACATCGTGTACTCGGGCGGACCGGCGCGCGGGCTGGTGCGCATCGACCGGTCCAGCCGGCAGGTGGCGACCATCTCCCCCAACGTGAGCCGCAATAACGATTACCGCATGGCGACCAATCCGCCGCTGGCGTTTTCGCCGCAGGACCCGCACGTGTTCTACGAAGGCACGCAGTTCCTGCTGGAGACGCGCGACGCGGGGGTGCACTGGAAGGCCATCAGCCCGGACCTGACTCTGCGGCCGGGAGAGAAGCCGGAGCCGCCGGCCGCGCCCGAGCCCACCGCGGACGCTCCGGCGGTGCGGCCCAGGCCGGAGACCGAGGCCACCGTGCGGCCGCCCAATCGCAGCGCGATTAATGCGTTCTCGCCTTCGCCGGTGGCGGCGGGCATGATCTGGGCCGGCACCACCAACGGCGTCGTGCAGCTCACCACGGATGGCGGCGCGCACTGGCAGAACGTCTCGCCGCCGGACCTTTCGCAGTTTGCGCAGATCAGCATGGTGGAGGCATCGCACTTCGATGCCTCGACGGCCTATGCCTCGGTGGACCGCCACGAGGAGAACGATTTCAAGCCGCACATTTATCGGACGCGGGATTACGGAAAGACGTGGCAGGAGACGGTCGCCGGCATTCCGGATTTCGTGCGCGTGGTGCGGGAGGATCCGGCGCGCAAGGGGCTGCTGTTCGCCGGCACCGAGACCGCCACGTGGGTCTCGTTCGACGATGGCGACCACTGGGGGCCGCTCGAGCTCAACATGCCCACCACCTCGGTGCGCGACCTGGTGATTCACGGCAGCGACCTGGTGGCCGCGACTTACGGGCGCTCGTTCTGGATCCTGGACGACATTACGCCGCTGCGGCAGATCAATCGCCAGGTGGCGGGCGAGCAGACCTTCCTGTTCCGGCCGGACAAGGCGCTGCGCGTGCGGCTGGATCTGAATCAGGATACGCCGCTGCCTCCGGAGATGCCGGCCGGGGAGAATCCGCCGGCGGGCGCGCTGATCGATTACTACCTGCGCTCGGCGCCCTCGCAGGACATCTCGCTGGCGGTCTACGATGCGGCCGGGAACCTGGTGCGGCAGTTGACCAGCAAGCCCGAGCCGCCTTCGAAGGAGCCGCCTCCCAATGTTCCGGAGTATTGGGTGGGGCATCCGCAGCCGCTCACGAGGCAGGCCGGCATCCGCAGCCGCTCACCAAGCAGCCCGGTATGAACCGCTTCGTGTGGGACCTGCACTACGGGCCGCCGCCGGTGCTGCGGCACGAGTATGCCATCTCGGCGCTGTTCGGGAATACGCCGGGCCTGCCGTTGGGTGCGCTGGCCGTACCCGGCAAGTACGAAGTGCGGCTCACGGTGAACGGGCAGACTTTCCGGCAGCCGCTCGAGATTGCGATGGATCCGCGGGTGGACGTGGCGGATACGGCGCTGGCGCAGGAGCTG
>OMOG01000520.1:10261-11112 GCA_900290305.1 Candidatus Sulfopaludibacter sp. SbA4
GATCCGCGGGTGGACGTGGCGGATACGGCGCTGGCGCAGGAGCTGACGATCGAGACGAAAGCGATCGATATGGTGGCGGCCAGCTACGAGGCGTGGCACCAGGCGGCGCTGATGCGCGAGGCGGTCGCGGTGGCGAAGAAGAAGATGGGGAGCGAGGTGAAGGCACTCGAGGATTTCGACAAGAAGGCGCTGGTGCTTCAGGGCGGGGAAGGTGGCTTCGGAGGCGGCGGGGGACGCGGGGCGCGGCAGCGGCCGACGTTCGCGGGGCTGAATCGGAATTTCGGGTCGCTGGCGACCACGATCGATGGGCAGGATGCGGCTCCTACTCCCGCGATGCAGACGGCTTATGAAGATTACTGCAAGGATCTGGCGACCACGGTTGCCGGGTGGAATGAGTTGATTAAGACGGATTTGCCAGGGGTGAATGGGGAGTTGGCGAAGCAGCGGCTGGCGCCTTTGCCGGGGACGGTGCTGGCGGCTCCGGCATGTAAATAAGGAGCGCCGGAGAAATTGTGGGGCGGACCCCGGGCGGACCCCCATAGGCGTTAAAATAAGGCTCCTGCAAAACGACCCCGGAAGCCGGCGATCCAGTGTCCCGTTTGGTCGCAACTTCCCAGAAGGCCGTTTGGGACCAACTTCTGATTGTGCCACAATTCAGTCCGACCGCAATGAACCAGAACATTATTTCTGAATTCTGTTATATTCCGAGAGAGGGCATCCATGAACCAGCCTGCGGCTCGCAACATGGTGTTCGTCAGCCATGCGAACCCTGAAGACAGTGAGCTTGCGCTTTGGCTCTCTCTGCAGCTCGCAAATGCAGGTTACGCTGTTTGGTGTGACCTAACAAAGCT
>OMOG01000349.1:0-4093 GCA_900290305.1 Candidatus Sulfopaludibacter sp. SbA4
CACGCGGACCCGCCAGATCACCGCCTCGGTGCTGGTGGGGCGCCTGCCGTTTGCCCTGACGCTCTCGCCGGACCGGCAGAAACTCTACGTCACCAATCTCGGCATGTTCCAATACCAGCCCATTCCGGGCGCCGACCCGCAACAGGCGCGCGACACAGGACTGCCGTTCCCGGCATTCGGATTTCCCAGCGCGGAAGCCGCCGCGGGCGCAGAGCGGCTCACCGCGCGCGGCAAGGTCCAGGTGGCGGGACTGGGCGACCCGAACGCGCGTGAGTCGAACTCGCTGGCGGTTGTGGACGTGTCGAATCCCGTGGCGGCCAAAGTGGAAACGTTCATCCCCACAGGCGTGCCTTTTGCCGAGAAGAGCGATGGCGGCAGCAGTCCTTCGGGAGTGGTAGCCATCGCGAATCGCGTCTTTGTGTCCAACGCCGCCAACGATTCCATCACCGTCATCGATTCCCGAAGCAACCGCGTGGAAGCGGAAATTCCCATCCGGATTCCGGGGCTGGAGCAGTTGCGCGGCGTGCTGCCGATCGGCATGGCTTACCACGAAAAGACGGGCTGGCTGCTGGTGGCCGAGGCGGGGATCAACGCGGTTGGCGTGATCGACACGCGGGAGAATCGGGTGATCGGCCATCTTCCGGCGGCCTGGTTTCCCACGCGTGTCGCGATCTACCAGGACACCGTGTTTGTGGCCAACGCCCGAGGCCATGGAAGAGGGCCCAATGCTCCCGGCGGACCGCGCGGCTCGCTGCTTCCCACGCAGGCACTGCAGGGCTCGCTTTCCGTCTTCCCGCTCCCCGCGGCCGAGGACCTGCCGCACCAGACCGCGCTGGTCATGGAGGCCAACGGGTTGATCCAGCACGGCAACCCGCCCGCGCCGCTGCCCGCCGCGATCCGCCACGTGGTTCTCATTGTCAAGGCGGGCCGCGCCTACGACGAAATCTTCGGCGACATCGCGACAGCATCCAACGGAGCCGCCCTGGGGTCACCCGAGATCGCGCGCTTCGGCACTCGCGGGTACGTGGATGGCAGGGGAAAGCGCTTCAGCTTCAAAGACGTCAACGTCACGCCCAATCACCATGGCATCGCCCGGCAATGGGCCTTCAGCGACAACTTCTATGCCGATTCCGACGCCGGCGAGGATGGGCGCCGTTGGTTGGTGGGCGCGTACCCCAATGCCTGGACGGCATCTTCGCTGATCGCGGCGGCCAGCGATCAGCGGAAGGATTTTCGGATGGGGAGCGCGCCCGGCCGGTTGCTGTTCCCGGGGCCGGCTGCGTTCGTGGATCCGGAAGACCAGCCCGAGGGCGGCACGATCTGGCATCACTTCGCGCGCCACGGCGTCACTTTCTACAATTTCGGCGAGGGAATTGGCGCACCGGTTCTGACCAACGTTCCCATGCCGCAGCCGCTCTACGGCAACACGTCGCGCCAGTATCCCGGGTTCAACACCAACATTTCGGACCAGTACCGCGCGGCGCAGTTCATCCGGGAAATGGACGAGAGGTACGTCAAAGGCGGCGCCGAGCTGCCGCAGTTCCTCTTCATCCGCCTTCCCAACGACGCGATGGACGATCCGCGGCCGGAGGCCGGCTATCCCTACGACGCATCGTTCGTGGAGGACAACGACTACGCGCTGGGGCGCATTGTGGAATACCTCTCGGGGAGCAAATGGTGGAACGAGATGGCGGTATTCATCACCGAGGACGGCGCGCAGGGCGGCATCGATCACGTGGATGCGCACCGCACGATTCTGCTGGCGGCGGGTCCGTGGGTGCGGAAGAATTATGTCTCGCACGCCAACACGAGTTTTCCGGGACTGCTGAAGACCATCTTCCGCCTGCTGCGGGTTCCTCCGTTGAATCTCTGGGATGCGGCAGCGACGGATCTGAGCGACCTCTTCGCGGGGCAGGCGGATGGGGCGCGATATAAGGCGGTCGCGGTGGATCCGAGGATTTTCGATCCGGCGGCGGTGCATGTGGGGCCGGTGCCTTGATGTCGGGCTCACCCTCCAGGGTGCTACTCGTACGGCTTGCGAACGCCGGCGCCGCCGCTCCGTCCGTTGCGGCGCAGAGTCTTCTGCACGCTTTCCCAAGTATCAGGTTTGACGATTGCCTCCTGCTCCCCATCGTAGACCTGGCCTTTGAATCGGACGTCGCCGGTGTAAATCGGGTTTGTCAGCAACCGGTACAGGCCGCTCTTGGTGAATGGCCTGCCGCCTTGAGTCTCGCCTCTCCTTGTGACCCACTGCTTGGTACGCCAACCGCGGCGGTCAAGGTCGCGAACTACCGGCAGCATAGCGCCGTAGTCGAGGTACAGTGTGAAAATCGTTCGCACCTGGTGGGCCTCGCCGGCGTTGAGGATCAGCCGTCGGCCGCGCGGGTGGATGTCGTACCCGAGCACTGGGTGGCCCCCCGTCCATTTGCCCTTGCGCCGCGACGCCGACATTTTGTCGCGTGTCCGTTCAGCGATGATCTCTCGCTCGAATTGCGCGAAAGACAGGAGGAATGTTAAGGGTGAGGCGTCCGACCGAGTTCGTGGTGTTGAACTGCTGTGTGACGGACAGGAAGCTGACGCTATGCCGATCGAAAACTTCGATGATCCGGGCAAAGTCGATCAGGGATCTACTCAGGCGGTCAACCTTGTAAACCACGACGCAGTCGACCGCGCCGGCGCGGATATCCTCGAGGAGCCGTTGAAGCGCGGGGCGCTCCACATTGCCACCACTGAAGCCGCCGTCGTCATAGTGCTCCGGCAAGGCGATAAGCCCCTCGCCCCGCTGGCTCAGGATGAAGGCTTCGGCCGCCTCGCGTTGCGCGTCGAGGGAGTTGAAGTCTTGATCGAGGCCCTCGTCTGTGGATTTGCGTGTGTAGATGGCGCATCGGGCCATCCGAGGGGGAACCGGCGCCGGCGGGCCGGCTACCAATGCATGTCTTTCGTTGTACACCGAGGGCCTCCTTGGGTGGAACCAAGCCGAAGAAGAGGAAGGCAATGACGGGTGTTATGCTGGGCCGTTGACGTTCGAATTCTATCGCTTCCGCTTTCATTTCCGCTCTGCGGGCACACTCTATTTCCCGGTCTACAAGTCCGGCAACATCGTGCGCGGAGCGTTCGGCGGCATCTTTCGCAAACTGGTCTGCATCCCAGATTGCCACGATGCCAAGATCTGCGACATTCGCGCGGATTGCCCGTACGCACGCGTGTTCGAGCCTCAAGCGGCCCGCGGCGAGGGTCCCAGCGGGCTGGCGGACTGGCCCCGGCCGTTCGTATTCCGCGCCTCGCACCTGGACGGGCGCACGATCCCGCAGGGCGAGTCTTTCCACTTCGACGTACACATTTTCGACGTACGCGACCCGGCCCTGCCGTATTTCGTGCTGGCGTTCGCCCAACTGGCGCGGGAGGGCCTGGGCCCTGGGCGCGGCCGGGCGAAACTGACCTCCGTGGATCAACTGGATCTCAACGAAGGGAGGGCGGCGCAGGTCTTCGACGGCGAGCAGTTCCTGATGCGCGAACTGGCTAGACCCAACATTGTGGACCTGAGCGAGGGGCCGGAACGGGTGGGCCGAGTGCGGGTGCGATTCGTGACGCCCACGGAGATGAAGGCAGGACACCAAGTGGCGGACCGGCCGGAATTCGGCATTCTCCTAGGCAGACTGCGCGACCGCATCAGTACGCTGCGCGCGCTTTACGGCGCCGGCCCGTTGGAGATCGATTTCCGGGGGATAGGCGAGCGCGCCGCCGCTGTGCGGATGACGCGCTGCGAGTTGCAGAGGACCGAGGCGGACCGGCTGTCGTCGCGGACAGGCCAGCGGCATCCGCTGGGCGGGTTTGTGGGGGAGGCGGAGTATGAAGGGGAGTTGGGCGAGTTTCTGCCTTACTTGAGATTGGGTAAGTGGGTGGGGGTGGGGCGGCAGACGGTTTGGGGAAAGGGGGAGATGGAGGTTGGTTTGCGAAGCCAGGGGGAATTCGATTAGGAAGGTTTCATCAGCAACGAGACGCAGGAATTATCGAAAAGATGCTTCCACTTCTGCAGAACGGCCGCGGGGACGCTTCGGGAACGCTTAGTGGCCGAGAGGCCGGTCCAGAAGCA
>OMOG01000349.1:4103-20386 GCA_900290305.1 Candidatus Sulfopaludibacter sp. SbA4
GGCAGGCTGACGTTTACGATGAACTTCTTTGCCTCCATGTGGTTCCCCTGTTGTTTTTGTGCGCGCCATTGAGACTCCAGCTCCTCTGGAATGACCTGCACTGAGTCAAGAAGACTCTCTTCGGTCGACCTTGTGACCGTTGAATCGAGCATTGGCTTAAGCTGCTCGACGACCCCGCGAAATACCTGGTGCGCGACATCCATTTGTTTCATTTCTTTTTCTATCAAGCCGTTAGGGTAAACGGCCTCAATCCAGCGGCAAGCCGTTTCGTAGTTCAGAGGCTCGGTCGGGATGTGCGCCGCGGTGTTGCCCAGCAGGTCTGTGCCGTACACGCGCTCTGAACCGGGGTCCTTTCCGCAGGCGATATGGCAGATCGCAGGATTACCTGGATCTGGATGTCTCGCATGTCGATTTACGCGTCCGAATCGCTGAAGCAGGCTGTCAGCGGGCGCCAATTCCGTAAACATGGAGTCGAAGCTGACATCGAGGGAGACCTCGATGACCTGGGTCGCAATCACGAGCCGCTGTTGCTCGATGTGTTCTTTCTTCTCCCGCTCTGCGCGTTGGCCAAGCGTGAATCTAGAATGAACGAGCAGAGGCCCGAGATCTGCCAAGGCCTCGAACATGTCTATCGCCTTCGCGACTGTATTGCAGACTACGGCGGTTTTCTCGCCGGCGAGAACTGATGCACGCACCTCTTTGGTGATATTTTCAATGCAGCGGGCGTCTGTCACGATCTGGCGCCGCACTTCGGCGAGGAGAGGATCGTGCTTGTCCAATCTGATCTCGTTACGATGGGCGATCCCTGCCGCGTCGCGGAGCAGGATCTTAAGGGATCCCGGCAAGGTGGCGGTCATGATAAATGTTCGCGTGCCCAGTTTTTGCAGATACTCAAGCAGGACGACGATGAGGCCAAGCGTGTGACCATCGTATGCGTGAATTTCGTCGAAGATGACAACGGAGTCTGTGAGTTCCAGCAGACCGACCTCAAAAAATTTCCTGCCGAAAAAGATATCCAGGAGTTGATAGACTGTCGTAACTTTGATCGGCGCATAGATTTTTCGCGCGGCGTTGCTTCGACCCAGGGCCGTGGCTACAGCCTGTTCGTGTGGCACTTCATCGCTCTGCGCGTCCTCCAGGTAGGCCAAGTCCATGTTGGAGTGGAGGACGGAGACGTTGTTGTTGCTGCTGATCTCGGTGTGACCCTCCTCATCGGGAAACGCTTCCGCGATTCGCGACGCCATGGCGTTTATTGAGACCTGATACGGCAGGACATAGAAGACGCGCTCGAACCCATGGCGATTCGCGAGAGCCCACAGCAGCGCCGCCTCCGTTTTCCCGGACCCCGTGGGTGCAACGAGCATCGCGGACCCGATTTTCGCTCCGGCTTCCTCTTGCATGGGACTCCATTCAGCCCAGCCATCGATGTGCGTGCGAGCATACCGCTCCAGCGATTCTTGCGAAATGTTCCGCCCGCAGGTTGTTGAGACTAAGCCGGAGGACGCCAAGTGGTCGGCGGCTACGAGCGCACCTCGCGCGATGGCGGGCTCCCGGCAACTGAAAACGGGTCGAATGTCGCCAATGAGACTAGCCGCCTGGTTCGCTGGCGATGTAGCATCTTCCCGTGGGGTCCACTCGTCGATGCGGGTGTCGAGCCCCGCTAATTCCGCCTTGAGCTCGGTGGCATTTGCGAGTAGTTCGCGCCACTTGTCGAACCATCGAGAATACTGGCTTTGTGAGTAGCACTCCTGAAACGCCAGGCTAACCTTGCCTCCGCCTCCGAGATTCTTGTGATGTGTCAAGACGGTCAGGTAAGCTAGGATACTGTCCTTGTCGCCCATGTCGGAGCACTGGCGAAGGATCTCGGCTGACAACGTTTCATGCCGGAAGTGCCAAGGAGGCCCCGTTCCTCGAAGCATCGACTGGAATCCGCTCGCGGCTTTTCCAACATCGTGGAATATAGCTGCCCTGTCGATGCAGGCGGGGATTTCCGGCCATATAGCTCGCAGTTCGGTAAGCGCAAGCAGCACGTCCCTCGTATGTTGCCGCAGCCCGACCGGGGGGGTGCTCTTAGCCAGCAGCACGGCCGTAGTCCCACAAAAAGAATGATTGTCCCGTCTGATGCACCTTGGCTAGGGGATGCTGGCGGTTGAAATCTCCCGCTCGGACAGGTTGCTCCAGTCTCGCATCGGTTTTTGGGGACATTGCCACCGGAATGCGATTCGGAGCGAAGTACAAGGGAGCTGGGTAGATCGGCCCGAAGCCGACGAGCATTGGAAGGCACTGCCCTGAGATGTTGGCCTCGTCGCAGGCGGTCCATGGGGCTTCTTCCGTAATTTCCTTCTGCGTCACCAGATCCTCCGAGCGACCGAACAAAAGCGGATTGACGGGCCGCCGGAACCATTCGCTTTCGGCTCCACGGAGCACAAATATCGTGAGGCGCGGAAACGCGAGAAACTCCCTGATTCGTGGCGAGGTTTTTTCAGCTTGTCTTCCGTTCTTGAAGTTGTACAACTTTCGCTGAGGAAGATGGCAGGTCTGAAAATCGGAACACACCGCGTCGAAGTCCATCCGCCAGCCCATTACCAGGCCAGCCGGATCGACCCACCCGCCTTTGGCTGCACATAACATCGCGTGGACTGTACACGGGGGCGGGCAGTGCAGTGTACCGATCGGCAGAGGAGTTCTGCCGATCGAGCCGGTGTTGTAGCGGGGGTCGCGGTAGTGCGCCGTGACTCCATCCAGCCGAACCAGAAGCGCCCCGGTCACAAAGTAGCTTCCTGTGCAAGACTCAGCAGGGCCTTGCGGGGTGTGTCTACGACAGCGGTGAAACCGATGCTTTTCAATTCAGTCTCGATCAGTTGTTTAATTTCCGCAAACGGTGCGGGCGCGGCCGTGGCCGCTGCAGCTCCCGGCGCCGCTGCGGCCAGCGAGGAGCCGTGCCCTGCCTCGACCGGTAATCCGACATAGATCGTCCTTGATGCAAAGAGGTCTTCCCAATCCTTGATGCTGCAGCNNGCTGTCGTCGTTATGGCCTGCCCAGATGTAGTCAAACGGAGAGTCGGCGCAGTTCATCATGCCTGCCACGAAGGCCTTCGGACGCAAGCTTCCGTCGTGGAGCGCGCCGCTGGCGGGACCTTGCCCGTTCCCGATATCCGCGAGTGCCCGGAGAATAGCTCGCAGCCGGTTGGTCCGCTCGGTACTGTCGAGCTGAACGTATTCCACTTCTTGCTGGCGTGATGAATACGGGTTTGGCTCCGTCCTGATTTCCATGCCCTTGGCCTTGTCCGGCAGGATGTCCATGTTCTTACCTACATAGAATTTTCCGATACGGTGGGACTCAATCAGGATTCGCGTCTTCAGCCACGCAGAGTAGATCCCTGGTTTATTTGGGTTCATCACGGAATTCGCGCCGGTATATGCAATATCGCGGGAAAAGGTTTGAAAATCCTTGGCGGTCTTGATGCCGCTAAAGGCGACCAATGCATGCATCCGGACTGGGGCCGTGCGCCTTTCGGTATCCCGCTTCGGCTTATCCTGGAGTTCCTTCGAGAACGTCTTGATCAGGAGATCCTTGTTCAGTCGGTTGATTTCGTCCACATCGGTCGCTTTTTGTAGCTTCCGGGTCGCAGCGGCCGTGATCTTGATTCCCTCAACCTCCGCTAATTTGCGATCCCTTGCCGCATCATCGAGGGCGCTGAGCAGTGACTCTTGGATCTCGGGGGCGGAAGCCGTCAAGTCATTGAGCACCGCACTTGCGCCCGGAGAGTGGTGAAGGATAAATTTGCACAATTCGGTCGGCTCTAAAAGTCTCTTCCTAAGTGAATCCGCGTCCTTGATGTTGTCCTCTTCGAAGAGCCGGGTTACGGCCGCCTCGGGCAGATCCGAGCCCTCCGGTTCAGCGGTGTCGTCTACACTTTCGGTCGCGCCGGCTATCATGTACCCGAAGAGATCGTCGTCCAGATAATCGATCGGGTTTCCAGAGGTGAACGCCTGGTTCTTTTCCTTTCCTCCGGCATCTTTCTCCCTTATGATCGGGCTGAAAGGACCAGGTAAGGACTCACGCCAGTATTTCTTGTAACACTGGCTGCTGACATAGGGATACTCCCGTCCGTCGCGCCCCTTCATATACTTGAAGTCAAAATCATCGCCCCGCGATTGGCCGCGGTTGAAGCGGACGGCTTCGCCGTGAACTAACAAGCTCATCGCTACAGTCATTCGTCTCCCCCATCCTCTTCTGTTTTGCAAAGCAGGTACAGTAGGCTCCCGATTTCGCTGGCTGGCCCGCTGTCGATCACCCGGAGTTCGCTCGGAGTAATCTTGAGGCCCGTGCTCCCCCTCTTGCAGAACTCTTTTATGAGGTCCAGAAGCGTGCGTTTGGAACCCAAGTTGCCCAGCTGCTTGATAAAGGAGTCGGCGTATGCGGCGGGCATCTGGCGAACTTTGTTAGCGATGCGCTGCAACGTATCGAATCGTTCCTTTTTTTGCAGGGCGATATCCTCGTAGATCTGTAACACTTTGTGTTCCTCGCTTCTTAGTTTTCGCGGTCGATCCCGTGGGCCTTTTACCAGCGCGAGGAGAAAGGGTGCCAATGACCGGCGCTCCTCCACGCAATCACAGAGCTGATCGAAATAGTGTGCGCTCTCCTTCTTGAAACCCCGCTGGATCTCCTTCACCCAATCTAGAAAAACCCCTCTCACCCCGGCTGCGGTGATCGCGCCGAAGAATTTCAGGGCCTGCGCCGGGAGATGCAGTTCATAAAAACATACCCCGGTGCCTCTGTTGCTGAAAGATATTATTGCCGCGCCGTGTTGCGGGATTCGCGTCAGATGGCCGGGCTGCGTGTGATCCCAAAGAACGCTCCCGCTTACGATATCAAGGAGTGCCACGCGTCCGCGCAGAGCTGTGCCGTGAGGAATCCCGGTGCCTGCGCCCGCAGAGATCGCCGCGCCTAATTCCGCTATACCCTCCGATACAGCTTGCGCTTGTAAATCCGGCTCAGTGACATGAATGAAATACGGGCCGTCTGGACACGAGCGGCAGCCAAGAGGCAGCACCACCACTGCTGACAGACAGTCTGCGCAGATGGCCTTGCCCCTCAGCCCGGGCAACGTGCATGGATCGCTGTCGCCGCTGCCGGCCAGAGGAAACCAGCACCGGTCGGCCTGGCAGCCCGTTGCCGCTGAATTGATTACAGGCGACCGGCCGCAAGCCTGACAATGGCCTGCCTGAGTTGGCAGGCGACCTGTCTCGAGGCCCTGCAAAAAGCTTTCGAACTTTGGCTTCTGATCGAGGTTCTTGCCCATGAACGGATTGTTCACCCAGAAGGAAGCAAGTATTTTGAGATTCTTGAGCTTCTGAATATCGGCGTGCAGGTTCCGAACAGAGTGCTTGAGATCATCACTGGAAAGCTCTTCGACTGATCGACGGCCGGCTTTAGAAGCCGCGATGCCGAGGCCGGCGTCGACGAATGGATTGCCCGTAAGAGTCAAGCCCTCGTCCTGCCTTTGGTCGGGTTGCTGTCGCAGCCCTTTGCGTCGGTGCAATCGGGAATGGCGGCAATTCTCTGGAACCCCAGCGCTCCGCGCAGAATGTTGGCGGCTTTGCCGGGAGGAAAGAGGAGCGAGTCCCGTGCGATGGACTCGAACCGTAACTGATGGAACGTGAAATGCAAGATGTTATTATACAGCGATATGGCGAGTCCGGCTTTCTTGCCGCACCTCAAGAGGATCCGGCGAAAGCCGCCCGCTTCCGAACAATTCAACTGGATCTCCTGCGCATACGACGTTTTACCCGTTTTACCGGAACAACTCGAACCTGACCTGTCGCTGCCGGACGGCGCTATTCTGCCGGACGACCGCACGTTTACGCTGCTCGCGACGGAAAACTGCGCTCAGTTGCTTGTAGCTGGATATGGACTCTATATATCGGGAAAGAAGGCGAATCGTCGTGAGGAAGGGCGACAAGGTCTGCGCGCAGATTCCGTTCATGCAGGCGCAGGAGGTAATCATTGCGTCCCCCGGGGGTGAGTTTCTCGTCAGATCTCTCGGAGGAGCTTTGCGCGCGTGGCACCAGCGTGGGATGCATGACTTCGAGGGAGAGGCCGGTGGTGCCGATCACATATCTCCGCTATTGACGGCGACCGTCGAGAAACGGCGGTGCCAGACTGGCCGCCACGGATAACGAGCGCGGTCCGGAGTTTCGGAGGTGAGATGAAATGAGCACGAATCTAGCAGTTGCGCTTCCGCCTGGGCCGGTCCGCAAGCCGCCCGCTTCCGAGGGCCAGTACAACTGGATCACAGGCGGCATCGATGTCGCGCCCGAACAGCTCGAGTTGCCGTTGCCGCCGGTTGATGACGCGATACTCCCCGCCGACGGCTCGGTCATCCTGCTCGCAACCGAGAACGGGTCGCAGTTGTTCGTCTCCGGCTTCGGGCTGTTCATCGGGAAGAAGAGCGAGCGGGTGGTGGTCAGGCAGGGCAAATCGGTCTGCGCGCAGGTTCCGATGATGCGGCTGCAGGAGATCGTCGTGGCGTCGCGCGGCGTCAGTTTTTCGTCGGATCTCGTCGAGGAGTTGTGCGAACGCGGCATCCGGATCGCCTGCTTGACGTCTAGCGGAAAGCCATTCGCGCTGCTTACCTCGCCGATGCTGACGGCGACGGTGGAGACGCGCCGCGCGCAGTTCGCGGCCTATCAGAATGAACGCGGCGCCGAGCTCTGCCGCTGGATCGTCGCCGGAAAGCTCCACAATCAGGAGAAACTGTTGCGTTATTTCGCCAAGAGCCGCGAGGGCGAGAGGAAGGACGCGCTGGAGAAGGGCGCGGCCGCGCTTCGACGGCTACGGAGAGCGGCCTTGGCGGCGGATGGAAGCACGCCGGACGAAGTCCGCGGCGAGGTCATGGGGGTGGAGGGCACGGGCGGGCGCCTTTACTGGCAACAGATCGGCAACATGCTGCCGGACGAACTCGGATTCGAGGGGCGCAGCCACCAGGGCGCGACTGACGGCGTAAACGCGGCGCTCAATTACGGATACGGCATCCTCACGGCGCACGTGTGGGGCGCGGTGATGAATGCCGGCCTCGAGCCTTTCGCGGGTTTCCTCCATGTGGACCGCAGCGGTAAGCCATCGCTGGTGCTGGACCTGATGGAGGAGTTTCGCCAGCCGGTGGTGGACCGGGCGATCTTTTCCTGGCTCAACAAAGGCGGCATTCTGACACTGCAAAAAGGAATGCTCGACGCGGCGTCCAAGGAAAACGTTGCATCGCGCGTCCTCATGCGCCTGGTGGCGACGGAACAGCATCGGGGAAAGCAGCACCAAGTGCGATCCATCGTCCAAATGCAAGCCCGGCTGGCGGCGAGTGCAGTCAGGGGACTGCGGCCGTACCGGTCATTTTCCTTCAAGTGGTGAGCTGTGGCGAGGAAGAATCGATACACCGGCGTTCTAAAGCCGCTGCCCCTGGGCAGGGGGAGTCCCGAGGTGTCGCTCGTGCTGATTTATGACATCGAGGACGACCGCCTGCGCACGCGGGTAGCCGACGTGTGCCTGGACTACGGACTGGAGCGGATTCAGTTTAGCGCGTTCTTCGGCAAACTGAACCGGAACCGGCGGCAGGAGCTGGCGCTACGGGTGCAGAACGAACTCGGGGGCGAGAGTGGGAGGGTGCGCATTATCCCGGTTTGCGAGCAGGATCTGAAGGATATGTGGGTGCTGGACCATTACCGTCGTGACGCCGACGAATTGAAGGCGGAGGCGGACCGGGGAAAGCCGAGACTGCGCGTCCTGGCGGCGGAGGATTGAGATGGACCTCATTCCGGTGACGGATCTTAAGCAGTGGGCTTACTGTCCGAGGGTCGTATACTACCATCGAGTGATGCCCGCGCCGGCGCGCCCGACTTACAAGATGAGGGAGGGGCTAGCTGCGCAAGATCTTATCGAGAGCCTGGAAACGCGCAGGAAACTGCGAGAGTATGGGCTTGATGGAGCGCGGCGGCGTTTCGGCCTTTGGCTGGAGGATGAGGGGCTGGGACTCGCGGGGAAGATCGACTTGCTACTGGAAGGGGTGGATGAGATTGCGGTGGTGGATTTCAAGCTGACCTCGGGTGAACCGGGGCGGAACCACCGCGTTCAGTTGGCGGGGTACTCGTTGCTTGCGGAGGCGGCGTTGGGATTACCGGCGCGGCGGGCGTTCTTATACAGGATTCCTGACAACCGTATTTTCGCGGAGCCGGTGACGGAGGAGTTGCGACAGGCAGTGAAGACGGCGGTTGTGGATATCCGGAGAATGGGCGCGTCGCAGTGGTGCCCGGAGCCGACCGAGGTCCGTGGGCGCTGCGTGGAGTGCGAATTCGCAAACTACTGTGCTGACGTGTGGTGAGGTAAATCTCGCAGATCGCCGGGGATTTCCCGCAGAAAGCCGATCTGCGCAAAATTGGCGCAGCAGGCTTGAGCTAAGTGGCATAGCGGAGTATGATTTATGGAGCGGCCACGGAGGTGTCCCCCTCGTGAAGGGGACTGAAACCGAAGTATCTGGACGGGACGGGGGCCTACTCGGTCCGCCACGGAGGTGTCCCCCTCGTGAAGGGGACTGAAACAGAATATAGTGTTCCGCCAGGTCGCGCGCTTCCTGGTGCCACGGAGGTGTCCCCCTCGTGAAGGGGACTGAAACGAAGGATTTCGTGGTGCGCTACCTGTGGGATCTGGCCACGGAGGTGTCCCCCTCGTGAAGGGGACTGAAACGCGTGGAATCCCCTACTTCCCCGAGGAACTCGACGGAGCCACGGAGGTGTCCCCCTCGTGAAGGGGACTGAAACCAGGTACACGATCGCCGGCAGCCCCAGCCGGAAATGCCACGGAGGTGTCCCCCTCGTGAAGGGGACTGAAACATCCGCCACAGTGTACGCCGCGATTGGCAATCTCGAGCCACGGAGGTGTCCCCCTCGTGAAGGGGACTGAAACGAACGGGATCTGCTGCCACACCGGAGGCGGAGGACCGCCACGGAGGTGTCCCCCTCGTGAAGGGGACTGAAACAGTGATATTACCTGCGGAGATCCTGTTAACCCCGAGCCACGGAGGTGTCCCCCTCGTGAAGGGGACTGAAACCCGAAGGCCACACCAGCCCGGTGCTCTTCAAAATCGCCACGGAGGTGTCCCCCTCGTGAAGGGGACTGAAACTTTGAGGTGACCGGATGAGCCCTGAACACCGCAATCGCCACGGAGGTGTCCCCCTCGTGAAGGGGACTGAAACCTCTAGATTCCCCGCCACATACAGACCGGACAGGGGGCCACGGAGGTGTCCCCCTCGTGAAGGGGACTGAAACTAAGCCGATTCCGGTCCATTGGGAAAGGATGGTCCGCCACGGAGGTGTCCCCCTCGTGAAGGGGACTGAAACCCACGGAGCGAAAATCCCCTCCGCCGCCGAATCCAGCGCCACGGAGGTGTCCCCCTCGTGAAGGGGACTGAAACATCGGACTAGCCGCCGTCCCACTCACATGCGGCGACGCCACGGAGGTGTCCCCCTCGTGAAGGGGACTGAAACCACAAACACCCGCGACATCTGACTCAGCCACGCCGCGCCACGGAGGTGTCCCCCTCGTGAAGGGGACTGAAACGCGTGTACACGATCTTAGGAGTCACTTCGCACACTCGCCACGGAGGTGTCCCCCTCGTGAAGGGGACTGAAACAAGATCGAGCCGATCAAGGGCGACCAGTTCGATGCGCCACGGAGGTGTCCCCCTCGTGAAGGGGACTGAAACTGGGTGGCCCAACGGGTGCAGCCGTCCTCACTGCAGAGCCACGGAGGTGTCCCCCTCGTGAAGGGGACTGAAACTCGGTTATGGCGGCAGAACACAGTGCGCTAAATTCCGCCACGGAGGTGTCCCCCTCGTGAAGGGGACTGAAACTCGATAAAGCCGCCGCCCTGCGGCCAGCGCGCGCGAAGCCACGGAGGTGTCCCCCTCGTGAAGGGGACTGAAACCCGATACGATCACGGTTCTGGGCACGGCCCACGGGGCCACGGAGGTGTCCCCCTCGTGAAGGGGACTGAAACTTGATGTAGATCAAGGTCCCGATCATGCCCGCGTCGGCCACGGAGGTGTCCCCCTCGTGAAGGGGACTGAAACAATTCTGCGCGAACAGGATGTCGCCGCGAGCGGCTGGCCACGGAGGTGTCCCCCTCGTGAAGGGGACTGAAACCGGTCAACCCCGCATACGTCTGCGCGATATCGACAGCCACGGAGGTGTCCCCCTCGTGAAGGGGACTGAAACGGGATGGGTACGTGGAGCGGATGGCGCCGCTCGGTGCCACGGAGGTGTCCCCCTCGTGAAGGGGACTGAAACTTGTAAGGGGCCACTCCGTGGCACAGGCCTTCTTGCGCCACGGAGGTGTCCCCCTCGTGAAGGGGACTGAAACCGTAAATTGTATTGGTTGGCCCTTGGGCGTCGTACACGCCACGGAGGTGTCCCCCTCGTGAAGGGGACTGAAACATATGTCTGGCCGCGGCGGTCACATCAGCTAAGTAGAGCCACGGAGGTGTCCCCCTCGTGAAGGGGACTGAAACGGTCCGTTGGTACAGCGGTGGCAGGAAAAGCAGGCCGCCACGGAGGTGTCCCCCTCGTGAAGGGGACTGAAACAAGCTATTGAACGGCATGATAAAGAATCTAATCCTAAAGCCACGGAGGTGTCCCCCTCGTGAAGGGGACTGAAACGAACGCAGCCCGGACAGGCGGGGCGGGAGGGGCTGTAAGCCACGGAGGTGTCCCCCTCGTGAAGGGGACTGAAACAGAATGTTTCCGTTACCGACTCCACCGGAGACAGCGCCACGGAGGTGTCCCCCTCGTGAAGGGGACTGAAACCGAGAAGGTTCGTGGATTCGACCAGCTTATCGCAAGCGCCACGGAGGTGTCCCCCTCGTGAAGGGGACTGAAACGTAAAGTCTAGTTGCTGTTCGGTTGCTCAGCATCAAGCCACGGAGGTGTCCCCCTCGTGAAGGGGACTGAAACGGTCAATACGGATGGCGAGTTTGACGGTGGCCGCGTGCCACGGAGGTGTCCCCCTCGTGAAGGGGACTGAAACTAGCCAGCCGGTGGGTAGCATCAGTAAGAAGCTCCCCGCCACGGAGGTGTCCCCCTCGTGAAGGGGACTGAAACCGCGACGGCGGCGACGGAGGAGGCGGGTCCGCAGCTGCCACGGAGGTGTCCCCCTCGTGAAGGGGACTGAAACCCTCCAGAATCTTGCGCGCCCAGGCGCGGTCTTCGTCGCCACGGAGGTGTCCCCCTCGTGAAGGGGACTGAAACAGTGATATTACCTGCGGAGATCTGCTACCCCCGACGCCACGGAGGTGTCCCCCTCGTGAAGGGGACTGAAACCGAGCGGNNGCGACTGCGACCCTGTGCCACGGAGGTGTCCCCCTCGTGAAGGGGACTGAAACCTCGACGCATTCCAATCGATATACGCGGCCGTCAGGCCACGGAGGTGTCCCCCTCGTGAAGGGGACTGAAACGATGCATGTCGCCCCGCAACCCCGCCGCCCGCCGCGGCCACGGAGGTGTCCCCCTCGTGAAGGGGACTGAAACTCTCCGTCTTCCAGCGGTGCAGCTCGTCGAACACGGCGCCACGGAGGTGTCCCCCTCGTGAAGGGGACTGAAACGCGCGATCCCCTCGGCCAGCGTCTCCCCCGCCCGCGGCCACGGAGGTGTCCCCCTCGTGAAGGGGACTGAAACATCGTAGCAGTGAGTGACCCCCCTCGTGAAGGGGACTGAAACCAGTTTGTGACCGATGGCGGCGCAGGGCGCGCCACGGAGGTGTCCCCCTCGTGAAGGAGTGCACCCTGGCGAACGACAAGGTGGACGGTAACGCCCCACGCTCTCTGCCCAGCACGGACGCTAGCGCGATTGCCCGATTCATTGCGAGAGCGCTTCCTCCCGTCAGCTTGCCCGCATGGCCTCACCATTTTGGGTATCATGCCATCAGCACGGGGCGTGCGTATGAAGGAACTGCTGACGAAGAACTTCTGGCGAGACGTAAAGCGCACTTTCGACGAGGCTCACGAAGGGCCGGCTACTGGTTCGCCGACGAATACGAATGTCTCTGCGCCGGCGGGAGCCACTGCCAAAGTCCAGGCGACCGCCGCCGAATTACGTGCCATTCTCTTCGATATGGACGGTGTGCTGTACGACGCCGACCGGTCGATCGCCGGCGCCGTCGAAACCGTGCAGTGGGTCCAATCCGAAGGCATTCCCCATTTATTTGTCACGAACACGACCTCGCAGTCCCGTGCAGACCTCGTGTGCAAACTGGCCATTTTTGGGATCGCCGCCATCGAAGCCGAGATTCTGACCCCAAGCGCCGCTGCAGCGGAGTGGCTGCGGACCGACGCGAAAGGTAGCGTCGCCGCATTTATACGGCCAGCCGCCCGAAAAGAGTTCGCGGATTTGCCCCTTCTGCCCGAGGACGCAGAACGCGGAGCCGCATACGTCGTGATCGGCGACCTGGGCGATCTCTGGGATTACCGAACCCTCAATCGAGCTTTCCGGCTGCTTTACCACCACCCTGAGGCTAAGCTGATCGCACTCGGAATGACACGTTCCTGGATGGCAGCAGATGGAATCGCCCTGGATGCAGCCCCGTTCGTGGTTGCCCTGGCACACGCTTCCGGGCGGAAACCCCTGGTATTTGGCAAGCCGAGCGGCGCTTTCTTTAGAGCAGCGGCGGACCGGCTAGGTATGGCGCCTGGGCAGCTTCTCATGATAGGCGATGACATTGAAACCGACGTTGGCGGTGCGCAGGCAGCCGGTCTCAAAGCCGCGCTCGTGAAGACCGGGAAATTCCGGGCTACGGACCTCGACCAAGCGATTCGGCCCGAGTTCGTGCTCGATTCTGTAGCCGACCTACCGCGCCAGTGGGGAGGCGGGCGCTCCGATGTTTGATCAGGGCCTTTATGATTCCGGCCCTACGCGCGGCAGTAGGGGTCAGAGATCAACGCTGGCATCCCGAGAACGGCGGGAATTGACCCCGCCGGACCCCGCATACCCGCAACCATGAAGAAGTCCAAACGCAGCAGGGGGTTTCGGATGTCGAACAAACTCGACAGCTCATCGACTTCGGTCGAGGGAAACCTCATTCCAGAACTCTCGATTGGGGTTGGTTTCTTTCGGTGCTCTGTGTCGCTTCGCTATCATGACCGTGAGCGATGAGGCGCAAAGCCATGAGTGCGTTCAGGAAGAGATCCGATTGGCAGAAGCCCTCCTGTACAAGTTCCGGACGTTGCCCGATTGCCGTTTGATATCCATCGATTACCCCAGCCGCAAAGTAGACTGCCTTCCAGAGCCGCTCAATTTCGCCACTGTCCTCTTGATTCAGCTCGCGGACCTCGCCCGACTCGCTTAGGAGGCGCAGAGCGTGTGAAGCATGCCTCTCCATGAAGGAATCGATCCCTGGATTGTCGATATCGACCTGCAAGACCGTTGTCGTTCGCAGTGCGGCAACGTGCGGCCAAGCGCGATACAGTTCCGCCAGTTCGGCTTCCTGTGCCCAATATCCAGTGCGGAAATTGCAGCCGGTGCACTCCAGTGCCCACGATTCAGAGCTCTCCATGACCCAAGCGTACTTCAATTTCAATAGGTTTCTCCAGACTGGGTGGAAGTCCTCCCTCGCTCGTTGGCACGAACGTTCTGCCGAAACCGGGCTGATGGATGCGCACTGGCGGCCATCGGATTACCGCGCGATGGCGCAGAAGCGCCTGCCTCTTTCGGCTGGTGACATCGACCCGATCTCAAGCGGACTGAGGGCCGGAGCCGTGCGATGCGGCCGAGGCGCGCGGCAAGATGGCGTCCGAAGCCGCGGAGGAGTGATCCGGGCGCGGCGCTCCGCAGGACTGTAACTCTTCGGCGCTTTTGCTTTATTGCTTGACGAGAACTTGGGGAAGCGGCGAGGAGCGGAATGAAGCGGCTGATGGCGTTGGCGATGGTGGTGTTGGGGAGCGGCTGCTCGATCAAGCGGTTCGCGGTGAACCAGGTGGGGAACGCACTCGCGTCGGGCGGGTCGACCTTCACCAGCGACGACGACCCGGACCTGGTCGCGGACGCCATACCGTTCGGGCTCAAGATGTACGAAGGCCTGCTGGCGGAATCGCCCAGGCATGCCGGGTTACTGCTGGCGGCGGCGCAGGGGTTCACGGAGTACTCCTACGCCTTCGTGGATTCGCGCATCGCCGAAGCCAAAGAGGAGAATCTGGGCCGGGCCAATGCGTTGCGGGACCGCGCGCGAAGGCTGTACCTGCGCGCCTGGCGGTACGGCATGCGCGGCCTCGAGGCGCGGCATCGCGGGTTCGGCGCGGCGCTGGATAACGATGCCGCCACGGCCCTGGCGCGCGCGGACAAACAGGACGTGCCGATGCTGTATTGGACGGCGGCGGCGCGCGGTCTGGCGATCTCGCTTTCCAAAGACAATCCGGAATTGATCGCCGAACTGCCGCTGGTGGAGATGCTCGTCGAGCGGGTGGCGCAACTGGACGAGGGGTTCGAGAACGGCGCGGTGCCGGAATTCCTGATCACCTTCGAGGCGGCGCGGACGGACCTGAGCGCGGAGGAACAGCGGCAGCTCATGCGGCGGCATTTCGAGCGGGCGCTTGCACTATCGCAGGGGAAGCGCGCGGGGACCTATGTCTCTTACGCCGAGAACGCCTGCCTGCCGGCACAGAACGCAGCGGAGTTCAAATCCATGCTGGAAAAGGCGCTGGCCATCGACCCCGATGGCGACCCCGAGCACAGGCTGGCGAACCTGGTGGCGCAGCGGCGCGCACGATGGCTGCTCGGGCACATGGGCGAGCTGTTTCTGGAATCCACGGCCAAAGGATCGTAGGGGAGGCACTATGCGTAGACAAATGAGGAACGCGGCAGTTTTTTGCGCGCTGGCGGCGGCTGCCCACGCCCAGAAGATCGACATGGCAACGCTGGCGCCGGCGGACTCCACCTGGTTCAAGGTGATGGAGAACATGGGCGCGGAGTGGAAGAAGATCTCGGGCGGGTCGGTGAACCTGGTGATTCATCCGGGCGGGGTGCTGGGCGATGAACCCGAGTGCGTGCGGCGGCTGGACCATCATTCGATTCAGGCGGCGGGGCTTTCGGGCGCGGGCCTGGGCGATATCGATCCGGGCGTGGGCTGCCTGCAAATACCGATGATGCTCGATTCCTACGAGGAGCTGGATTACGTGCGCGACCGGATCGCACCCAAGCTCGAACAAAGGCTGCTGCAAAAGGGCTACGTGGTGCTGTATTGGAGCGAGGTGGGGTGGGTGCAATTCTTCTCTACCACTCCGGTGCGGCGGCTGGAAGATCTGCGGAAGCTGAGGCTGTTCACCTGGGCGGGAGACGCTACGGCGGAGGAGTTGTGGAGGGCGAACGGGTTTCGGATCGTGCCGCTGCCGGCCACCGATATCATCACGCAACTGAAGATGCACAACCTGGATGCCGTGCCCGAAACCGCGCTCTATGCGGAGACGACGCAGTTGTACAGCCTGACGCCCTACATGAGCACCGTAAAGTGGGCGCCGCTGGTGGGCGCGACGATCCTCGCGAGGCAGGTGTGGGAATCGATACCGGCGGCGCAGCGCGAGCGAATGCTGGCGGCGGCGCGCCAGTCGGGAGAAGCGGTGAAGCAGGATATCCGCGCCCAGGGCGCCCGCGCCATCGCTGCCATGACGGCGGGGCAGCCGGGGCGGAAGGCGCTGAAGCTCACGGTGGTCGAGCCGGACGCGGCGGCGGTGGCCGAGTGGCGTCGGCAGACCGAAGCCATCTACCCCAAGATGAAGGACAAAATGATTCCGGCGGATCTTTTCGACGAGGTCGAGAGGCTGCGGGACGAGTACCGCGCGCGGCATCCGGCGGGCGGGGCGCAATGACCGGCCCTGCCAGGAACACCTCCTTGCAGTTCACCTTCGGCGACCTGGGAAGGCTGGAGCGGGCAGTCGCGGTTCTGGTGATTTCGCTGGCTTGCCTGCTGCCGCTGATTGCCATGGCGGCACGGCTGGCCGGCGTTCGCGGCATACCCGGCTCGGTGGTGTTCGTGCAGCAACTGACGCTGTGGATGGCGTTTCTGGGTGCGGCGCTGGCAGCCTCCGGAGAGCGGCTGTTGGGCATGTCGGCGAATACTTTCGTGCCGGCCGGCTGGATGCGGCCGGTGCGTCTGGCCGGCTGCGGGCTGACGGCCGCGATTGCCTCCAGCCTGTGCTGGGCCAGTTACCGTTTTGTGGCGTCGGAGAGATCCATCGGAACGACGCTGGCG
>OMOG01000004.1:0-343 GCA_900290305.1 Candidatus Sulfopaludibacter sp. SbA4
CGCCGTAATCGTCCAGGTAATGGTTGGGCCTGCCGGCGCCAATCGAAGTGTTCTGGAAGTTGTTGGCGTCCAGTGCCGACCGGCGCATAAACTCCCAGCCGGTGCCGTGGAACGTGCTGCCTCCACTCTTCATCACCGTATTCAGAATGCCGCCCATGGTGTGGCCGTACTGCGCATCGTAGGTGTTCTGCATCATGGTGAATTCCTGGACGGTCTCCACCATCGGTATATACGCGATATTGTTCGTGCCCATCTGCGCGTTGTTGGCGGCCCCGTCCAACAGGAATTCGTTGCTTTCCTGCCAGCCGCCGTTGACCACCCAATCGGCGATCGCGCCGTTGTC
>OMOG01000004.1:348-5849 GCA_900290305.1 Candidatus Sulfopaludibacter sp. SbA4
CAGGAATTCGTTGCTTTCCTGCCAGCCGCCGTTGACCACCCAATCGGCGATCGCGCCGTTGTCGAACGGCCGCTGCCAGATGGATGCTCCGCGGAAGGTAACGCCGGACGCGGTCAACCCCAGCATGAACGGATTGCGTCCCGAGTTCAGCGGCAGCTCCGCAACTTCCTTGGTGTCGATCAGGCCGCTGCGGTTCGCCGTCTGCGTTTCCAGCAATGCGGCCTCACCGGTGACTACTACGGTCTGGGTCACATCGCCTAATTCGAGCTTGGCATCGATACCGGCCGCCTGGGTGATTTCGAGACTGATGTTATCGCGAACGTACTGCTTAAAACCCGCCGCCTGGATCGTGAGCTTGTAAATTCCCGGCTGCAGCAGCGGAATGGTATAGCCTCCGGCATTGTCGGTCGTAGCGTTGCCGACTTCTTTGGTTGCCAGGTTTGTGGCTTGGACTTTTGCCTGTGGCACGCTCCCCCCGGTGGAATCCGTGACGTGGCCCGCGATGCTGGCGCGGAATTCCTGGGAGTATGCGAAAGTACCGAACGACAAAAGACAAATCAGTGAAAAGACAACTTTGGCCTTCACGGGAATCTCCTTGTCTCACCCCACGGCAGTTTGACAACCGCCCCCTGATTGTTCACCCACCGTGAACCCGGTCCTGCCGATTTACCTCCACGGACACAGGGAACACCCGTGGCGCGCGACTCCAAATACCAAGACCTGATAGTGTTAATATCACCGAATGTAACCGCTGTCAATGGTTTTCTAAAGTATTGGGGTCCGAAATTCTATTTTCAGGGCCGATGCGGCCCTATCCGGTCGGCGCCACGCGCGCGGGAAATTGCACGGGCGGTGACGGATAATTGAAGGGTGACGATGCGATTTGGATGGCCGCCTCAGTTCGCGGCGCCGCGTGGCGCGCCCGCTAATATTTCGGGCCATTCTGGCTTCTGGCTCCTGAATTCTGGCTCCTCGCCCTCAATGTTTGTTTGCGGCTCTGGCGCTTTGTGGGGCAGGCAATCCTGCCTGCAAGCCGCCTTTCAGGCGGCTCGTACAGGTGAAATACTTTGAGAGGTAAAGTACTCATCATTACGGGATCGACGGGAATCGCCGCGGCCTTTGCGCGCCTCGCCGCGGCCGTGGGCGCGCGCCTCGTCATCGCCACGGCGGACGAGCTCTCCGGATGGGAACTGGCCCAAAAAACCGGCGCCGAAGTGTGGGCCGGCGATCTCACCCGCGCCGAGTCCGCCGACTCGGTGCTGGCGCAGTGCCTGTCGAAATTCGGCCGCGTGGATGCCCTGTTCAATGCCGCGGGGCTGAGCGGGAGGCGCTTCGGAGACGGACCCGTGCACGAATGCACGGATGAGGGATGGGACGCGACCCTGGCGCAGAACCTGGGAATCATGTTTCGCATGTGCCGCGCGGTGATCGGCCGCATGCTCCAGCAGGAACCCGGACTGGACGGTATCCGCGGCGCGATTCTCAATATGGGCAGCGTGCTGGCCGAGGCCCCGGAGCCGCGCCATTTCGCCACTCACGCCTATGCCGCGGCCAAGGGCGCGGTGGTCTCGATGACGCGCTCCATGGCGGCCTACTACGCGCCCCACAAGATCCGCATCAATGCCATCGCGCCGGGCCTGGTGCGGACCCCTGCCAGCGAACGGGCGGAGGGCAATCTGGATCTGCTCGAGTTCATTAAGAAGAAGCAGCCGCTCATGGGCGGCATGGTCGCGGCCGAGGACGTCGCGCGCGCCGCGCTCTTCCTGCTCAGCGAAGAGTCGCGGTCCATCACCGGCGAGGTGTTGGCGGTAGACGCGGGTTGGCGCGTCACCGGAGTTTGAAATCGGAGGATTCTCATGGTGGTTTTAGGAATCGATATCGGGGGCGTGCAGATCCGCGCCGGCATGGTGAACGAGGAGGGTGCCCTTCTGGCCTCCCGGACCGTTCCCACGCCCAATGACCTGGATGGCTTTCTGCCGTCGTTGCAGGATGCCATTCGCTGGCTGCTGGAGGCCACGGCGCTGCCCGCCGGAGTGGGGGTGGGCTGCAAGGGAATCATCAATCCCGACAGCACGCTGGTCGAAACCTTGATGGGGCCGCTGCATTTTCTCGAAGGGCTGCGCCTCGCCGACCTGGTCGGTTTACCCATGGACGTTCCCGTCTTCGCCGACAATTACGCGCGCGTCGCCATGGCGGGCGAGATGGTGTGGGGCGCCGCCAAGGGACACGACAACGTGGTGATGCTGACCCTCGGGACGGGCGTGGGCGGCGCGGTCATTGCCAATGGCCACCTGCTGCGCGGCCACACCGGGGTGGCGGGACACCTGGGGCACATGACCATCGATCCCGATGGGGCCCTGTGCGCTTGCGGCAATCGTGGCTGCCTGGAGACGATTTTTTCGGCGCGCGCCATCGAAGGAGAGGCGTGGGCCGCGGTGCACCGCGGCTGTACGTCGACGCTGACGCGGCTGTTTCGCGAGCAGCCGCAGCTCGCTAACTGCCGCACCATCTTCCAGGCCGCCAGCGAAGGCGACGCCCTTTCCACATCCATCGTTTCCAAGGCGATTCACGGGCTGGGCGCCGCCATTGCCGGCCTGCTGCACGTCTTCGATCCCGAAATCGTGATCGTCGGAGGCCCCGTCGCCGATGCCGGAGCGGATTTGTTGCTGCCGCTGCAGGAGGAAGTATGGAGCCGCTCGCGCGGCCTCCTGGGACGGGACGTTCCCCTGGTGGAGCAGCAGGTGGCGGACCGCTCGGGCATCGTCAGCGCGGCGGGATTGGCGATGGCGCCCCGAGGGTAGCTTACTTGCCTGGTGGGG
Organism: Candidatus Sulfopaludibacter sp. SbA4; assembly: GCA_900290305.1. Lineage (GTDB taxonomy): Bacteria > Acidobacteriota > Terriglobia > Bryobacterales > Bryobacteraceae > OMOG01. The sequence continues at coordinate 3,168 of OMOG01000004.1, forward strand.
CAGGCGCTTTCGCCTGGCAACTTTTCCGTGGGGCAGGCTTTCAGCCCAATGCCACTTACTTTGCGATTCTGCACAAATTGTGGGGCGGGCAATCCTGCCCGCCGCCGCCTTCAGGCGGCGTGCTTCGCTTTTTGGCGAGAATTCCTCCCTATGGCGTACACCAATTGATCCGAAGTTCCAGGAACTTCGGATTAATTAACAGGATGGCATGGACCCGCTTTCAGCGGGTCCTGTGCGGCCGATTCTCAGCGTTTCGGCCACCGTAGTGAAGCCTTTTGGCCCTCGCGGCGGCCCTAAGGTAGCGCTTTATGAATGTGGCTGCGAATGTCGGCGGGCCAGCAAGGCAGGGGTGCTATGCTGAAAGCGAGATGTACCTGCCCATAGCTGTCCAGAAGCAGCCCCAAATCAACGCCGCTGTTGCGGAGGTGGTCAATGAGTTTTCTCCCTGGGTGAAGTACATGCGCTTCGACATTGGGCAGGATTGGAGCGGCGGGTGGGCCATCTTCTTCCGAGTCATGCTGTCCGATGATGCGGTCCGAAACAGGCTGGGTGATGTCGCAACTCGCGTCATGTGGCGAACAACAGACCGGCTGGACCTCCCGAATTTGGGACTCTTTCCGTACTTCGATTTCCGTAGTGAATCGGAGCGCCAAGCTGCGTGAGCCAGCCTGGGAACCCTCGTTGAACTAAGTACCCCATTTCATAAATACAGTCTCGTATCCAACCGTGGCGCACGCACTCATGCGTGCCGCGTCGACACTCGTGTCGACGCTTGCTCGGCGCCTGAAAAATACGTCGGCGTATTTATGAAACCGTGTACTAAGCAATGGCATTCGCGGACGATCTGCTGCAGCAAGCGGATCATCTCGCCAACCTGGAGAGCGGCGAGCCCAAACAAGCGAGTCTTCGCCGTGCCGTATCAACTGCGTATTACGCGCTGTTCCATCTTCTGATCGATCAGGCGGTCGGGAATTGGGGCGTGGAGCGCCAGCGCGGTGTCCTCGCCAGAACGTTCGACCACGGAAAAATGAAAGGCGTCTGTGAGGATCACCTCAAGTCGTTCTGCAGCTCCGGGCAACCCTCCTCTGATGTTCAACTGAAAAATGTAGCGCACGCCTTCGTCCAGCTTCAGGAAAAGCGCCACACGCCCGGCGGGGGCCAGGGAAATGGCCTCAAGAATCGCGAAACAGCGCGCGAAAACCCTCTTGCTCGAAGGGCCGGTCATTGGTGAGCACTTCGGTCAGCCCTTCCTTGCGCATCGTCTGCATCGAAATGCAGTCGACCAGGCTGTACCCCTTGTCGGGCCGCGCCTCGTACAGAGCCACACCGGAGAGAAACGATTCCCGGCTCTGCGGAACCACACGGACACCAGGATCGTCGAGAATACGCCGGGCGTTTAGAACGGCTTTGCGGCGCATCTGCCCGGGAGCCGTCGCGAAAAAGGTAAGATACTCGGCCAACACTTCATCTTTGGTGACGATGGGAGAATCCGCCCGCTCAGATGCAAGAGCCAAAGCGCGCCGGTGTGCACTGTCATTGAAATCGACCAGAGCAATCCAATAGAAAGTGTCGGCGAAAAACGCGATCATGCCTCTTTCTTGGGCCAACCGTAGATGTAATGGTCGTGCTGGCTGGCACCGTCCTCGGGCATACCCGCCATGATTTCAGGCGGCACATCCTGCATGTTTTCACAGATCACATCGGCAATATGCCGGTGTGGACGGCTGGGTGGACGTTCCTGCTCGGCGGCGAGCTCTTGAAGCCACGCCTCAAGGGGTAAGGCCCGCCGCATGCGCTTTCGCTTTCAGAGCCGCCGCCTGTTCATCGGGAAGCTCGATCACCGTCATGAATCCCCCACGTCTTCATCGTACCAAGGCCGATCTTACGCCGGTTGAAAGGTTCTTGTCACGCCGCCTCCCCTGGACCCAAGCGGTACAGCGATTCCCGACTTAATGGCGTGCTGCCCGCAACATATCTCTCCGGGTCGCGGTGCGAAGCCAGAAGCCGGAGAATATCGCTTTGGATTTTAGACAGTCGTACGGCAGGCCTGTTCAATCTGTTCCGCCAACCGCCGCGCCTGCAAGTTGCCTTCAACCCGTAGGCTGTAGGTGATCGCCAGTGCATCGGCAGCCGTCGGATCGGACACCGGTTTGCTGCTCCACAGCGCGGACGCCCCGAATTCCTCGAACGCCCGGCGGTAGAGGCTGACGAAATCTGGCGGCTGTCGAGGAGCGTCGATCATGAGGCCTCGGAAGCCATTCCCGGCGTCTTGGCTTTCAGCGCCCAGTGTATGCGAAGCTGGCCGAGCCTGTCCATCCATTTTCCTAACCACCCATGGCAGATCTCTGTCATTTCCCCCGATTTGTAACCCTCAAAAAATCACGGTCACAAAATTTGGGACAAAATTTTCTGAATGATTTCAATCACTTCCGAAATTTCCGGCCTGCGATCGCGATGCTTACCCCTTATTAGTGGAATTAGGAGAAGAAATGCATGGCGACCACCGCTCAAACCGAGGCCAACCGCCTCAACGCCCAAAAATCGACAGGCCCCCGCTCCGAAGAGGGTAAGGCCTCGTCCCGTTTCAACGCCTTCAAACACGGCGCCTACGCCCGAGAACGCATCATCCCCGGAGAAGACGAAGCCGACCTGACGCGCCTCGGCGAGCGGTACTTCATCGAG
>OMOG01000004.1:5859-44892 GCA_900290305.1 Candidatus Sulfopaludibacter sp. SbA4
TCGTCAAGGACGCCTCCGGCCCCAATGTCCTCCAGAAGCTCTTCCGCCGCAACCAGGCCGCGAATCGCGATTGGATCCGCGCCGAAAGCGATCTCCGCAAGTGCCAGGCCGAGCGCCTCTCACGCCCCGCGGATCCCGATCCGCCCGCCGAATCCGCTCCCGAGCCCCAGCCCGACCCCGCTCCGGCCCCCGAGCGGAACGAACCCAATCCGCTCCCCACCGAGCCGTTCGCCGCGTCCCCCGAGCCCACCCCGGCCCCGGTCTCCGACCCATCCCCGGTACAGCCACGGAACGAACCCAATCCGGCCGCCGAGCCGACGGCCGCCCCGGCCACCGAGCCCACCATTCCGCCCCCAACCCCCGGTCCTAAGCCTCTCCCCAAGGGCTTCAACCCCCGCAATCCGCACCATCCGCCCATCGAACTCTGCCGATGGTGTTCCTCCAAAGGCAAGATCCAGGACAATTGCCATTGGCGCCCAAGGGAGCCGCGCAAATGACTCGGCCACTTAGCTACTTCGCCCGAATCGCCACCCAGGCGTTGTGGTTCTCGTTTCCAAAAACCGGAACTAAGTTCCGATCGGTCAACGGGGAATCAACCGCTTACGGACGAGAACCGGAACCGACTCCCGGTTTCGGGACGAAGCCAACATCGATGCCGCCGGTCCCTCGCCACCCGCTGCGGCGCCCATCGATCCCCCCAAACAGGGGGGTGACGCAAATTGTAAAAATGACCCTCAATTTGCGCCTCCCAAACTCGACGCCTCTTCGCAACTCACAGAAACAGAGGAGGTTAAAGCACCGTGAAAAATGAACTGACACACTCGAAGAATTTGCGCCTCCCGGCTGCCTCATGGCCCTAGGAATCGCCCCATTAACATTATTAATACCTAGAGCCACTTGCATTTGGAAAATTTGTAAGATAAACTCGTAGTTTAGTTCCACGATGTCCCCTAGTCTCACAGGCCGGCGCTTCCTCCTCTCCAGCACCATCGCTATTCCTGTAGGCATTATTATTCTCCTGGTCATCGTAGCCGGCCCCGCTTAGGCCAGCAGGAACTGGGTTCCCAAGGCCATCGGCGGGGTAAACAGACCCAGCCGATGGCCTTTTTTGTTATACGACTGATTTGAGGCAAACATTATGTCGACTTTGATGAGCGGCGCAAAAATGCTGTTGGAATGCCTGGTTCGCGAAGGCGTGGACTGCATCTTCGGCTACCCGGGCGGCGTCACCCTGCCCTTCTACGATGTCCTCTACGACCACCACGTGCGCCACGTGCTGGTCCGCCACGAGGAAAATGCCGCGTTCGCCGCCGAAGGGTACGCGCGCGCCACCGGTAAGGTCGGGGTCTGTTGCGCCACCTCCGGACCCGGCGCCACCAACCTCACCACCGGCCTGGTGGACGCCATGATGGATTCCATCCCCATCGTCGCCATCACCGGCCAGGTCACGTCCAAGCTCATCGGCAGCGACGCGTTTCAAGAGGCCGACACCTTCGGCATCACGCGCCCCTGCACCAAGCACAACTTCCTGGTGAAGCGGATCGACGACCTGGCGCAGGCCGTCCACGAGGCCTTCTACATCGCGGCCAGCGGGCGGCCGGGTCCGGTCCTCGTGGATGTCACCAAGGACGCGCTCCAGGCCCAGGGCCACTACCAGCCGGTCACCTCGATTCACCTGCCCGGGTACAAGGTCTTCACCGAGGGCCACACCGGCCAGATCCGCCGCGCCGTGCAGATGATTCAGGAATCCGAGCGTCCCCTGGTGTATGCGGGCGGCGGCATCATCGCGGCGGGGGCGGCAGCCGACCTGCGCGAATTCGTCGAGCTCACCGATTCGCCCGCGGTCAACACCCTGATGGGCCTCGGCGGGCTGCCCTCCGAACACCCCAACTTCATCAGCATGCCGGGCATGCACGGCAGCTACGCGGCCAACATGGCGATGACCAACGCCGACCTCCTGATCGCCCTGGGCGTGCGCTTCGACGATCGCGTGACCGGGCGCCTCGCGGCCTTCGCGCCCCACGCCAAGGTGATCCACGTGGATATCGACCCCGCCGAGATCGGCAAGAATCGCGCGCCCGATGTGCCCATCGTGGGCGACGTCAAGCGCGTGCTCGCCAAGATCAACAAGCTGCTGGCGGAGGACAAGACCGCCGTGCCCGCGGCCGCGCGCCGCGCCTGGTGGCGCCAGATCCGCGAGTGGAAGGCCGAGCATCCGCTGCAGGTCGTGACCTCGGATACCGAGATCAAGCCGCAGCACCTGATGGCCGAAATCGACCGCCTCTCCAACGGCCAGGCGATCGTCACTTCCGACGTGGGGCAGCACCAGATGTGGGCCGCCCAGCTCATCCGCTTCGCCGAGCCGCGGCTCTGGCTCAACTCCGGCGGCCTCGGCTCCATGGGCTTCGGGCTCCCCGCGGCCATCGGCGCGCAGTTTGCCCGCCCCGACAAGCTGGTCTTCTCGCTGGTGGGCGATGGCGGCTTCCAGATGTCCATCCCCGAGCTGGCTACGGTAGCAAGTTATGGGTTGCCCATCAAGATCGTTTGCATGAACAACGGCTACCTGGGAATGGTGCGGCAGTGGCAGACGCTGTTCTACAACGACCGGCTGAGTGCGGTGGAGCTGGATTGCTTCCCCGATGCCGAAAAACTCGCCGCGGCATACGGCTTCAAGGGCAAGACCATCGACAAGCCCTGGGAGCTGGCGCCCGCCCTCGAAGAGGCGGTGAAGGCGCCCGGGCCGTATCTGCTCAACGTGAAGGTGTCGCCCTTCGAGTGCGTATATCCGATGGTGCCGGCCGGCGGCGCCATCCATGAGATGGTGCTGGGACCGCCGCAACCTGTGGCCGTCCCGTAGCACAGGCATTCCTGCCTGTGTTCTTTTCTATATAGGAATTTATAACAATGATGCAAGTAATTTCCTTACTCTTGGAAAACAAGCCCGGCGCCCTGATGCGGGTCACCGGCCTGCTCAGCCAGCGCGGTTACAACATCGAGAGCCTCACGGTCGCGCGCACTCTCGATCCGGAGGTTTCCCGGATGACCATCGCGGTCGAGGTGGAGACCGCTCAGCGTCAGCAGGTCATCAAGCAGATGAACAAGCTGATCAACGTGCTGCAGGCCACCGACCTCACCGAACTGCCGTCGGTGATGCGCGAACTGGTGCTGGTGCGCATTCGCATGCCGCAGGAGACGCGGCAGGCCGTGTTGAAGGAGGCCGAGATCTTCGGCGGGCGGGTCGTGGATTCCTCCACCGAAGGATTCGTGATCGAGGTGACGGCCGATCCCGAGAAGCTGGGCGAGTTCATCGACGTGATGGGAAGCTATGGCGAAATCGAAGTGGCGCGCTCGGGAGCGCTGGTCATCGCGCTCGACCCCAAGAAGCTGAAGCTGCAGCCGCCCGTGCTGACAAAGAAACTGGAAGAGGTCTACTGACAATGCCAAGACGCTTTTACGAAAAAGACGGGAACCTGGAACACTTGAGCGGCCGCACCGTGGCCATCGTCGGATACGGAAGCCAGGGCCACGCCCATGCGCTGAACCTGCGCGACTCCGGCGTGGACGTGGTGGTCGGGCTGTACGCCGGCAGCAAGTCGTGGGCCAAGGCCGAGGCCGCGGGACTCAAGGTGCTCACCGCCAGCGAGGCCGCCAAGGCCGCCGATGTCGTCATGATCCTGGTGGCCGATCACATTCAGGCCGACCTGTACAACCAGGAGATCGCGCCCCACATGACGGCGGGCAAGACGCTGATGTTTGCGCACGGATTCAATATCCACTTTCAGCAGATCGCGCCCCCCAAGGACGTGGACGTGTCGATGGTGGCGCCCAAGGCGCCCGGCCACCGCGTGCGCGAGCTGTACACGGAAGGCGTGGGAGTGCCGGCGCTGGTGGCGATCCATCAGGACGCTTCGGGGCACGCGCTCGAGCGCGCCCTGGCGTATGCTCTGGCGCTGGGCTGCCTGAAGGCCGGGGTGATCGAGACCAACTTCCGCGAGGAAACCGAGAGCGACCTCTTCGGAGAGCAGTCGGTCCTGTGCGGAGGCGCGAGCGAGTTGGTCCGCGCGGGATTTGAAACGCTCGTCGAGGCGGGCTACGCCCCGGAGATCGCGTACTTCGAGTGCCTGCACGAGCTGAAGCTGATCGTCGACCTGATCCAGGAAGGTGGCTTGGGCTACATGCGCTACTCCGTCTCGGACACCGCGGAGTACGGCGACTACACGCGCGGCCCGCGCATCGTCAACCAGCAGACCCGCGCCGAGATGAAGAAGATCCTGGCCGAGATCCAGTCGGGTGAGTTCGCCCGCCAGTGGATCGAGGAAAACAAGACCGGCCGCAAGAATTTCCTCGCCATGCGCGAGGCCGCGCAAAATCAGCCCATCGAAAAGGTCGGCAAGGAACTGCGCGAAATGATGACGTTCCTGAAAAAGAAAAAAGAAGTAGGAGTACCGGTGGCGTAAACGTGGCACAGGCATTCCTGCCTGTGTTCTTGGTGTTTTATGAAAATCTTTACCTTCGATACGACCCTTCGCGATGGAACGCAGGGCGAATCCATCTCGTTCTCCGTGGATGACAAGCTCGTCATTGCGCAAAAGCTGGACGAACTGGGCATCGACTACGTCGAGGGCGGCTGGCCCGGGTCCAACCCCAAGGACAAGGAGTTCTTCGCGCGCGCCGCGGAGCTGAATCTGCGTCATGCCAGGCTCACCGCCTTCGGGTCCACGCGCTTTGCGAAGAACCCCGTCGAAGAGGACCGCAACGTGCGCGCCCTCGTGGAGGCGGGCACTCCCGTGGTGTCGATTTTCGGCAAGACCTGGGATTTGCACGTACGGCGCGCGCTGGGCATCACCGAAGAGGAAAACCTGCAGCTCATCTCCGAGACCGTGAAATACCTGAAGGACCACGGCAAGGAAGTGGTCTACGATGCCGAGCATTTCTTCGACGGATACCTCGCCAATCCGGATTACGCCATGCAGACACTCGATGCCGCGCACCGCGCCGGCGCCGATGTGCTGGTGCTCTGCGACACCAACGGAGGCACGGTCACTGGCCGCCTGGTCGAGATCGTGGGCGAGGTGCGGCGGCGGTTCGACGGCGTCATCGGCATCCACACGCACAACGATTCGGACGTCGCCGTGGCCAACACGGTGGCGGCCGTGGAGGCTGGAGCAACCCACGTGCAGGGGTGCATGAACGGGTATGGGGAGCGCTGCGGCAATGCCAACCTGGCCTCCGTGATCGCCAACCTGGAATTGAAGCTGGGACACACCGCCATCGGCGCGGAGAACCTCGCGAACCTCACCGCGGTGTGCCGGTTCATCGCCGAGCTGGCCAACCTGCCCCTGCGCAACGATCAACCCTTCGTCGGCAAGAGCGCCTTTGCGCACAAGGGCGGCGTGCACGTGAGCGCGGTGCTGAAAGAGGCCGCCACCTACGAGCACGTTCCACCGGAAAAAGTGGGCAACCGGCAGCGCGTGCTGGTGAGCGACCTCTCGGGCCGCGGCAACATTATGTATAAGCTGAAGCAGCACGGCTTGGCCGGACGTCTGGACGAAGACGCGCGCCGCGAGCTGCTGGAGCGCATCAAGCAGATGGAGTACGAGGGCTACGAACTGGAGGCGGCGGAGGGCACCTTCGAGCTGCTGGTGCGCGAGGCGCTGCATCCTGGGCTGCAATTCTTCGACGTGGACAGCTACGAGGTCGCCACGCGGGCCGGCGGCACGGCCCCTTCGCACACCACTGCCACCGTGACCCTGCGCGCCCAGGACGGCGTGCATTCGGCCACGGCAACCGGCCACGGGCCGTTCCATGCCCTGCACCAGTGCCTGCGCAAGTGCCTGTCCAAGCTGTATCCGCAAATCAGCGACGTACGTTTGACGGACTACAAAGTCCGCGTGCTCGATTCGCATCAGGGCACGGCGGCCAAGGTCCGGGTGCTCATCGAGTGGAGCGACCACCGCCGGAGCTGGTCGACGGTCGGTGTCTCCGACAACGTGATCGAAGCGAGCTGGAAAGCGCTGGTCGACGCCATTCGCCTGGAACTGATGCGCCTCACGGAAAGCGACGGCTCGGTGGAGCGGGCCGTCGAAGACTACTGCTGGGGAGTGTAGCCGCCCAACGTTCCCCGACCCCCGGCTCCGAGCCGCACCCGATTCCGAGCCGCGACCGTGAGAAAGATCCTTCAGGGGAAGAGCCCGGAGAATCCCGGCAGTGAGGTCTTGATCGGCGGCAGAACCGGAAGCGATCGGGTCTTCAGCGTTCCGGATTTAGTGGCGTCCGGCTTTGAGGCTACGAGTACGGAGCCAACCGAATAGGGCAGGCCCCTACACCTTTTCCGGCACCACAAACGGCTTGCGATACACTCGCCGGAACATCCGGTTGGCCTCCGCATCGCCCGTCACGCTGTAGCTCGCCGCGTCGAAGTGCAGCGTCCGGCCGAGCCGGTACGATATATTCGCCAGGTGCACCAGGGTGGTCGAGATCGCGCCTTCCTCGATGGGCGCATTCAGATCCTCGTGCTTGCGGGTGCGCACCGCCGCGATGAAGTTGGCCCAGTTGTTGCCGATGTCCTGACCCGAAGGACCGGGCGCCTGCTCGCGGCCCAGGTAGGTCTGATAGCGGCCGTGGTCCTCGTCCCACACCGCCAGGTTCCCCTTGGACCCATAAAAGACCGCACCTACCGTGTTCGGCGCGCGGCCGTTGTCGCCGATGCCCGACTCGTGATTGGTGATCCAGTGCCGCACTTCGAACACCATCATCTTCTTCTTCCCGTGGTCGTCGAATTCGTAAGTGGCGGTCAAGGTGTTGGGAGTTTCCTGGTCGTCATCGAACATGAAGTGGCCGCCGATGGCGCTGACCTTGGTGGGATATTTCACCCCCAGGCCCCAGCGCGAGAGATCCACCTGGTGGATGCCCTGGTTGCCCAGGTCGCCGTTGCCGTAGTCCCAGAACCAGTGCCAGTTGTAGTGGAAACGATTCTGCGTGAAGGCGTGCTCGGGCGCCGGGCCGAGCCACAAGTCGTAGTGCACGCCCGCGGGAACCGCTTCCTCCGGCTTGCGGCCGATGGTGTCGCGCCACTTGAAGCATAGGCCGCGCGCCATGTAGACCTCGCCGATCAGTCCGTCGCGCAGGTGCTGGATGGCTTCGCGGGCGATGCTCGAGCGGCTGTTGGTGCCGTGCTGCACCAGGCGGTTGTACTTCTGCGCCGCCGCTACAATCTGTTTCGCCTCGAACATGTCGTGCGAACAGGGCTTCTCCACGTAAACGTCCTTGCCCGCCTGGCAGGCCCACACCGTCTGCATGGTGTGGTTGTGGTTGGGAGTGGCGATGGAGATGGCATCGATGGTTTTGTCCTCGAGCAGCTTGCGCACATCGGTGTAGGCCGCGGGACGCTTCTTCCCGGCCTTCTCCACTTCGTCGAGGCGCGCCTTCAGCACCGATTCATCCACGTCGCAAATGGCGGCGATCTCCACGTTGGCCATCGCCAGGTATTTGCGGACATGCGTGGCGCCCTGCGAGCGCACGCCCACGCAAGCCACCCGCACGGTGTCATTGGGACTGGCCTGGGCGCTCGAACGCATTGCCGCGCCGGCGGACGCCAGCGAACCCATCAGAAAGTATCTTCGATCCATGGCATCGCTCCTTGGGGCCTACGCTATCACATCGCGCGCGCGGTTCCAAAGGCGGCAATCCGCGCGACAGGCGAGATTTCTCAGCGTCCTCCGCCACCTCTGCGCTCTCACAAGATTTTGTTTTCTCAGCGTCTTCCTCCGCGTGCTCCGCGCCTCCGCGTCAAGTACGCAGTCTGCCAGTGGACAAACCAGCAGCCATCTGATAACACAGATGCATGCCGATTTCAGGACTTTCGTCGCTCTTAGTCGTGTGCAGCCTGATGGCGCCGGCGATCGCGGCCGCCCAGGAGGCCCGGCTCCGCGTGATCGCGATCGGCGCGCACCCCGACGATTGCGACATCAAGTTCTCGGGCACGGCCACCAAACTGGCCAAGGCGGGGCACGCGGTGAAATTCCTCTCCGTGACTAATGGCGATGCCGGGCACCAGACGGAAGGCGGCGGCGCGCTGGCCAAGCGGCGCCATGCGGAGACGCAGGAGTCGGCCCGGCGCATCGGCATCGCCGAATACGAAGTGCTCGACAATCACGATGGCGAGCTGACCCCCACCGTGGACGTGCGCCGGCAGATCATCCGCGCCATCCGCCAGTGGAATGCCGATATCGTGGTGGCGCCGCGGCCCAACGACTATCACCCCGACCATCGCTACACCGGCGTGCTGGTGCAGGACGCGGCGTACATGGTAGTCGTGCCCAACATCGTTTCCGACGTGCCGCCGCTGCGCCGGAATCCCATCTTCCTTTATTACGAGGACGGGTTCCAGAAGCCCGCGCCTTTCCGTCCCGACGTGGTGGTCGCGATCGACGACGTGTGGGATACCAAGATCGACGCGCTGGATGCGCATGTCTCGCAGGTTTACGAGTGGCTGCCGTGGGTGGCGGGCACGCTCCCGCAGGTGCCCAAGGATCCGGCCGCGCGCAAGAAATGGCTGGCGGCCACGCGCTCCGACAGGATCGCGCCGGCGGTGCGGGCCGCGCTCGAAAAGCGTTACGGCGCCGCGCAGGCGCAACAGATCCACCACGTCGAATCATTTGAGTTGTGCGAGTACGGCCGCCGACCGAATCTCGAGGAACTGCAAGCCATGTTTCCGAAGTGAGGAACCGGTGCTGCTCGATAGGATTTGCGTTTCCACCTGGAGCTTTCACACGCTCTTCGAACAGCCGGGCGTCATCGACGCGCTCGATTTTCCGGAGATGGTCGCGGACCGCTACGGTGTCCACAACGTCGAAATCGTGTATCCGCATTTCGCCTCGACGGAGCCATCGTACGTGGGCGAGTTCAAGAACCGGCTCGAGCGGGCTCACTCCCGCGTGGTGAACATTCCTGTCGACTATGCCGAACTCTGGGAGAAGGCGGCCCTCTCGTCGGCCGACCCCGAGGAGCGGCAGCACGCGATTTCGCTCTACCGGAAAGGCATCGATCTCGCGTCGGCAGTGGGCTCTCCCGCGGCCCGCTGCGATCCCGGCAGGGTCAACCTCGACGATCCGTCGCTCACCATCGATTCCTACCAGACGCTGGTGGCGTACGGCCAATCGAAGGGCGTGGGGATCGTCCTCGTGGAGAACCACGGCAGCATCTCGCGGCATCCCGAGGTGCTCGCGAAGATCCTCGACGCCTCGGGCGCCGGAGCGTTGCCGGACATCGGAAACTTTCCCGACGACCAGACGCGCGAGCGCGGCTTGCGCCTGCTCTATCCGCTCGCCAAAGGCATCAGCCACGCCAAGCTGGCTCCGGACTTCGACCTGGCGAAGTACGTGCGCATCGCGCAGGACGCAGGGTTCAAGGGCGTCTTTTCGATTGAAGCCGGCGGCAGCGGCGATCCCTACGAAGCGGTGCAGGAAATCCTGGATGCGCTCAGCGCGCTGTGACGCAAACGTTTTCTCCGCGCTCTCAGCCACCTCAGCGCTCTCCGATTTTGCGGGCTGGTGGGGCGGGCGCAGGGGCAGCCCATGCCGCCGAATCCTCCGTTGTTTCAGGGTTTGACGCTCTCTTGTCTTCTCCGCGCTTTCCTCAGCGGCTCGGCGTCTCCGCGTCAAGACCACAATTTCTGCCGCGCGTACTCGATCGACTTTCTCACATTCTCGTCTTCGAGCTGCATCTGCGCTTCAGGGCTCATGCCGGTCGTGCGCGGCAGCGGCGTCTTCGGCCGGTTCTTGTGCACGATCTCCAGCACGCGCGCCAGGTCGCGCCCCGGCAGCGGGCTGTACTGGTCGTCGAACGTCACCCAGTACTTGTCCGTGAACACCGGAATCTTGAGCGGATCGCGCGTGATCATCTCCAGGTCGAACGGCATGTTCGCGTCCTTCTTCTGCAACGCCGCGACCATCCCCTTCAGATCCAGGAAGCCTTCGCCCAGCGGCACCTCCGAGAGAAGGAAGCCATCCTCGTACGGCTCCACTGCCATGTCTTTGATGTGGCTCGCCACCACGTAGGGCAGCAGGTTCCGCAGCGTCTCCGCCGGATCTTCGCACAGCGACACGTTGTTGCCGAAATCGAGATGCACCCCCACCCACTCGCTCGACACGCGCTTCAGCCAGGCCGCCTGTTCGGCCGACCGCCAGCCCTTGTGGTTCTCCATTCCCAGCCGTATGCGGTACTTGCGCAGCACCGGTGTCGAACTGCTCGTAACGCCGCTGCGTCATGGCGGTGTGGAGTGAGATCGCGCCGCTCTCCTTGGCTGCCTTCACCGCGGCGTCAAAAGCCGGCACGTCGCTCTCCGCGCGCGGCAGAGGCAGGTCCATGATGACCCGCATGTGGAACGTTTCGATTCTATCCCGGAACTTCTTGACCTCCTCCGGGGCGCTCGACGCAAGGCGCGTCTCCACTACGCCAAAGCCGAGCCGGTGGCAGTAGTCCACGAAATCGAATGGTGGGCCGCCTCCGCGGGCGGCTCGCGAATGCATGGGGAATCCCGCCGGGGCCCCACCCATATTCGGCATCGGACGGACTCCCGTTTGGGCAGTCGCGGTGTCGAGTGCCAACCACGCGGACGCCGAACCGGCCGCGGCAAGTATCTCTCTTCTGGTCATCGAGTATTCCTCCCGGACCCTCCTACGATAACTCGCTTGCGGCCCGATTGGGCGTGCGGTCCGGCCTACATCCGCCAGCGGCTGGCGTTTGGCAGATCGGCCAGATTGAAGGCGGGCTTCGCGGGCCTGCGCGCGGCTTTACGTGCCTTCCGCAGGCGCTCCCACGTTTCGAGCGTCTTGTAGTACGAACGCTGAGCCATGTCCATGCGCCGCTGGATCCGCATGAAGTCGTCCGACCGTTTGCACCACGCTTCCCCCAGCGGGTATGGCGAGCCTTCCGCTTTCTCGATCTCCTCGGTCCAGATCCGGGCTTCGACTCGGTCCAGACACCGCTGCTGCCAGTCCCAACTGGCGAGGAGATCGAGCACAACGCGCTCCATGTCGGTGGCGGGAGCGTAGTCGGCGACGTACGCGGCACGCATGGCTTCCAGTTCGCCGGCGTATTCTTCACGAATCGCCCGCAGGATTTCGTCGATTGCGGCTTCGGCAATTTTAGAACGGCTGGGCTTGTTTCCCATATGGAGTATTCTCCCTCTCAATTCAACACCTACCATGCAGACAGGCGGCGGCATGTTTTACGGATACCCAAAGTACTTTAGAATCAATGCAAAAGAAAAGTTTGAACTTCGGAACTGGTTAACCGGCCAAAGTACGGCTTTTGGGCGGGGCGGTGTAAGCAGTTGAGGGGCAATAAAGCCGAGGTTCACCCAATTGGCATGCGTGGTGGTGAAGACGAAAGCGTCGCTGGGTCGCTCCGTGAAGGTGAAGTGGTCGGCGATGGTGTACACCTCGTAGACGAACTCGCCGGCTTCCGGAGCCTCTTCGAGGATCGGTTTTCGCACGGCCAGTGCGAGCTTCTGAATCACTTCGCCGTAAGGCAGCAGGGGTTTGAGGTACTCCGGATCGGGTAGACGCAGGCGCACCCAGCCAGTGTATCCCACTGGTGGTTCGGCTATCTGGAGGTATTCATTCGGGCGTAGTCGCCCACCCTGATTTGCGGCGCTTGGGTCCCGAAACGGCCTTCTGGGAAGTTGCAACCAAACCGGGACACTGGATCGCGCGCTTCCGAGGTCACTTTGCAGGAGCCTTACTATTTAGCGCCTATGGGTGGTGGTGGTGAGGATCAGATGAGCTTGGGCGATCAGCGCTTTCCAATCGGTGCGGCTGCGTGATGGAGTGTTTCCAGAATATCGGCAAACGAGCGCTTGCTGTATTTTTCGTTCAACGCAACTTCAGGGCACTACCGGGCACCCAGGGGAAGGCCGGAGCGGCCGGAGTTATAATAGTTTCGGATATCCCTGTCGTAAAGCCATGGCAACATTAGCGGAACAACTCGCCCAGCAGACGCGCGAAGCCGAGTTGTACCGGCCGCTCGACCGCAACCGGGTCGAGTGTTTTGCCTGCGGGCACCGCTGCCCGATTGGCCCCGGCTTCTCGGGCGTGTGCAAAGTCCGCTTCAACCGTGACGGCAAGCTCTACGCGCCCTACGGCTACGTGAACGCGGCCTACTCGGATCCCATCGAAAAGAAGCCGTTCTTTCACGCGCTGCCCGGCACGCAGGCGCTGAGTTTCGGAATGCTGGGCTGCGACCTGCACTGCGGCTACTGCCAGAATTGGGTCTCCTCGCAGGCGCTGCGCGACTACCGCTCGACTCTGGATTTTGCGCCGGCTGGGCCGAAGGAACTGGTGAGGCTGGCGCTGCGCCAGGGAGCTTCCAGCCTGGTGAGCACGTACAACGAGCCGCTGATCACCGCGGAATGGGCGGTGGCCGTGTTTCGCGAGGCGAAGGCGGCGGGCCTGACCACCGGCTTCGTTTCCAACGGCAATGCCACGCCGGAAGTCCTGGAGTACATTCGCCCGTGGGTGGACCTGTACAAGGTCGATCTCAAGAGCTTCGACGACCGCCGCTACCACGAGCTGGGCGGCAGGATCGGGCCGATCCTCGAATCGATCCGGCGCATCCACGAGATGGGCTTCTGGCTGGAGGTGGTGACGCTGGTGGTCCCGGGATTCAACGATTCGGATGCGGAGTTGCGCGGGATCGCCGAATTTCTGGCCGGCATCTGCCCCGATATTCCGTGGCACGCGACGGCTTTCCACCAGGACTACAAGATGGTGGGGCCGGACAACACCCCGCCCGAGACGCTGGTGCGGGCCGCGGCTATCGGGCGCGCGGCCGGACTTCGTTACGTGTACGCCGGCAACCTTCCCGGGCGGACCGAGGGCCTGGAAAATACCCGCTGCCCATCCTGCGGCGCGACGGTGGTGGAGCGCCGCGGGTTCCGCGTGCTGCGCAACCGCATCGGCGCGGACGGGAAGTGCCCGGCTTGCGGCGCTGCCATTCCCGGCGTCTGGGGTGGGCCGGGCCGCCATCGGGAAGAGGCCGCCGACCTGATTCACATCCGCTGCGGGTGATCCATGCAGGCAATCCACAACTCGCCGTTCAGCGGCTCCTGGTATCCGGAGAACGCTGGTGAACTGGAACGGCTCCTGGATGAGCGTTTCGCGCAGTCGTGCGGGCGGACCGGCCCGTATCTCTTGAAGGATGCTCTCGGCTTCGTGACGCCGCACGCCGGCCCGGCATATTCCGGATGCGTGGCGGCGGCAGTTTACCGCGCCATCCAACAGGTGCGGCCGGAACAAATCGTGGTGCTGGCGTTTCCGCATCACGGGGGGCTCAAGGGGGTCGGCGTTCCGGATGTAGACGCAATCTCGACGCCTCTGGGCGAAGTGGCCATTCATGCGCCGTCCAACGGAGCGTTCCGGCGGGTCGCGGAAGAGCGGGTGTGCGACCACTCGTTCGAGATCCAACTGCCGTTTCTGCAGAAGGCGGCGCCGCGGGCGCGGATCGTTCCCCTCTATGTCGGCTACATGGACGCCGGCGAGCGGCGCAACGCGGCCGACCAACTGGCGGCAGCCTGGCGCCCCGGCGTGGTCTTTCTGGCCTCTTCCGATTTCACGCATTACGGACGCAGTTTCGGATACGTGCCGTTTCCCGCGGATGGGGCCATCGCGCGGCACCTGCGCGAGCTGGATTTCGATTGCATCGACGCGGCCGGCAGCCTGGACTCGCCGCTGTTCCTGGAAACGCTGCGCGAGCACGACGCCACGGTTTGCGGAAGAGACCCCATCGCGCTGCTGCTGGACGCCATTGGCCGGCTGGCGGGCGGCGGCGTCTACCAATCGGTGCTGGACTACCAGACGTCGGGCGAAATCACCGGCGACTACCACCACTCGGTCAGCTACGCGGCGTTGGGGTATTGCCACCGCGACGCGCTCGAACTGAACTCCGCGGATCGCGAGGCGCTGCTGGATGCCGCCGCCCAGACTCTGCAGCGCCTCCGCGAAACCGGCGTGCGGGATGCCGTCCGGGCGCGCGGGAGTTTCGATCTGGAAGCGCGGCGCGGCGTATTTGTGACCCTGCACCAGGGGGCGGACCTGCTGGGCTGCATCGGGAATTGCTCGGCGCGGGAGAAGCTTGCGGTCGAGGCCGGCGAGATGGCGCTGGCGGCGGCGCTCGACGATCCGCGGTTCCGGCCGGCCGCCGGGATCGCGGGGCCCATCGATATCGAGATCTCGGTGCTCACGCCCTTCCGGCGCATCCGCGGCATCGAGCAGTTCTCGGTGGGACGCCATGGAGGGGTACTCAAGCTGGACGGCCACTCGGGGTTGTTGCTGCCGCAGGTGGCCGAAGAACGCGGTTGGACGGCGGAGAAGTTCCTGGAGGCGCTGGCGCGCAAGAGCCTGCTGGGGCCGCGCGCCTGGCGGGATCCGAAAGCGCGCCTCTCCGTGTTCGAGGCGCAGGTATTCTCGCGCAAAGGCGCGTAGCGTCGGCCTGTCTTAGGGACGTCGCGCACTCCAATCCGAATTACCGATATAGTGCAAAAAAGTCAATTATCAAAGAACGTACGAATCAATGGCATGCGGCGCCCTTGGTGAACCTTGTTGAGCGTTGTTGGTTTCTGGGCTTCCGCAGGTACAGAAGCATCTACATTAACGCAGGCCCTGTAGGGCGGTGGGTGGAGCTACTCCTCAAAGGCCCATGGATTCTCGAGACCAGCGGCTCGCTCCTCTTCTGTGACACGTGCGAGCGAAGCCGCGAACTTGATCTTGAACTTTACACGCGAGCGGTCATTCATTTGGAGAATTTTGCTCCCAAGGATAGCCGGAAACTCGCTGCTGGGAATTGATAGGAGCTGATTGAAATCGACAACCCACTCCTGACCGCCAAGGCGTTCGTGAGCCGCCACGTGAAACAGATTGAGGAAGCCGGGATTGTTTTGATCGCGAGGGTCCTTGTTGGCACGCAAACTTTCGAGCTTCTGGGTATCCGCCATAATCTGGGCAGGTACTTGAATCAGGCGGGCAATCACAAAGGCCGGCATCCGAATCTTTTCATGACGAGGTTCGAGGTCACAGCACTGTGATGCCACGCAGCAGTACGAAGGACGCACAGGCACTTGCGCGGTAAGCCAATTCGAATCATTCCGGTGGACCCGTGCGATGGCGCTCAAGGGTCGAGGTAGATCCTCCCCCGCCGTGAAACGGCCAAGAATCGCTATCTCCTGCGGAGCGAGGAGGGGGAACAAGATGTCTTTCAACACGTCGCCCTGACGCAGACAAGTCGCGTCCGCATCCTGAACGAACATGTGCTATAACTCTCCTTCCTCAAAGTCAGTAAACGTGGCGGATGGCGGTATTCGCGATGTCAAAATAGAATTGACTAAAGCTGTCGAGGCCGCATCAAGCGCGGAGTACGACTCGTTCTCATACGCCTCAATGCGATTTTCATGTCGCATCTGCGGCGAAAGCAGATGCTTGTAATGCAGTAACTCGTGCCGGAGTTCTAGAATCGTGCGCTCGTACTGATAGATCACTTCCGCCCGAATTGTCACGTAGTCCGGACGTTCTGTAGAAACGAAGGCATGGGCTGCTGGTGTGAGATACGCAAGGGAAGTGCCACCGCCCATAGTAACCACAAAGAACGCGCTAAAGGCCTCGTTTAAGTTGCCCACGCGTGTTAGAGCCGGCCGGTCGAGCGCAGTCATGACTTACCTCGCATTACTTGCTTAAGCTGTTCGGTAATATGATCCAGGAAGAACTTCTGGGCGGAATCATGAAACTTGTCCAGCACGCCCGCCAGCGCTGAGGCCGGCTGAGATGTCGGGCTGTGGCAATCAATATCAAGGACATAGACTCGACGACTGTCATCCATAGGTGACAACAGCACGCCACGGAGTGTGACTCGGTGATCGCTATGCCGGAGGTGCACTTCGTTCACGAACTGCTCGACGGAATCGATTGGCAGGCGTTGAAAGTCCATCAGGGGGCGCACGAAACGAAGCAACGAGTTCCCATCAGGCTCGGTCGGCAGCACGATGTCATTGACATAGCGAAGTCCAACACGGTTCAGAGCCGAGACCCCAAATGTCGAGCAAAAAGCACTTGCTTTAGCCAGTACCTCCGTTTTAAAATCCTCAAAACGGCTGTATTGGGTGAAGGCGACCACGAAGTTTTCGTGCGAAACCTTGATGATCCGTCCGGAAAGGTTGTTCTTGAAAACGTTGATCGCGAGCAGACTACCAGCGGGAGTCGCCGCCGATTCGGTTCCAACACTGGGATATTCGTCCGCTAGTTGGTCCTGGAGACGCCAGAGTTCCGCATCGACGCGCAATCGCGGCGAGAACCTGATTTCAAACGCAACCTCCCTCAGGACTGGATACGGAAACACCTCATCCAGATCTTCCTGCGTAAATCTGGTCATGATAGCCATTCTATCTGCCGCTCTAGAATACCATTATTGCTGACGTGGCCACATGCCGAATCGTTGCCGCGGCCAAGGGTCGGTAACGGTGGCTGGTAGGATGCGAGCGGTTCAAGAGCCGGGTGAAGACAAATCTCCGAAGATCCGCCAGGACGGGGACGCCGCGCCTCTATGCCGGAACTCGAGCGAAGCGAACGAAAATTTGAGTGGGAGTCGGATGGAGATCAGCGGAGTCCTTGGTGAGTGCATCTCCCGTATCCGGTAGGGGCACGCACGGCCACCGACGGAACGGCAACTGATATGAGGCAGATGGTCTCGACGCAATCCCACTGGAACCGGCAGCATCTGAAAACAACCCTGGCCGGACGGAGCGCCGAGGGTCGCCTCAGAGGCTCAGACCGTCGTGAACTCCCCACCGGCGAGCGCTATGATGTTCGTTGGTTAGCTTGCTCCGAGAATTGGAAGCCCCACGGCCCATGGAAGGAACAGTATGTCGAGTCGCGTCAATAGGCCTATCACCGCTCCTGGCAAAATCACACGCCCCGAAGGGCAACCTCCAGCCGCTTCGCCCGTCCAGGCGATTCGCCAAGGAGCACCGTCAGAGGCACCGCGCGCAAGTGAGGACACTGTCGCTACGGGCAGTCCCCACCCGGCAAACCTGGCGAACCTGGTGGCGTTCCTCGACATTCTCGGCACGCAGGAACGGATCAAGCGAGAAACGTTTGGTGCCGTACATTCACTTGAGTTCTCGAATGTGGTCGGCGCCGCTGCGATGAAGAACCCGGACTTTGGATTTGCGGTGTTCTCTGACGCTACCGTTATTTCCGCCCCCGAAGACAAAGCAGACCGTCTTGTTGCCAAAGTGTCCTTTCTCTTCAGCAACTGGCTCTGTGAGGACCTGCTTGTTAGAGGAGGACTCGCCCTGGGCGAGATCATTTGGCTTAACGAGCCTTCGGTCGATGCTGACTTCTCCCGCCTCCCAAACTTCAGGTATGCCAGGGTATCTGGCAAAGCCTTCAGCGAGGCAGTTGAAATCGAAAGATCCAGCGGGCCGGGCTCAGTGTGCTATCTCTCACAAGCTGTCGCCGACCGGCTTTCCGCCGCATCCCCGTTGTATGTTCTGCCGGGAATTACGCCGATGCTGGTTTGGCCGGACAGAGCGACAGCCTCCTTCTTTCATGGTCTTTTGAAGCCTGACCTAGAGCGCGACCAAAGCGCCGCTGAACGTCGCCACATAGCAGCGACGCGTTGGTATCTCGACCAACTCGACCGGATCAATAGATTTTTGCCGGACCGTTTCTCGGAAATGGCTTTCGGCTCCGCCGATGTTGCGCCAGATGCCAAGGCGACGAAGGAGCAGCGTTAGAGACCCGCCGGATCGACGGTCCGATCGTGTAGTGGCGCGATCGCGGAGATGTCTCCGTGCTCGAGTTGCGCCGGTAGAACCAGCTCCGGCCCGTGCCGGGACGATCCGCGGTTCCGGCCGGCCGCCGGGATCGCGGGGCCCATCGATATCGAGATCTCGGTGCTCACGCCCTTCCGGCGCATCCGCGGCATCGAGCAGTTCTCGGTGGGACGCCATGGAGGGGTACTCAAGCTGGACGGCCACTCGGGGCTGTTGCTGCCGCAGATGGCCGAAGAACGCGGTTGGACGGCGGAGAAGTTCCTGGAGGCGCTGGCGCGCAAGAGCCTGCTGGGCCCGCGCGCCTGGCGGGATCCGAAGGCACGCCTCTCCGTGTTCGAGGCGCAGGTATTCTCCCGTACAGTGGCCTGACTGGTTTCAGCCGCTTTCGCGACCCTCCAGGATTCCGGTAGCCCATAAGGGCTAGCCGCTCGGTGCTGTTAACTTGATAATTTGGTACTATAGACCGGGAAGTCGGCTTTCGGGGAATTTGGTGGGGGCGCGGCAGTACGTCGTCCTTTACAGGACACCGAGTCGAATGGGTGGATTGACGGATTAGCTCCGGCTCACGCAGGAGATAAGGAAGGTCCATGTATATATGAGGGTTTGCGTAGCGGGAGGCGACGGTTACTGCGGTTGGGCGACTGCCCTGTACCTTTCGAGCAAGGGCCACCAGGTCCTGATTGCCGACAATTTTGCGCGGCGCCAGTGGGACTACGAACTGGGCGTGCAGACGCTGACGCCCATACGGCCGATGCCCGAGAGGCTTCTGGCGTGGAAACAACTTTCCGGGGAAACCGTCGACCTCCTGGCCGGCGATATGACCGATTACGAATTTGTTTCCTCCATGGTGCAGTCGTTTGCGCCGGACGCCGTGGTGCACTTTGCGGAGCAGCGCGCCGCACCGTATTCGATGATCGACCGCAAACATGCGGTGTTCACGCAGGTCAATAACGTAGTCGGAACTCTCAACCTGCTGTTCGCGCTGCGCGAGTTTCGGCCCGACTGCCACCTGGTGAAACTCGGGACCATGGGGGAGTACGGCACTCCCAACATCGATATCGAAGAAGGCTATATCGCCATCGAACACAACGGCCGCAAGGACGTCCTGCCGTTTCCCAAGCAGCCGGGCTCCTTCTACCACCTCTCCAAGGTGCACGACAGCCACAACATTATGTTCGCCTGCAAGATTTGGGGGCTGCGCGCCACCGACCTCAACCAAGGCGTGGTCTACGGAACCATGACCGACGAAGTGGCCCTGGATGAAACTCTCATCAACCGCTTCGACTACGATGAAGTCTTCGGCACGGTGCTCAATCGCTTCTGCGCGCAGGCCGCCGTGGGGCATCCGCTCACGGTATACGGCAAGGGGAGGCAAACACGCGGATACCTGGATATCCGCGACACCGTGCGGTGCGTGGAGCTCGCCTGCCTGAAGCCCGCGCGGCCCGGGGAATGTCGCGTGTTCAACCAGTTCACCGAACAATTCTCCGTGTTGGAACTGGCGGGGATGGTGCAGGCGGCCGGCCGAAAACTCAACATGCACGTGGAGATCGACCACCTGCCCGATCCGCGCGTGGAAGCCGAAGAGCACTACTACAACGCGCGGCATTCCAAGCTGTTGGAGCTTGGGCTCAAGCCGCACCTGCTCTCCGAGTCCCTGCTGGATTCGCTGCTGAATATCGCGATCCGGTATCAGGACCGCATCGACCGTTCCCTTTTCCTGCCCCAAGTGAACTGGCGCAATCCCCGCAACGAGCGCCAGCCGAAGATGATGACACAGACCGCCGGCGGCTCGGCCTTTGAAGCTCCGTTTGAGGCGGACACCGTGTCCGCCAAGGGCAACGGCCACTTTTAAGCAGGACCACTCCCTGACGGTCGTGGCTCTGAATCGGAGCCGGTGGAGTAGAGAGGCAGGTGACAGAGAGCGTGGCGGGCTTCCCCCTGCGCGGCAGGTTGGCCGGCAACCTTTTGCTCACGAGGCGGTTACTCTACGCGTTCGCTTCCCAAGGCTTCAGCCCACGGATTTCGCCGTGTCCTGCTCAGGCCGCTACATGTCGAACGAGCAATTTACATGGTGGGCTCCGTTCATCCCACTAGATCAGCCGGGCTTATCCTGGCGCACCGGGCGTCGGCAAGTGGTCCTGCAATACGCCGCCGAACCGGCCTGTAAATGTTATAGGATGCTCATATGACTCGCCGCCAGTTACTGGCCTTGATGGCCGCCACGCTTGCCCGGGCAGCGGCGCGCTTGCCTGCCAACCGCAATGTGAAGTGGGGCCTGGGCTCCAACCTGTGGAACTACTTCCCCCGCGTGCCCTTCACCGACATCCTCGACGTCATGAAGGACACCGGGTTCATCGGGCTGCGGGTCACCCAGTTTCCGCAGATCCTGAACACCTACGGCATCACCGCCGCGCAGATGCAGCAGGAGGCTTCCAAGCGGGGATGCTCCATCGTCACCATCTCCTTCAACGGTCCCACGCAGGATCCGGCGCGGCGCTCCGAGGTGATCGCCAATGCCAAAACCGCCATGACCTTCCTCAAGGAATTCGGCGCGCACCACCTGGTGGTCTTCTCTCCCAATCGCCGCGAGGGCGCCGCCCCGGACGCCTTCAAATCCATGTGCGAATGCTTTAACGAGATCGGCTCGGCGGCTCGCGAGATGGGCTTCCAGGCCGGCCTCCACAATCACATGGGCCAGATCGTCCAGACCCCCGAGGAAGTGGATCGCGCGATGGCCATGACGGACCCCAAGCTGTTCTATTTCTCGCCCGACACGGCCCACCTTCACCTGGCCGGCTGCGATGTGGTCAAGACCCTCGAGAAGCACAAGAGCCGCCTGATGCTGGCCGACTACAAGGATGCCAAGCGCCTGGAAACCGCCAAGCCGGACTCCTTCGACCGCAACAGCATCTTCGACCTCGGCGATGGCGAGATCGATTTCCCCGGCTGCCACCGCGTGCTGAAAGGGATGTCGTTCAAAGGCTGGCTGATCGTGGACCTGGACATCGCGCGCCAGGGGCCCCGCGCCAGTTACGAGCGCTGCGGCACATACGTGGTCAACAAGCTAGAGACGATTTATGCCTGAGATTTCGCGGCGGTCGCTGCTCGGCGCGGCGGCCGTAAGCCCCCTGCTGAGTGCCATGACCGACTATCGCATCCTCGACCCGCACGTGCACGTGTGGAAGCACGACCCGGCCTTCCCGTTCGCCGAAGGCGCTCATCCGCCCGAACGCGACGCCACCCCGGAAACGCTGCAGGACCTGATGAAGGCCAACGGTGTGGCCCGGACCGTGATCATCCAGGTCATCCATTACCGGTACGACAACCGCTACCTGGCCTCCGTGCTGAAGCGGTATCCCAAGACGTTTCAGGGCGTCTGCCGCGTGGATCCGCTGGACCCCGCCGCGCCCGATCACCTGTCCCGGCTCACGGCGGAAGGATTTCGCGGCGTGCGGCTCAGCCCGGCGGGCAACGCCTCCGGCGACTGGTTTCACGGGCCGCTCATGCCGCCGCTCTGGAAGCGGTGTTCCGAGCTCAAGGTTCCCATGACGGTGCTGGCCCCCATCACGCGCATGCCGGAGGTGGGCGCGCTGCTCGAAAAACTTCCGGAGCTGACGGTGGTCATCGATCATATGGCCGACTGCCCCATCGATCAGCCTGCCGAGTTGGAAAAGCTGATCGCGCTCAAGAGATTCCCAAATCTTTTTGTCAAAATTTCGCACACCTGGTCGATTTCCAGGCAGCCGTATCCCTGGCTCGACGCGCAAGAATATGTGAAACGCCTCCACCACGCGTATGGACCGCAACGGCTCATGTGGGCCACGGATTGGCCGATTGTGGAAGGCAATTCCACTTACGCGAGAGCGCTGAGCGTGGTTCGGGACGAGATGAAATTCCTCAATGCGGAAGACTTGAGCTGGATTCTCAGCAAGACCATCGAGCGCGTCTGGCCTTTTGCGGACTGAAACTGCTTGCCCATCTCGTGGCCAGGGGTGCCCTCCGATTCAAAGTTGCCTGGTAGGGCAGGCTTGAGCCAAATGCCGCTTACTTTGGCTGCGGGGCGGACCCCCCGGTCCGCCGGGGTCCCCTCGGGGGAGCGCCCTCGCCGGCCTTCCTCGCGTCCTGCCGAATCTTGATGCTATTGGCGAAAGCGGGACGACGGCGTCCCGCGCGGACCAGGGGGTCCGCCCCACAATTAGTGCAGAATCGCAAAGTAAGTGGCATTGGGCCCGAGCCCGCCGCCCGGCTTCAGCCGGCGCACCTTGCAGCCACCGAGCCATGACAGACTGTCCATCTGGATCTATCTTCCCGCCGGCGCCTCACGGTCGCGGACGAACTCGTATCGTTCGAGTGTGGCGGCGATCTGATAGGCCTTCAGTTCCTCGTCGCCCTTGGTATGGGTGCGCTCCGCGCGCATGACCTTCCCCACGCAACGGAGATTGACGGACTGCGGACCATCATTGGTCAGTGTAATGATGTACTCGATGGGACCGCCGAGGTCCGGCTCCTGTCCGGTGGTGAACAGCACACCGCAGGAACTGATGTTCTTGGTCAATCCGGGTACCGCAACCCGTTCCGCACCCGCACGCGTGATTGCAAGCGGCAGTTCTAGTTTGAAACGCCTGGTTCTGCGCTGTTCCATTAAAGTGTAGTTTCATACTAGTGGGTGCGTTATCTTTTGGTCAATAGACCGCGTGGAGGGATATACCCTTCCTGTACTAGGCGCGGAGGATCAGTAGTACCGGGAAAGAAGACGTATTCGGGGCAAGATATTCCCTCGCCCCGAGTGGGGTCAGGCCGATCTCTATTTTCCGAGCAAGACTATGAAAACCATCAGCAACGTATACAGCGCCAGCGACTCGATAAAGGCCAAGCCGATGAGCATCGCCAACTGGATGGCTTTGGCCGCGCCCGGATTGCGGGCCATGCCCTCCACGGCGCTGGCAATCGCCTTGCCTTGCGCCAGACCGCATAGGCTGGAAGCGATGGCCATCGCGAAACCGGCGGTGATCCACTTCCAGTGTACGTTGGCAGCGCCCTGGTCTCCCGGCGTTTGCGCGCAGAGCATGGAACTGGTGAGCAGCAACATCACCAGCAGCATCAGAAACTTTTTCGTCATTCGATTCTCCTTGATGAATCGCCCCAGGAGGTGGTTCCCGGACACCGTACAGCCGGGCTCACACTGCAGGGCGGCATAATGCCGGTTTAGTGCTCATGCGCCACCGCGCCGCCCACGTAGACCATGGTCAGCAGCATGAAAATATAAGCCTGCACGACCCCCACGAAGATATGCAATCCCATGAACACCACGGGGATCAGGAATTTGGTCATGCCCAGGAACACCAGCGTCACCTGTTCGCCGGCAAACATGTTGGCATAGAGACGAACCGTGAGCGAGAGAGGGCGCGCCAGGTGGCTGACGATTTCGATCGGAAGCATCAGCGGAGCCAACCACCAGATGGGTCCCATGAATTGAAGGGGGTACTTAAAGCCGGTGGCCTGAATACCCTTGAGATGGTAATAGAAAAACGTGGCCATGGCGCAACCGCAGGTCACATATGGATAACTCGTCGGCGATTCAAAGCACGGGATGAGACCGATCAGGTTGGCCGACAGAATAAATATGAAGATGGTGCCGAAATAGGGAACGTAGCGGGCGCCTTCGTGTCCTACCTGGTCCTCTGCCTGGCCGTGCACAAACTCGTAAACCAGCTCGAAGGTGTGCTGCAACACACCCGGCCTGTCGGGTGACAAGCGGGGCCGCAGCAGAGCGAAGACCAACATCAGGAGCGCTGCCAGCACCAGTTGCATCACCACGAAATCCGCCCACGGACGCGGATCGGGATGTATGCCCACCAGGCCCAGGAAGAAATTTCCCAAGGCGGGCAGGTAATCGTTGAAAATCCTGGTGATCCAGAGTTCACTTTCTTGCATACACGATCTCGAATGCCACCTCGACGAAGACCGCCCCGATCAGGACGAACAGTCCTATGATTACGGCCGTCAGACTAATGGGAGAATACCGTAATATAACATACGCCGCTCCGCCCAGCAGCAGGTAGCGGAGCGCCAGAAACACGCTTCTGTGGGACAGGCCGGGTGCCCCCTGGGCGTGCCTGTCTTTAGCCTCAGCGGCCCTGGCTCCCAAGCTCTCCACCAACTTCCGCAGCCACCGGAAATTGAGGCCCGAAATCAGCGAACCCAGCAGGAACCCCACCGCCCACGTCCAGCCGCGCACCGCGAACGCCACCACCGTCCCGAGCGCGGCGATCGCCACCATGAAGCGTCCGATGCGCTCGCTGGCACGCTCGTAGGTCAGCTCGTCAGGCGCCGCCATTGCTCGAGTCCCGCATGATCTGCCGGATAAATTGTACAAACCCCGCGACGGTCCCCAGAATCAGGAAGAGAATCTGCAGCCATTGCGTGTGGAATTTTCGGTCGAGCCAATATCCGATGAGATACCCGACGAAGGTGGAGGACGGCAGCACCAGCGCCAGGGCCGTGTACTCGGCCGCTTTCACCGTGAATGGCTTATTGCCTTGGCCCACAGCTCTCCGCCGCCTCCTTAACCAGTATCCCCATTTTCGGATGCGACGGTTCGAAATGCGGATTGAGGCCGAATTCCTGGAGCGCTTCCGTGGTGCTCGGGCCGATCGACGCGATCCAGGTCTTGCGCAGCCCCGCCAGGGTGTCCGGACCGATGCCCTGTTCTTCGGCCACGCGGAGCAGGTGCACGATCTGCACCGCGGTGGTGAACAGTGCCGCATCGAAATCGCCGGCGGCCAGGCGGCGCGCGGCTTCGCGCAAAGGCCCGGTGTCTTCCGGCAGTCCGTACAGGTACACGCGGACCGGTGTCACTTCCGCTCCGCGGGCGCGCAAGGCGTCCAGAAATTCGGGGTTGGAGCGGCCGTACTCCTGCACCGCGATCCGCCGTTCGGGCCGTCCCTCCGTGACTTGGAGCAGTTCCCGCCAGGTATTCGGCTCCGGAGCCACCAGGGTGGGGGTGAGGCCCATCTCGCGCAATGCCGCTATTGGCTTGGGTCCGCGAGCCGCCACGGTGACGCGCCGCAGCGCATCCGCAAATGCCGTTACGGGATGGCGCGCGGCCAGCAGTTACGGGATGGCGCGCGGCCAGCAGCCGGTTCAACTGGCGGGTGCCCACGCCGGTGAGCAGCATCACCATGTCGAATTCGCCGGCGAAGAGGCGCTCGGCAAACCGCCAGGCGCCGTGGTTCTCTTCGATCGGCACCTCGCGCATGGAAGGCGCGCCGAACGGGTCGCCGCCCTGTTTGCGAATGAGTTCCGCCATCTCCGCGGAACGCCGGCTTTCGAGCGAGAGGACACGCATCCCCGCGAACGACATGACTCGATTGTGGCACAGTCGTCTGTTTTCCATGGCGGTATCGGTCACCAAAGCCGATGGAAAACGTGCCGCGCGCCCGGTTCCGATTGTGGGGCAGGTTGGCAACCTCGTTGGCAACCTGCGGCCGACTGGCAATCGGCCCCTGCGAGACCGATGTTTTTCGAGAGTGTCCTGCCTGACCCGAATTGTCGCACAATAGGAGCATGCTGAACCTGGACACATTGGTCGGGGAACGGCGGGAGGAAATCCTCCGTCTCGCCGCGCGGCGCGGAGCCCACAGCCTGCGCGTTTTCGGCTCTGTGGCCCGCGGTGAAGCCAATGAAAACAGCGACCTCGATCTACTGGTGGCGTGGGAACCCGGCAGGAGTCTGTTGGACCACGCCGGACTGGTGCAGGACCTGCAGGAGTTGCTTGGGATGAGAGTCCATGTGGGGACCGAGAAATCGCTCCACTGGTACGTGCGCGACCGGATCCTTCGCGAGGCCACGCCGCTGTGAAGGACGACCGGCTCTACCTGCACCACATGCTGGAACGCTGCCACAGAATCGCTCGGTTCATCCGGCCCGGCAGAGAGGCGTTCCTGGCGTCGGAGGAATTGCAGGACGCCGTCATCCGGAACGTCGAGGTAATCGGCGAGGCGGCCAAGCGGTTTCTGCGGAGACGCGGGGCCGCTTTTCGTCACTCGATTGGAAGGCGATTTGCGGCATGCGCGACGTGCTGATTCACGATTACATCGGCGTGGACCTCGACGAGGTTTGGAACAGGGCCTCCTCCCGCATACCCGAACTCCAGGCCCTCTTGGAACAGTCTCTGGCCGATGAAGGCTCCGATTCCCCGCCGGTTCCGTGACCCGGCCACGACATCGGTTCGTTTTTTCCTACCCGTGCCGCGGACCGGCGGCGAAACCGCCGCCGCGCATCTCCGCCGAGCGCCGGCTTGCGAGCGAGAGCACACGCATCCCCGGCGAACGACATGACTCGATTGTGGCACCGTGCGGCCCGCCGCGAGCTTTCAGCGATCGGACGTCAGGCGCGTGTGCGCACCGATTCGGGAGCCGCAGGCGCACCGCGCAAGAGTCCCTCCGTACTCAGATCTTCATCGATATCCGGCCAGTGGATACCGTAGCCGGCGCCGCTCCGTCTCCAGTTCAGGCGCTGTTCGGGGGCGGCGTCGAGAAGCCTGGGATACCGAACCAGGGGAACAATAATCGTGCGCCCGTCCACCAGATCGACGGCCAGGGTGTCCTCGGTGAAGTGAACGTCTTTCACGCGTTCTCCCGGCTTAACTTCCGAACCGTGCATTCCATTCCTCCAGTAGCCGCGCATCCGGGAACCGCTTGCTGACGGCGTGCCCTGGAAAACCGGCGCGCGCCGGTACGCTTCCACTCCCCGGCCCCTGGCCCCCGGCCCATGGCCCCGTTTTTCATGGGACCGCTACCCGTGCCGCGGACCGGCGGCGAAGCCTCCGCCGCGGCGCGGCGGCTCGGGCGCTGGCGGAGGCGCCTCCACGGGAGCCGGCTCCTCCACTTTCTTAGGCGGCCGCCGATCCAGGCGATTGGCGATGAACTCGTCGCGCGCCTTGGCGTACTTCGGCGTTCCCGGCTTCGGCTCCAGCGCGGCCCACTCCTCCGGCGTGATCTCCTGCACCAGGGGCAAATACTTCTGGAAGTAGTTCTTCAGGCGCTCCTGCACCGGCTTCAGGGCCGAGTGGTACAGCAGGAACAGCAGTTCGTCGGGCTGCGCCGAAACCACGATCTGGTACACCTGCGACGGCTTGCGGATGCGCGCCGAACGGAGCGCCGTCTCCAGCTTCTTGGCACGGGCCTCCAGCTTCTGCCACAGATCCACATCGGCTTTCGATAGTTCCGTGGCTTTGATCAGAGCCTGCTTCTCCTTGGGAGTGAGCTTCTCGGTGAGCGCGTACAGAAATGGTCCGAGCCGTGCGCCGCGGGTCCGCGTGTCGTCCTGCAGGAGCCGGCTCATCTTGTCCAGCTTCCCAATCCCGGCCAGGTTCGACTTGGCTCCCGTCAACGCCGGCGAGATCAGGGTCAGCAACCCCTCCTCTTCGAGGATCTTGACGATCTCGGCCGGAGCGTCTTCCACCCCGATCCGCTTGAGCTCCTCGCCCAGAAACTTCGCCGAAATCGCCTTCTCCGCCTCTGCCTCGCGCGCGTTGGCGACCTGCATTTGGGTTCGTTCCTCCACCGCGAATCCCAACCGCACTCGGAACCGGGCCAGGCGGAAAAGCCGCGACGGATCGTCGTAAAAGCCGTAGGGGTTGACCGAGCGGATCTCGCGCCGCCCGATGTCGGCCAGCCCGTTCATGGGGTCCAGCAGCAGGCCGCGGGAAGCCTTGTTCAGGGACAGGGCGATCGCGTTGCAGGTGAAATCGCGGCCGCGCAGATCGTCCTGGATGGTGGCGGGCGAGACCTGGGGTTTGGCTCCCGCGCGCGTGTGCTTCTCCTGGCGCGACATGGCAATCTGCGCCGTAACGCCCGTGGCGAACAACAGTTCCGCGCACTTGCGATTGTCGTCGGAGGACACCAGTTTGGCGCCGGTGCGGTCCGCGACGGCCTTGGCCACTTTCAGCGCCTGGCCCTCGACCACGAAATCCAGGTCGCGAATGCGGAACCCCGCCAGCATGTCGCGCATGGCCCCACCCGTGAGGAACACGTTGACATTGGCCTGTAACGCCGCCGCCTGGACTTCCTCCACCACCCGGTTCTGATCGGGACTCAGGTGGCTCTCCAGCATGTAAATGTAGTCGCTCATTCGAAGCGCTCTCGATTGTCAAGAATCCGTGGTCAAGCCCCCAGGTGTTAATCAAGCCCGGGGATGGTGCCGATCGACCGTGTCCCGAAGCCTCGACCGCATGACGTGGGTATAAATTTGGGTGGTCGAGATGTCGGCGTGCCCCAACATCACCTGCACGCTGCGGAGATCGGCCCCGCCTTCGAGCAGGTGCGTGGCAAAACTATGACGGAGTATGTGGGGCGTGAGCCCGTGGAAAATGCCGGCCTGCCGGCCGTATCCGGCGAGCAGCTTCCAAAATCCCTGCCGGGTCAGACATCCGCCGCGCGCCGTTACAAAGAGGTAGCGGCTGGCCCGCCCTTTGAGCAAAGCGCCCCGGCCAGTCTGGAGATAGCTCTCCACGGCCTGGATGGCTTCCCTGCCGACCGGGACGAGCCGCTGCTTGTTCCCTTTCCCCATGGTCCGCAGCACACCCTCCCGATTCAGGTCCCCCACCCCCACGCGGCAGAGTTCGGAGACCCGCAATCCAGTCGCATAAAGCAGTTCCAGCATGGCGCGGTCGCGAAGACCGGTGGGGCGGGATGTATCCGGCGCCTGGATGATCTTGTCGATGTCCTCTAAATTCAGGAACTTAGGGATTGTCTGCCACTGCCGGGGGGTGCGCAGGTGCTCGGTGGGGTCGCTTTCGATAAGCCCTTCCCTCAGGAGAAACCCGTAGAAGCTGCGGAGGGTGGTCAGGTGCCTGGCAACGGACCGGCTGCCCAGGCCGGATTGGTATAAATGATCGAGATAAAGGCGGAGCTGTTCCATGGCGGGGAGCCCGGAAGATTCCCCCAGAAAGACAGTAAACCTCGATAAATCAGTGGTATAGGCATCAAGGGAGTTGGCCGAAAGCCCCTTTTCCAGGCGGCAGAAGTTGAGAAACGCAGTCATCTGGTTCGCAAGTCGCGTAGAATCTAACGTGGACGAACCAGACATCGTGCCAATGATACAATAACGGCCGAAATGTTTGAAACACATCTGTGAAGAAGAAGGTAAGATTTGTCCGCCTCCACCACCAAAAAGGCAGTGATCCACCGGTTTGAGAAGGAACCGGTGGCGGGTCACGTCAATCCCGTGTCCTATCTGCAGCCTGCGGGTGTGGAGCTGCTCTCGACTCAGGGCAATGCCACTACCGTCCCCTACATGGACATCAAGAGCATCTCGTTCGTGCGCGATTTTGACGGCCAGGACGAGCCGGCCAGGCGGGTTTTCTTCACACGCCCCAAGATGGAGGGGCTTTGGGTTCGTTTCGAATTCCGGGACGGGGAGGTCATGGAAGGCATCATGACCAACAACCTCCTCCAGGTGGAGCACTACGGTTTCACGGTGATCCCGCCGGACCCTTCCAGCAATAACCAGAGGATCTTCGTCCCCCGGGCGGCCCTGCGGTCCGTGGCAGTGCTGGGGGTGATCGGCAGCCCGTTGAAGAGACGGAAGCCCAAACCGGTGCCCAAGGAGCAAATCGGGCTTTTTGAGGAGTAGAAACACAGGCAGGAATGCCTGTGCCACGCCCCCCTGTGGCGCTATACTGGAATTTAATACATAATAGTCTAAAGTTGGAGGTTCTATGACGATGCGGAACGTAGCCCTCGTTGCCGCCGGGATGGTGTTCTCGGCCCTCACTTCGCTCGCCCAAATCACGACGGTTGAAGGGGTAGTGAAAGGTACAGACGGCAAGCCGTTACAAGGCGCGGAGATCCAAATCACGCGCACCGATATCAAAGGAAACTACAAGTGCAAGACCGATAAGAAGGGCCACTACATCTACATGGGCCTGCCGATGGGTACCTATACCATCGCGGTCAACGTGGGTGGAAAAGAGGCCGACAAGGTCAACGGCGTGCGAACGTCGCCGGGTGATTCAAAACCCATCGATTTCGACCTGAGCAAGACCCAGATGTCGAATTCCAGCAAGCAGGCGGAAATGCAGAAGGCGGTGGAATCCGGCCAGATTTCCAAGGAGCTCGAGCGCGGTCTGACTCCGGAGCAGAAGGCGGCGATGGAGAAACAGATCAAAGACAGCTCCGAGAAGATGAAGAAGCGCAACGAGCTGAACGACGCCTTCAATACCGGGATGACCGCCATGCAGAACAAGCAGTACGACCAGGCGGTTCCGGCGTTCGCCAAGGCTGCCGAAGTCGATCCGACGCAGCAAGCCGTCTGGGCGCAACTGGGGGAGGCTTACGTCAAGCTGGCCGAAACCAAGACCGGGCCGGAGTTCGATGCCAACATCGCCAAATCTCTGGAGGCGTACAACAAGGCCATCGAGCTGAAGCCCGACGATCCGGCCAGCCATAACAACTACGCGCTGGCACTGGCGAAGGCCAAGAAGTTTCCGGAAATGCAGGCCGAACTAAAAAAGGCGGCGGATCTCGATCCGGCCAACGGTGGCAAGTATTTCTACAACCTCGGCGCCATCCTGGTCAACACGGGACAGAACGACGCCGCCGGCGAAGCCTTCAAGAAGGCCATCGAGCTCACCCCGACGTATGCCGACGCCTATTACCAGTACGGTGTGACGCTGGTGGGCAAGGCCCAAATCGGATCCGACGGCAAGATCAACCCGGTTCCCGGCACGGTGGATGCTTTCAACAAGTACCTGGAATTGCAGCCCAACGGCCCCTACGCGCAATCCGCCAAGGACATGCTGACGACCTTGGGGTCGAGCGTGCAAACCCAGTTCCAGAACCCCAACGCCAAGAAAGACACGAAAGACACCACCAAGAAGAAAAAGCAGTAGGTTTGAGGCCCCGGGGTGGGCGCTGCCGGCGTCCGCCCCGACTCCATGATTCGTTTCCTGTTTGTCCGCATCATTTTCCCCCTGCTGGTTTTCTGGCTGGTGCGATCGGCGCTCAAGAGTCTCTTCGCCAGCTTCCAATCCGGCGGTGTGCCGCAGAACCGTCCTCAGCAGCCGCCTCCCGTTTCCGTCGGAGGCGAGCTGAAGAAGGATCCGGTTTGCGGCACGTACGTTTCCACCGCCGCCAGCATCACCCGGAGCGTCAATGGGGAACTGCTCCACTTCTGTTCGAAGGAGTGCCGGGATAAGTACCGGGTGGCGTGAACGGTGCAGGAAAAGCTCACCGCGGAGCCACGGAGGAGCGGAGACAAGCGCGGAGAAAACCAAGAGAGAGTCAAAACCTGAGAGAACGGAGGCGGCGGAGGTTCGCTGCCGGACAGCGGGACGAGGGCGTCCCGCGCGGACCACTCCGTTGCACGGAGCGAGGGGGTCCGCCCTACAACAGAATCAACCCCTGGCGGATTCCCATCGTGACGGCCTCGGTGCGGCTCGCAGCGTGGAGCTTTCCCAGAATCGATGCCACGTGGAACTTCACGGTGTGCTCG
This sequence comes from Candidatus Sulfopaludibacter sp. SbA4, assembly GCA_900290305.1. GTDB lineage: Bacteria > Acidobacteriota > Terriglobia > Bryobacterales > Bryobacteraceae > OMOG01. The sequence continues at coordinate 37,184 of OMOG01000004.1, forward strand.
GAGATGGCGAGCTTCCACGCGATGGTTTTGTTGGCGGCGCCCTCGGCCATCATGCGCAGCACCTCCAACTCGCGGGCGGTGAGCGAGGCCGCTTCGCCGGCGGTATGGACCGGAGCGGCCGCGCGCAGCAAGGCGTCGAGATCGCGCGGGTCGAGCACCGCCATGCCGCTCGCGGCGGCTTCCACGGCCGCCAGGATCTCGGATGCCGAGGCATCGCGCGACAGCACCGCGCGCACCCCGAGGCGCAGCGCCTCCTGGGTCCAGACGGGCTGCGATTCGCCGGTCAGCAGCACCAGCGCCGGCACGCGCCCGTTGGCGGGCGGCGGGATGTCTTCGAGCGGAATGGCGGTGAGGACGACGTCGGGGTGCAAATCCTCGACCGCCGCAAGATCCGGAAACGAACCCAGCAACTCCACGTCGGGGCTGGATCCTCGACCGCCGCAAGATCCGGAAACGAACCCAGCAACTCCACGTCGGGGCTGGAGGCGGCCAGCGTCTCGAGCCCCGCTCGCATGACCGCGGATGGCGCCGCAATCAGCAGCCGGATCACGCCGCCGCCTTTACCTGTGCCGGGAGCCGCACGAACGCTTCCCGAACCTTGGTACGGTCTCCGCGGAAGAACTGCAGGCGCAGCACGTCGCGTCCCGAATCCAGAGCGTCACCGAGGTCGTCGAACGAACCCAATAGGATGTCCCCCTGGCGCAGGGACGCGGCGGCCGCGGCCCCATCGGGCTCCACGCCGAGAATCTCGAGGCCCACTGGAACCGGACGAAGCGTCACGCCCAGCGACGGGCGGGCGCCCTGCCGCAGGAAGGCTGTCACCGCGTTGGAAGGAACCGCCACGCCCAGGCCGTTGACGATCGCGGTGTTGATCCCGATCACCTGGCCTTGGGCGTTGGCCAGCGGCCCGCCCGAATTGCCGGGAGCGAGCTGCACGTCGGCGCGAATCCACCGTTGGCGCGCCATCCCCGGCAGAGGGCCGATCGAGTGGATCACCCCGGTGGACACCGCACCGGCAAACCCCAGCGGATTTCCCACCGCGATCACCAGCTCGCCCGCGCGAAGCGCGCCGGAATCGCCGGGCGTCACGGCTTCGAGGCCCGGCGCGGCGATGCGCAGCGATGCCAGGTCGCGCCGCGAATCCCGGTCGAGCACACGCGCTTCGAGGCGGCGCCCGTCCCACAGTTCGACCTGCATTTCCGATGCCCGGGCGACGTGCGCGTTGGTGAGGATGAGGCCATCGGAACTCCAGACGATTCCCGATCCGCTGCCCCGGCGCGGGTCGGAACACACCTGGACGGTGGACCGCCGGAGCCGCTCCGCAATCTCTCCGAATCCGCGCATGTCAGTTCCCCCGGGGACGTTCCCCAACCACGATCGCGATCTCGCGCGAGACTCCGCCGCGCAACACGGCGGCCACCACGCTCTGGCCCACCGGGTGCAATTCGAGCACACCCTGGATATCGTCCGTATCGTCGACGGCCGAGCCGCCGAGCGAGACCAGAATATCGCCGATGAGCACACCCGCCTTGGCCGCCGGCCCATCCGGCGCAAGCGACAACACGATCAGGCCTTTGTGATGATCGGGCAGCTCGACCGGTTGCAGCCCCACTCCCAGGTAGCCGCGAGACACGCGCCCGCGGGCCAGGATCTCGTCCGCCACGCGGTCGATGGTGCTTGCCGGGATGGCCACACCGGCGATGCGCGAGAGAGCCGAAGTGGCGATGCCGATAACTTCGCCGGCGGTCGAGATCACCACGCCTCCCGACGAGCCGGGGTAGAGCGTGAGATCGAGCCGGATGTAGTGGTCGAGCCTTCCGCCGCGCCACGTGCGCCAGGAACCGCTGACGGCGCTGACGATCCCCATGGTGGCGTTCACTCCGGAATCCTCGGAGCGCCCGATGGTGAGCGCCAGGTTGCCGGGCGCGGGCGGCGCGCTCACTCGCGCGGCGGCGGCGGGGCCTGCGCTTTCCACCTTGAGGACCGCGACATCCGTGCCGGGATCGCTGCCCGCCAGAGTTGCCGCAGCGTTCGTGCCATCCGGCAGCGTGACCGTAATCTCCTCCTCCCGGCGGATGGTGTGCTGGGCCGTGACGATGACGCCCGGCCGCCAGAACACCCCGCTCGATGAGAATCGCGGGCGCGCGTGGACCGCCACCACCGAGCGTCCCGCCTGTTCCACTGCAGCCGCCAGCTCGTTTGAAAGCGCGGCCAATTCGTTTGCCATTGAAAGCCTCCTGTGATTTCAGGATGGCGCGGAGAGAGGCGGCGGCACATCGGTAGATCGGGCAGGAAGGACCCGGTAAAACGGGTGGGTGCCCGGTACTTTGTACCCGTCTTTCACCAAGAATCAATAACTTGCGGGCTGAAAACGGGTACTTCAGTACCCGTTTACTGCCGGCAGCAGGGATAGGTGGTGATGATTTCGGGCAAACCCTTCCTCGCCGCTTCGGCCGTGAAATAGCGCTGCTCCGAAAGATTGCGGTATATGGCTCCGGCCACCCCGGCCGCCATCGGACCGTTGACCGAGTGCGTGCCGGTCAGCATCACCACCACCACGAGCCGATGGTAGCCGACATCGTTGAAGGAGGCAGGTGCCGGTCTTCCCCAGCACCGGCTCGTTGGGATCGTAGTTGGCGCGTTTGCCGGTGCCGTAATCCACCGCGCCGCGCATGCCGACCTTCAAGTCGGAGATGGCGTCGGGCGCCAGTTCGTCGAGCGCCCGTTTGACCTTGGGGACGAAATCGTCGATTTCAGACTGCGTGCGGGGATATTGCAGGGAGTAAAGGGTTCCGCCATTGGCGATGGCCGAGAGCAGGGCGGACAATTCGAGAGGCGTTACCAGGAAGCCTTCGCCGTAGGCGGTTTGGAGCCCCATGCCGCCGGCCTTGGGCGGCCCGTCGGGCACCACCCCCGGTTGCTCGTCCGGAATGTCGAGGCCAGCTTTCTCGCCCAGCCCGAGCATCTGGGCGTAGTGCACCACACGTTCGAAACCGAGGCGATTTCCGAGGATCGTGAAGTATTGGTTGTCGGAATGGGCAATCGCGGTGGTCAGGTTGAAACTCGTGTAACGCGTGGTGTGGATCACGGTTTCGGGACTCACCACGTGCTCGGAAAGCGCAGCCAGGGAAGTGACCAGCTTGATGGTGGAGCAGGGAATGAAGCCGCTCTTGAACCCCAGTTTCTGGTTGACCATGGTGAGGATGCGCCCGTTGGACGGGTCCACTACCACCACGCTGCCGTTCATGGTGCCGAGAGCGGCGACGGCGGCGCGGCGAATCGTGAGATCTTCGCCATCCACGTTATCGCCGAGCGTTGGATCGACGGGCGGGGCGCTTCTGCGGACAATCCTCTTGGCCGGAGCCTTCTTGGCCGGAGGCGCAGCCGTGGCGGTTCTTACTTGCCCGGCAAGCGGGCCGACATTCTGGAGCAGGCCCACCAGAAGCAGCGGAACGAAGAAGTGGCCTTTCATTCGTGGCGCATTTCAGACGGTAACGTCAATATTATCATCGATGGACAACGGCCCGTCAACTAGACGATGGAAAGCCTTAGGCCGATAGGTAAAATCACTTATGGGAGTTTCCGGCCGCGCAGGCAGAGATCACGCCATCGTCATCGGCGCCAGCATGGGCGGCCTGCTGGCGGCGCGCGTGCTGGCGGACCACTTCCGCGCAGTGACCGTGCTCGAAGGGGACGCGAAGCCGGAGGGCGTTCAGGCGCGCACGGGGGTTCCGCACGGCGAGCAGACCCATGTCCTTTTACCCGGCGGCGCGCGCGTTCTCGACCGCCTGTTCCCCGGCCGATCGGAAGAACTGGTGCGCGATGGCTCGAAGCGGTTCGACTACGGAGGCTCGCGCTTTCACCTGATCGGCAACTGGATGCCGCGAGTCGAGACGGGGCTGTTTTCGCTGGCGCAAACCCGCCCGTTCCTCGAGGAGCATCTGCGCTGTTGGGTGGCTCGAATTCCGAATGTCCGTATCCTATATAAGACGTCCGCGAACGCGCTGCTTTTCGACGGCGGCAGCGTGGTGGGTGTGACTCTGCAGCCGGGGCGCGATCTGCGCGCGGACCTGGTCATCGACGCGGCGGGCCGAAACACGCGCCTTCCCCGGTGGCTGGCGGAGCATGGCTGCGGCACGGCTCCCGAAACTCACATCGGCATCGGCCTCGGCTACACCTCCGCGCGCTTCCGCGTGCCCGATCGGCTTGCGCCCGATCATCCCATTCTGTACGTCGTGGGACGGCCGCCCGATCAGACCCGGCTCGGGTCGGTGGTTTCGGTCGAAGATGGCTTAGTCACCGGCGCCGTCGGCGGCTACCATGGCGATCATCCCCCGGGTGATCTGGCGGGCTTCCTCGAGTTCGCCAGGAGCCTTCACCAGCCGCACGTCTTCGACATCCTCTCGCGTGCGGAACCGGTCTCGCCATTGGTGCGATTCCGCCATCCGGCATCGGTGCGGCGCCACTACGGCAAGCTCCCGGGGTTCCCCGAGGGACTGCTCGCGATCGGCGATGCCGTCTGCTGTTTCGACCCGGCGTTCGGCCAAGGCATGACGGTCTCGGCAATGGAGGCCGAGGTGCTCGCCGATTGCCTCGCGCGCGGCGCTCCCCTGGCAGGCTACTGGAAGAGAATCGACCGGGTGATCTCGGCCGCCTGGGCGCTCTCCTGCGGCGAGAACCTGAAGTACCCTCAGACCACCGGCCGCCGGCCGCTCGAGTACCATCTGACGCGCGCCTATCGCGATCGCCTGGCGACCTGCGGCGATCCGTATGTCACGCGCGAATTCTATCGCGTGCTCACCTTAACGGCGCACCCTTCGATCCTGCTGCGTCCCGGCGTGGTTTGGCGCCTTGTACGGAACACCCCTCCCGTGAGAAGCTGAGAAAAAATCGGTTGGCAGGCGAAAGCGCCAGCCCCACCTCTGAGAACGCGGCACTTGTTGTGGTGGCGCAGGCGGTTTCGCCGGCGGTTTCGCCTGCGCATTCGCATTTTTCACAATCTCGCGGTCATGATACTAATCCGGCACAGGCGCACCCGTGAGCCATGCCTCGAGCATGGCATTCACCGCTTCCGGCGCTTCCTGCTGCACCCAGTGGGAGACGCCGGGCAGCACGCGGAACGTCAGATCCGCAACGTAATCCTCCGTGCCGTGCGTCGTCCGGATGCCGAGGAAGACATCGTGATCGCCCCACAGCAACAGCGTCGGAATCCCGATCTTTGGAAAGGTCCGGCCAAGCCCGCCGCGGAAGAGCGCGCGATACCAGTTGAGCATCGCGGTGAGGCCGCCGGGACGCGCGGCGTTGCGGCGGTAGACTTCGATGACGTCGTCGGGAAATCGCGACGGATCGCATGACGTCCGGCGGATCAAGCCGGCGGCGACGCGCCCCTGGCGGAAGCCCAGGATCGCCTCGGGCAGGATCGGCAACTGGAAAGCCAGCATGTACCAGGAGCGTGCGAGCTGGGCCGGCCGCCGGATCTCCCGCAGAAAGCAGGCCGGATGCGGCAGGTTGCACACCACCAGGCGATTGACCAGCGCGGGCTGCCGCATGGCCAGCGCCCAGGCCAGCGCGCCGCCCCAATCGTGGCCCATGAGCAGGGTCTCGCGCGCACCCGAAGCCCGGATGAGCGAGGCGACGTCTTCCACCAGCACCTTCATCCGATAGGCTGACACCTCGCGCGGCGAATCGGTGCCGCCATACCCGCGCAGACTGGGCGCCCACACGCGGTATCCGAGCCCCGCCAGCAGCGGCATCTGGTGACGCCACGAAATCGGGTGCTCCGGGAATCCGTGAAGCAGGAGCGCGAGGCGGTCGCCGGTGCCCAGGGTCGCTACTTCGAAGTGGATGCCGTTCGCGGCGATCCAGAGGCAGGAATGCCTGTGCCACGTGTCGAAGGTCAAATCATCTCGGTGAGCAGTTCCGGCCGCGGGTGCGGGATCACCACCTTGTTCACCAGCATGCCCTTCTGCCCCACCACCTGCGCGCCGGCGTCCACCGCGCTCTGCACCGCCGCCACGTTGCCGGTCAACGTGACGAAAGCCTTTCCGCCGAGCGCCATGGCCAGCCGGATCTCGATCAACTGGACGTTGGCGGCCTTCACCGCCGCATCCGCACCCTCGATCAGCGAGGCCACCGAGAACGACTCCACGATCCCCAGCGCCTCCAGCTCCTCGACTTTGGATGCGCCGCTGATGGCCGGGAAGACCGATTCGTGCAGGTTCGGAATTACGAACGAGTCGATCACCGAAAAGCGGCTCGCCGACCGCACCATCACCATGTACTTGCCCGAGCAGATGGAACGCGACAGCACCAGGTCCACGTTCGCGGCCTTCAACATCGCGTCGCAGGTCTGGAACCCCGCCGCAATGCTGGTCAGTTCGATCAATCCGAGTGAGTTCTGTGCCATGTTTTTTGCAGAAAAAGCTTAGGCCACTATCTCCACCGCGTCGGCGGTCACGCTCCGCACCTTGCCGTCGATGCTGGCGTGTACGTTGGCGCCCAGCTTCGCATCCTCCACGCGCCCCACGATTTGCCCCTTCTTCACGCGCTTGCCCTCCTGTACGCTGGGAACGGCGGCCTCTCCGGCATGCTGCCGCATCTTGATCCGCACCGCCGCCGGCCGGCATTTCACGTCCGCGAAGGGCGTCTCCTTCTCGTACTCTTCCACCTGCAAGCGCCGCCGCAGTTGCGTGAGCGGCACGCGCCGGTACTCTTTCATGGGGTGCACCTCGACGGGCCGCTGCTGCACGAACTTCAGACCCGCGGCGCGGCGATCGTGCTTGCCCTGGTCGCAGGCTTCTTTGGGATACAAGTCCTCGGGACAGGCGTACAACGTGCACAGGCCGCACGCGCAGCACAGCTCCGACCACTGGTTCCAGATGTCGGCGCCTGTGGTGGTGAAGCCCAGGCTGCGCATCACCTTGTGCGGTTGCACCTCGTAGCCCAGCAGGTAGCGCGGGCAGAATTCGGTGCAGTAGCTGCACTGGTCGCACGCCGATTTGCCGATGTGGTTCATCTCCTGCTGCGACCGCGTCTTGCGCGTCAGCAGGTAATGGTCGCGCGGCAGCACGATCAGGCCGCCGGTGGTTTTGGTCACCACGTCGTCGAGGTCGAAGGTCAGGGTGCCCATCATGAGGCCGCTGATGAAGACCCCGAAATCCCCGCAGGTGGCGCCGCCTGCCAGCGCCAGCAGATCGCGGAACGGAGTGCCCACCGGCACCCAGAACGATTTGGGCTCCTTCACCGCGCCGCACACGGAGAGGAACTTTTCGGTGACGGGCGTGCCCTGCTCCGCCAGGTGTACGTTGTAGAGCGTTTCCACGTTGTTGACCACGCAGCCGACTTGCAGCGGAATCCCCGCCGGCGGAATCAGGCGGCCGGTGGCCGTGTAGACCAGCTCGTACTCGTCGCCCGAAGGGTAGAAGTCGCCCAGCATGACGAATTCGATGCGCCTCGAATCGACGTGGTGCTGGAGGGCTTCGAGCGATTCGGCGTTCTTGGTCTTGATGCCGAACTTGCCGGATGTGGCGCCGGTCGAATCCATCATGGAGAGCATGCCCGCCAGGATTCCCTCGGGAAAGTGCTTCATCAACTCGGCGTCCTTGTGGATGAGGGGCTCGCACTCGGCGCCGTTGGCGATCATGAATTCCACGTGAGACTGCGCTTTGACGTAGGTGGGGAAACCCGCGCCGCCGGCGCCCACTACGCCG